>CAZRND010000091.1:0-16207 GCA_964601345.1 uncultured Acidobacteriota bacterium | reverse complement strand
GCCTCACCTTTGCCGAGCTGGCGGGAATGTTCCCCCGGGCCGGCGGGCTCTACGCCCGATGGGCCGGGGACGGCCCGGGGGATGGGGCCCGGCGGGTGAGGGAACGGCGGCGATCATGGACGTCGTGGTGGTCTTGCCGTGCGATCCGGCCACGGCGATGCCGTATTTCAGTCGCATCAGCTCGGCCAGCATCTCGCCTCGCGGGATCACCGGAATGCGGCGTCGGTTCGCTTCGAGGATTTCGGGATTGTCGGCGCGTACGGCGGAGCTGGTCACGACGGCGTCCGATCCCGTGACGTTGTCGGAGGCATGCCCTTCGAAGATCGTCGCGCCGGACTTCTCAAGGCGCGCGGTCAGGTCGGAGAGCTTTAGGTCCGATCCGCTGACGCGATGGCCCATGCTCAGAAGCACCTCGGCAATGCCGCTCATGCCGATGCCGCCGATCCCGATAAAGTGAATGCGTTGAGCCTTAACAAACATGTTCGAGAACCTCGGCGATGTGCGTGATGGCCTCCGGAGCGGCAAAGCGCCGAACGCTCGCTTCCATCTCGGCGAGATGCGGCAGCATCGCGGCGATTTCGCGCAGCAGCGTCGCGGCATCGAGCTCGCTGTCGCGCAGGACGCGCGCCGCTCCGGCCGCTTCTCGGGAAAGAGCGTTGTGCAACTGGTGATCGTCCGACGCGAAGGGAAACGGGACAAGCAGCGACGCTTTCCCCGCCGCGGCGAGTTCCGCCAGCGTGGCCGCGCCGGCGCGCGAGACCACCAGGTCCGCGCGAGCCATCGCCGCCGACATGTCCGAGATGAAGGCAGTTACTTCTCCCTTCGCCCTGCACTTTTCATAAGCGGCTTTGACCATTTCAAGATCCTTCACGCCGGTCTGATGCACGAAGATCAGGTCTTTCGCCTGCGGCAGAGCCTCGACCACCACGCGGTTCAAGTGGGCCGATCCCTGGCTGCCGCCGGTCACGAGCACCGTATAAGGCGCGACGTGCGCCTTCGGCGGTATGCGGAAAAACTCTTCGGCCACGGGCAGCCCTCCGACTTCGGCTCGATGCACCGGGAAGTTGCGCAGCGTTTCTTCATGGACGACGACCGCGCGCGTGATCCACGGGGCAAGTAAACGGTTGGTGATTCCCGGGACGGCGTTGGCCTCATGTACGACCACGGGAATGCCTTTCATGGCCGCCATCAGCAGCACGGGACCTGAAACGTACGCTCCGACCCCATAGACCACGTCGGGACGGAATTCTTCGAGAAGGCGCGCGGATTTCACAAGAGCCGCAGGCAATTGCAGCAGCGTCGCCAGGGCTTGCGAAGCGCCGACGCGGTTCAATCCGCCCAGATCGAAGGGCGTTGTGCGAAATCCTTTGATCTCGATGCCGCGCGTCGTGCCGGCGAACAGAATCTCCGCGCCGCGGCGCTCGAGCTCGCGAGCCACGCGAATGGCCGGAATCACGTGACCTCCGGTCCCTCCGGCGGCGATGAGCACGCGCATCAGCCGTTCCCATGCTGGGTGACATTCAGCAGAATGCCCACGGCCACCAGGTTGAAGAGCAGCGAGCTTCCTCCATACGAGACGAATGGCAGCGGAATCCCTTTGGCCGGGACCAGGCCCAACACCACGCTGAAATTGATCATCGCCTGGCAGACGATCATGATGGTGATGCCGAGCGCCAGCAGGCGCGCGAACGTGTCCGGAGCGTAGCGCGCGGCCCGAAGTCCGCGCCAGAGGAAGACGCCGAAGATCGCCGCCAGCGCCATCGCGCCGATCATGCCCAATTCCTCGGCCACGACCGCGTAAATGAAATCGTTATACGGCGCGGGCAGGTAGAAGAGTTTCTGCTTGCCCTCCATCAGGCCGGCCCCGCCGAGTCCTCCCGTGCCGACGGCGATGAGCGACTGCGCCATGTGGAATCCTTTGCCCAGGGGGTCCTTGAAGGGATCGAGGAAGACTTCCACGCGCGCGCGGCGATACGGCACGCGCCAGACCATCACGTAGAACGCGGGAAACGCCAGCAGGAACGCGCCCAGGTAATAACGCAGCCGCAGGCCGGCCATGAAGAGCATCCCGGCGGCGATCAGTGCCACCACGACGGACGTGCCAAGGTCCGGTTCGCGATAGATCAGCGCTACGGTCAGGCCGACGATCAGCAGGATCGGCAGCAGCGTGTGCAGAGGATCGTTGACCGTCTCGACCGAGTCCTTCCCGGCGCTGAGGCGCAGGTCGAGGAACCAAGCGAGGAAAACGACCATCACCAGCTTGGCCAGTTCCGACGGCTGGAACGAGTACGATCCCCAGCGGAACCAGCGATGCGTGTTGTGCCAGGCTTCGCCGAAGAGCACCGTCACCAGCAGGACCAGCGTGATCGAAAGCACGGCAAAGACAAACGTCTCGCGGCGATAGGTCTTGTAGTCGATGCGCATCACCATGAGCAACGCGGCAACGCCCGCCACGGCCCAGACCAGTTGCCGGACCAGGAAGTGATAGGGCCCGCCGAACTGCTCGGCCGAGATCACTGCCGACGCGCTGAAGACCATCACGAGGCCGAAGACCACGAGGATCAGAGTCGTGAGGAAGAGCGTCTTATCGGATTCGAGTCGTTTCGCCATAGATAAAAAACTTTGTAACCGCCGATGCACGCCGATGGACGCCGATGGAAGCCCTCCTTGATCGGCGTGTATCTGCGTTCATCGGCGGTTTCATTTCTTCTGCAGTCCTTTCACGAGTTCCTTAAACACCTCGCCGCGATGTTCGAAGTTCCGAAACTGGTCGAAGCTGGCGCAGGCCGGAGCGAGCAGCACGGTGTCCCCCGACTGTGCTCGCCTCACCGCCTCGCCAACCGCCACGTCGAGCGTTCCGGCGCGTATCAGCGGGACGGCGTCGCCCAGATGCGAAGCGATCTTGTCCGCGGCCGAGCCGATCAGCAGCACGCAGCGCGCCTTCTTCTTGAGCAACGGGACCAGCTCACGGTAGTCGCTGCCCTTGTCGAGCCCGCCCAGGATCACCAGCAGCTTGCCGGAGAATGCTTCGAGCGCTTTCACAGTGGCGTCCACGTTCGTGGCCTTCGAGTCGTTGTAGAAGTCCACTTTGCCGATCGTCGCCACGTGCTCCAGTCGATGCTCCACGGCCTGGAACTCGCGCACGCCCTTCCGAACTGCCTGGATATCCGCTTCGAACGCCAGCACCGCGCAGAGCGCCGCCAGGACGTTCTCGACGTTGTGATCGCCCTTGAGTTGAATTTCCTTGGTCTCCATGACCGTGGTCGACCAGGTTCCCGAGGAGAAGACGAGATCGCCGTCCTCGACCCACGCGCCCGCGGCCACCTCGTGATGGCGGCTGAAGAGCAGCGTCTTCGACGGTACTCGCTGCGCATACTGCTTGCAGACCGGGTCGTCACCGTTCAGCACCGCAAAGTCCGAGGCCGTCTGATTCTCGAAGATGCGCCCCTTGGCGGCGACGTAAGCGGCAAAGTCGCCGTGACGGTCCAGATGGTCGGGCGTCACGTTCAGCACGACGGCTACCGTGGGATGCAGCTTCTCGATGGTCTGAAGCTGGAAGCTCGAAAGCTCCACCACGTTCACGGTCTCGTCCTTCGCAGTGGCGATAAGAGACGTGAGCGGCATCCCGATGTTTCCGCCCACCTGCGTATGGAAGCCGGCTGCGTCGAAGAGTTTGGCAGTCAGCGCCGTAGTCGTGGTCTTGCCGTTCGATCCGGTAATCCCGACGAGCCGTCCCTTCAGGAAGCGCGCGGCCATCTCAGCTTCACCGATGATGGGGATGCCCTTGGCGCGCGCGGCATTCAACTCCGCCAGTTCTACCGGCACTCCCGGCGAGAGGACGATCAGGTCCTGGTCGAGAAACGTCTCGACCAGATGTCCGCCGGTCTCGAGCAGCACGCCAAGTGACCGGGCCTCGCGCAGATCTTCGAGCGAGCGCCGGTCGCTGATGGTGACGACGGCGCCGCGGGTGTGCAGGAACCGCGCCGCGGCCACGCCGCTCTTCGCGCCTCCCACCACCAGGACCCGCTTTCCGTCGAGTAACATGCTTCTCTCTTTATCTCAATTTCAACGTGGTCAATGCAAACAGCGCAAAGAGCAGCCCGGCGATCCAGAACCGGATGATCACCTGCGACTCCTTCCATCCGCCCAGCTCGAAATGGTGATGCAGCGGCGCCATACGGAAAATCCGCTTGCCGCGCAGCTTGAACGACGCCACCTGCGCGATCACCGAGAGGGCTTCGAGCACGAAGACGCCGCCCACGAAGAACAGCAACAATTCCTGCTTGATGATCACGGCCACGGTGCCGATCGCGCCTCCCAGCGCGAGCGAGCCGACGTCGCCCATGAAAATCTCCGCGGGTTGCGCGTTAGACCAGAGGAAACCCAGGCTCGCGCCCACCATGGCGCCGCAGAAGACCGCGACTTCTCCCACGCGCGGCAGGAAGCCGATCTCCAGGTACTTCGCAAAGACGGCGTGCCCCGTGACGTACGAGAGAATCGTCAGCGCGCCGGCGGCGATGACCGTCAGCCCGGTCGCCAGGCCGTCGAGACCGTCGGTCAGGTTCACGGCGTTCGCCGAGCCCACCATCACCGCCATCACAAAAATGAAGTAGAAGATAAACGCAAACGGATAGGTGTACGGCTCGGTCATCAGGCTGGGAATGAGCAGGTCGGGCGTGTAGCGTTTGACGAACGGAACCATGAGATGCGTCGAGTAGAGTCCTTTGGCGGTGAGCGCTAGCAGGCTGATCCCGACCACGAGGCTAACAATGATCTGCAGCGAGATTTTGGAGCGCGCTGTCAGTCCCAGGCTCTGGCGCTTGCGGATCTTCAGGAAATCGTCGATGAACCCGATCACGGCGAAGGCTACGGTGGCCAGTACGAGAATCCAGATGTAGATGTCGGTGAGATCGGACCACAGCAGCGTCGGCACGACGATCGAGACGACGATCAGGATGCCGCCCATCGTCGGCGTGCCGGCCTTCGACTGGTGCGATTCCGGACCCTCCTTGCGGATGTACTGGCCGATCTGGAATTCTCGCAGGCGGCGAATCAGCCAGGGACCAAGCACCAGAGCGAGAAAGAGCGCCGTGAGGCTGGCAAACGCGGTCCGGAACGTGTTGTAGCGGAAGACGCGGAAGGGCGAGAAGTGCGGAAACAGTTCCTGGTAGAGCAGCCAGTAGAGCATCAGACCCGCGCCTTTCGCAATTCTTCGATCGTGCGTTCGAGATGAACGCCGCGCGAAGCCTTGAGCAGCACCACGTCCCCCGGACGGAGCATCGATGCGAGATGCGTCGCAGCTTCTTCCGGCGTCTCGACAAACTTGCCGCGTCCGGCGGGCAGCGCGGCGAAGATCTCGCGCGCGAGGCCGCGCACAGCGATCACGTAGTCGGCGGCGCGCGCGGCGCGCTCGCCGACCTGGCGATGCATCGCCGGACCCAATGGGCCCAGCTCGAGCATCTCGCCGAGAACGGCGATGCGGCGCCCCTTCGCTGGCACGCGCTCCAGCCAGTCAAGCATGCTCAGCGCCGCCTGCGGATTCGAGTTGTAGCAATCGTTGATCAGCGTGGCCCCTTCGAAGTCGATGGTCTCGCCGCGCATCGCCGGCGCGCGCAGCGCGCGCAGCGCGGCGGCGACCTCATCGGCGGAGATTCCGAAACTTTGCGCTACGGCCAGCGCCGCAAGCGCATTCAGGATGTTGTGACGTCCGGGCAACGGCAGCGTGAAACGCACGCCGGCCGCCGTAAAGGAGACGCCCGAGCCTTCCTTGATGTCCGATGCCTGGTCGATGCCGAATTTGATCACCCGGCCGGAATAGCGGAAGGCCGATACCAGCGGATCGTCGGCATTCAGCACTGCCGTTCCATCGGGCGACAGCCCCTCGATCAGCTCGTACTTGGCCCTGGCGATGCCCGCAATGTTCTCGAAGAATTCCAGGTGCACCGGCGCGACGCACGTGACCACGCCCGTATCGGGCTGGGCAATGCGCGCGAGCGCGGCAATCTCTCCGGCGTGCGACATGCCGAGCTCGAAGACGCCCGCCTGATCTAAGTCCGATAGACGCAGCAACGAAAGCGGCAGGCCGTACTCGTTGTTGAGATTCCCCTCCGTTTTGCGGACGCGCAGCCGCGCCGAGAGCGCCGCGGCGATCATGTCCTTGGTTGTCGTCTTTCCCGCGCTGCCGGTGACGCAGACCACGCGGCCGCCCCAGAGGCGCCGCGCCTCGGCGGCGAGTTGTTGTAGAGCCGCGAGCGTGTCGGCGACCTTCAGCAGACGGTAACCGTCGAGCCCGCTGGCAGAATCCACCACCGCCGCGCACGCGCCTGCCGCCAGCACTTGCGAGACGAATTTGTGACCGTCATGATTCGGCCCGCGCAGCGCGAAGAACAATTCGCCCGGCTGGATCGTCCGCGAGTCGATCGAGACGCCGGTCACGGGGGCGCCCGTCGAGGACGGAGCGCCGAGCACCGCAGCGATGCCTTTCAGGTTGGAGAAAACCGAGAGCATCTAGAATCCTCGCCTGCCAAGCGCTTCTCGAGCCGCTTCGCGGTCGTCGAAGCGGCGCATCTCTTTTCCGATGACTTGATAAGTCTCGTGCCCTTTTCCAGCGATCAGCACCAGGTCACCCGCGGCGGCCTCGCCAATGGCGAGCTCGATCGCGGCAGCGCGGTCGACCTCCACGTGGAAAGGCAAGCCGGTCGGCCGCAGTCCCTGAAGAGCTTCCTCGATGATGGCCGCCGGATCCTCGGAGCGCGGATTGTCGCTGGTCACCATTGCCAGATCGCTCGCCTCCCCCACGGCGCGTCCCATCAGCGGACGCTTCGTGCGATCGCGGTCGCCGCCGCAGCCGAAGACGGTAATGATCCGCCGCGGATTCAGCTCGCGCGCGGTGGCCAGCACGTTTTTCAGAGCATCGTCGGTGTGCGCGTAATCGACAATCACCAGGAACGGCTGTCCGGCGTCCACTTTCTCGAAGCGGCCCGGCACACACTCGAGCAACTGGATGCCGTCTTCGATCGCTTGCGCAGGAACGTCGAGCGCCACCGCCGCGCCCACGGCCGCCAGCGTGTTGTACAGGTTCGTGCGACCCAGGAGTTTCGAACGATTCGGAATCTCGCCCAGCGGCGTGCGGATCGCCTTTTCGCCGTTGGGCGCGACGTCCGCGGCGTTCAGCCCATACCAGAGGACGCGCTTGTTTCCGCACTTCGCCAGTTCCGCGCTGCGCGGATCATCGGCGTTCAGCACGGCGCACTCGGGGGGCGGGACTCCTTGGCCGGTGAACAGCAGTTTCTTGGCTGCGAGATAGCGGTCCATGTCGCCGTGGAAATCGAGATGATCGCGGGTCAGATTTGTGAATACGGCGACACGAAACGTGTCTCCCCAGACACGATCGAGCGCCAGGGCGTGCGACGATACTTCCATCACCGCGTGTGTCGCGCCCATCCGCCGCCACTCCGCCAGCAAGGCCTGCAACTCCAGCGATTCCGGCGTCGTGTGCGGCGCGGGGGTGCGTTTCGAGCCCAGGCGATACTCGATCGTTCCCACGAGGCCCGTGGTCTTTCCGCCCGCTTCCAATATCGAGTGCACGATAAATGCCGTGGTTGTCTTGCCGTTGGTTCCGGTAATGCCGATCAAACTCAGATCCTTCGACGGATGGCGATAGAAATTCGCCGACGCCTGCGCCAGCGCTCTGCGCGCGTGAGCCACGCGCACCCACGGCTCGCGGTCCGACGCGCTTTCTCCGACAATCACCAACGCGCCGTGTTCGAGCGCCGACTTCGAAAAGAGCGCGCCGTCGGTCTTCAGCCCAGGGATTGCAAAAAATGCCTGACCGGGCCGAATTCGCCGGGAATCGTAATCGAGCCCTGAGACTGGAACCCCCAGATCGCCCTTCGCCTCCACGACCTCAATCCCTTGAATTAGGTCGTGAATGGTCATAAGAATCAGCGCGAGAACTTCACCACGATCTTCCTTCCCGGCAGCAGGCGCGCGCCGGGTGAAGGGACCTGTTCCGACGCTACCCCGCTACCAAGCAACTCCACTTCCAAACTTTGGGACATCGCGACCTCCGCCACTTCTCTCAGCGACCGGCCCAGGAACTTCGGCACCAGCGGCGCGCCCTCAAGCGCCAGGAAGCGCGTTGCATCCGGATCTTGGACCGCGGGACCGAGGGACTCCCGTTCCTCCGCCTGCACCGGCGCAAAGTCGGTGACTTGCGCGAGATCGACCGGCCGCGCCTTGGTTTCATCCGCCACCGGCAGATCGTGCGGCGTTTCGAGATGCGCAAGCACTTTCTCGGCGATGCTCTTGAAGATCGGCGCAGCCACCTGTCCGCCCTGATGCATTCCGGTGGGCGAGTCGAGGATCACGGCGATGGTTACCGCCGGATTGTTCACCGGGGCGAATCCGATGAAGCTGGCCACGTAGTTGGACTTCGAGTATGTGCCGGTGTTCGGATCGTATTTCTGCGCGGTGCCGGTCTTGCCCGCGGAGGAATATCCTTTCAGCTTCGCCGCCGGCCCCGTGCCGGCGAGCACCACCTGCTCGAGCATCTGACGCACCTCGATGGCTGTCTGCCGGCTCACCACGCGACGGCCACCCGGAAGATCGCGCGGCCCGGACGCTTGAACCGATGCCGGCGCCAGGCTGAGGCCGCGCTTTCCAGGCTTGAAAACCTGGCGGACGATCCTGGGACGCTGCCAGACCCCGTCATTAGCGATCACCGACATTGCGGAGGCCATCTGCAAGGCGGTCGCGCCGAGTTCCTGCCCCATGGAAATCGACCCGATCGATGACCTCGACCACTGTTCCGGCGGCCGCGTGAGCCCGACTGTTTCGCCGGGCAGCTCGACGCCCGTCTTTGTGCCGAGTCCGAAGGCCTTCATGTAGCGATACATGCGCTCGTCGCCGAGGCGCAGGCCCAGCTTGATCGCGCCCACGTCGCTCGAATTGGCCATGATCCCGGTGACGGTGAGATTGCCGTAAGGCTTGTGGTCATGGATCACGCGCCCGAAGACGTTGATTTGGCCCATCTGGCAATCGATGACCTCGTCGGGGCGGGTAAGCTTCGAATCGAGCGCTGCCGCTATGGTCACCACCTTCATCGTCGAGCCGGGCTCGTAGGCGGCGCTCACGGCGCGGTTCTGCCACACTTCGGCCGACGTGGCCTTCAGCTCGTTGGGATTGAACGTCGGGCGATTGGCCAGCGCCAGAATCTCTCCGGTGTTCGTATCGAGAACCACCACGGTGGCGGCCTTGGGATGTTCCTTAGCCACGGCCGCCGTCAGTTCTCGCTCGACAAGGAACTGGATGTTCTCGTCGATCGTCAGGACCACGTTTTCGCCGGCCTCGCCGGTGTGCTCGTCCTCGCGCCCGAAATAGCGGCTGTGCGCGTCGGCCTGGATCAGCACCTGTCCCGGACGCCCATGCACCTGTTTGTCGAATTGCTGCTCGATGCCGCCGAGCCCGTTTTCATCGAGGCCCACGTAACCGAGCAGGTGCGCGGCCAGCTCGCCCTTGGGATAGAAGCGCTTGTTCTCTTTCTGCAGGTACACGCCCTTCAGGTTCAGGGCCCGGACACGTTGCGATTCCTGATCGCTCACCTTGCGCTTGATCCACAGGAAAGGCCGACCGGCGATCATGCGCGTGCGCAGGGCGTGCACGTCGATGTTGAGGATCGGCTTCAGCAGGGCCAGCGTGTTTTCCGGATGCGCGATCTCGCTCGGGACGGCGAAAACCGAGTCGACCTGCACCGAAACCGCCAGCTCGTGGAGATTGCGGTCGTAGAGGACGCCGCGCTTCGGGCTGACTTCGATGGTCCGCTGCCGCTGCCGCTGCGCGCGCGCCGCAAATTCGTGATGATGGAGAATCTGGAGATGGAAAAGCCGAAAGGCCACCGCCGCCATCCAGACGAGAGCGATGGCCGAGAGCGCCGCGTAGCGCCGGAGAGGAAAGGCTTCTGTCATTCCCCTTTCCTAGTGAGGAAGATTCCGCGCCACCACCACTTCGCCGTCACCCGGAGTCACGGGAGCTTCCATCCTTACCACCTGCCCTTCGCGCGGCGGAGCCAGGCCCAGCCCGCGGGCGATCGAGTCAATCCGCTGCGGATCACGCAGCGAAGCTTCTTCCAGCACCAGCCTGCGGTTGGCTTCGATCAGCGAGTCGCGCCGCCCCTTCATGTCGGCGATGGCGTAGCCGTTGCGGATCGCCGCGAAGCGCGTCCCGGCGCAGGCCAGACCGGCGCCGAAGATCAGCGTGCCGAGCAGCAGCCAGAACAGGAACTGGCGGCGCTCTTGCGGATTGGCCACCCGCACCACGCGCGAGTTATCGATCTGCTTGACGTAGTAAATCTCTCCAGCCGGAGCCGGGCGACGAGACGCCGAACGCGGCATCCTTTGCTTCAAGATCGCCCGAGGACGGGGGGTGACAAGGGCGGCAGCCATGGTTCAAATCCTTTCTGCGCATCGCAGCCGGGCGCTTCGGGCCCGGCGATTGTTCGCCACTTCCTGGTCCGAGGCCTGCACGGCGTGCTTGGTCAGCACGCGGCATGTCCCTTCGGCCTGCCAGCGGCGAAATGCCTGTTTCACCATGCGATCTTCGAGGGAATGAAAGCCGATGATCGCGATCCGGGCTCCCGGACGCGTCACCGCCGGGATTTGCCCCAGCAGCGACTCCAGTTCCCCGACTTCGTTGTTCACGTAAATCCGCAGCGCCTGAAAGGTGCGAGTGGCCGGGTGAATCCGCCCGGTTCGCGATCCCCGGGACGCGGCCGCAACCACATCCGCCAGTTTCCTGGCAGTCGTGAGCGGCCGGGCCCGGACGATCGCTTTGGCGATTCTCCTCGACCTCCTTTCGTCTGCGTATTGGTAAAGCACGTCGGCGAGAGTGGTCTCGTCGAGGTGATTTACTACCTGAGCGGCGGTCAATTCCTGGGAGCGATCCATTCTCATATCGAGCTCACCCTCCGCCGCGAAACTGAAGCCTCTCCCGGGGTCATCCAGGTGCATCTGCGACATCCCGAGATCAGCCAAGATTCCATCCGCCAAACCCTCGTGTACCTTTTTAGTAACCTCACCCAGGTTGCTGAACGCCGAATGCATCAGCACCACCCGGTCACCAAACTCCGCCAGCCGAGCGCGGCTTAGCTCAACCGCTGTCTCGTCACGATCCAGCGCCAACAGGCGCCCCGTGGTAAGCCGGCCCGCGATTTCCGAGCTGTGCCCGCCCCCTCCCGCTGTGCAATCCACATAGAACCCTTCGGGCCGTACCGCCAGGCATTCCAAGACCTCGGCAACCAGTACGGAAACGTGCGGGTGTTGCGAGCGAGAGGACATGGCACGGTGTTAGATCCCCCATTGGGCGATCTCCTTCCTCTGATCGGGCGTGAACTCCGCGTCGACCATGGGCTGGGCTCGATCGCTGTTGTATACCGCCAGGTAAGTGGTCATGCCGAGAACGAAGACGTCGCCCTTGATCCCGGCCTTGTCGCGCAGCATCTGCGGGATGAGCAGGCGGCCCTGATTGTCCATCTCCGCCTCCCCGCCAAACAGGTTGATCTTGAAGCGAACCAGGTTGTGCAGATCGTCGAAAGAATTTTCCTTGATTTTCTCTTCGATTTTCGTATATTCTTCGAGTGGGTAGATACGGGCATATTGCCCGTCGAGGCTGGTAACGAAGAAGGCGTTCTCGTAACGCTTCTCGAGGGCCTGTTTGAATTGGGCGGGAATCTTCAACCGTCCCTTTTCATCGACCCGGGCTTGTGAGTTGCCTCGAAGCATGTTTTTGTTCGAATGTGTCTTGAGCGGAAAGAAAGCAGTAAACCCGCGCCAGGTTGACTGCTCTCTCTCCACTCTTGACCCATTTAGACCACTATCCTCCACTCTCACGCGGGTAGTGTCAAGAAAAATCTGCACTTGCGAACCAAAAAAATTTGGTTAACTGGCTCGTGATCTTTTAGTTGTGGCTCAGAGCGGGCCGAGCACTATATCTTGTGGTGTTTTGATTCGTCAGTTATCCGAGGCGGTAGCTTTTTCCACGCTGTCGATCACAATCGTCTGAACGGTGATCCTCTTCGGGATGATCTTGAGCCCGAGCTGTTCCTCGATGGCTTTGTTGGCCGCGAACCGTAGGGGGTCGCGAGGATCGTAGCCGGGAACGGGCTCGAGGGGCATCTCCTGCTCCACCTTCCAAACTGCCTTCACATCGTAGAGGCCAGACAACCCCGTTTCGTCCACCGCTACCCATCCGAGTTTGCCCCCAACGAAGCGGGCGAAGGTGGGCATGGCGATGCTCTGTCCGCTGAGTCCGGTTTGGTTGAAGCGGAAGGTATCGCGCAGCTCTTCGCCGCCTGCGGCGGCCTTGGCCTTGAGTCCGCCTCGGGCTACGACCAGGGCATAGCCGGGCATTTCTCTCGTCGAATTGTGCACCCGCAGCTTGAAGCGGTCGGCCAGCAGGCGCTGCAACATGGGTTGCAGGCTTGCTTCGGTGAGTGCGCCGGCGGCCTTGGCGGAGACATCAAAACGATCGTCGCGAATCCACGACGGTCCCCCGGTTACGTTCCAATCCATAACGCCGTAAGCACGCTGGATCAGCAGGACCAGCGTGTAGCCGCGAGCGCTGAATCGGTTTCCCGGTCCAACGTCGATCGTGACGATACGATCGTCGAGAAGGTTCGGGCGCACGGAGGCCACTTCGAACTGCGGTGCCTGAGCAAACGCCAGAGTGGCTAACAGGCAGCAAGCAACGGGATTCCGCATATCGTCCTTTCCTCACATTCTAACGTAAACGGCGCTATAGTAGCCGCATGTTGCGAACCGCGCTCCTCGCTCTTCTCGCCGCCACGACGTGGCAAAGCCAGTTCGCAGTCGACAAAAAGAATCTCGGGATCACAGCCCATGGGGGCTCGAATCCCTACTTCAATTTGACGCCGGGGTACGTGCTTTTCTTCCAGCACGGCAAGACCACCGATACGCTCACCGTCCTCGCCGAGACCAGGAAGATCGACGGCGTCGAGTGCCGCATCGTGGAGGATCGCGAGATGAAGGACGGCCAGATCGTCGAGGTCACACGCGACTACTATGCGATCGACTCGGCCACGAGCGATGTTTACTACATGGGCGAGGAAGTGGACATCTACAAGAACGGCAAAGTCTCGGGCCACGCGGGCACATGGCTATCCGGTGTCAACGGCGCGAAGTTCGGATTGATGATGCCGGCAAGCCCTAAGCTCGGGCAGCGCTTCTACCAGGAGCAGGCGCAGGGCGTGGGCATGGACCGCATCGAAATCCTCTCGGTCACCGAGCGCGCCACAACGCCCGCAGGATCATTCGAGAAGTGCGTTCACGTGGTCGAGACGAGTCCTCTCGAAAAGTCTCTGAAGGACCACAAGGTCTATTGCCCCGCGGTCGGCATGGTACGCGACGCGGAGATGCAGCTCGTGAAGTACGGAATGAAGTAGGCCCTACTCGATAAAGTCACAGATCCCGGCGCGAGTAGACCACACTCGCCGTCGCCCATCCTGCCATGATAATCGAGAGCAGCACGGCAACGTCCAGTGTTTGCAAATGGCGGCCGCCGATCATCTCAAATGGACTGAAGTAGTGAAAGGGCGAGACGCGCGACACTTCTTTCATCGCGCTCCAGAACTTGCCGACGTAGTCGAGCACGAACATCGAGAAAGCGGTCAGACCGCAGACCGACGTTGCCATGGCGCGCCGCTTGGCGAACGACGCGACCGCCAGCGTGATCGCTCCCCAGGCGATCGCTTCGAGCGACAGATTCGCGGCCAGCGACAGCACCGTTCTCCACGCCGGTTTTTCGACGCCCTCCGGCGCGAGAAAGCGCAGTCCCGTCCAGGTGCCTGCCAGCATGCAGCAGACGCCGGCAACGATCGTCAGGACCACCACGATTCCTGTCCGGTGAATGATGGCGCTCCGACGCAGGGGGCGCGACATCGCCAGGTCGATGAACTTCATCTCGATCTCGCCGGCCGGTTCGCTTCCCAATGAAACTGCCAGCGCCATCAGAAAGAGCAGCACCACGGGATGCGAATACCCGAAGAGAACCAAACCTTGAAACGACATCCCCACCATGTTGGTCCACTTGGCGATGAACTCCGGAAAGATGTTCGGGACCTTGAAGAGTCCGTTCCGCTCCATCTGCCCCGCGGCGAGATTCATGAATATCTGAAAGACAAAGAGGAGAGCGTAAACCGCCGCCAAGAGGGCGCGATAGCGCCGGAACGAGTGCATCACCAGCACGCTCACGCCCTTCACGACTTCTCCTCGCGATAGAAGTTGCGCAGCACGTCTTCGAGCGCGGGTTCCGAGATCTGCAGGTCGCGCACCGGCATCCCGGCGATCCGTGCCAGCAGCTCGGCGGCCTCGCCGGGAATGCGGACGGTCCAGCGATCGGGCTGCGCATCGACCAGCGTCATGCCCGCGGGAAGCGCGGGGGACGCGACCGGCTCGCGGAAGAAGACGCGCACCACTCGCCCGCCGAGACTCCGCGCTTCGCTCACCGTGGAGAGCAGCACGATCTCGCCTTTGCGGATCACGGCGATGCGATCGCACAACCGTTCGACCTCCGAGAGCACATGCGACGACATGAAGATGGTGCGGCCGCGCCGCCGCAATTCAAAAAGGATTTCGTGCAGCGCCTCCTGCACCAGCGGATCGAGTCCCTCGGTCGGCTCGTCGAGGACCAGCAGCGGCGGATCGCCTTGCAGCGCCTGCACCAATCCGAGCTTGCGTTTCATGCCCATGCTGTACTCGCGCAGCGGCCGGTGCAAGTCGGCATCGGGAAGTTCGAGGCGGTCGAGCAGACGGCTGCGATATTCCGCCGACACCGGAACGCCGCCAAGACGTTCGGTGAAGCGCAGCAACTCCTCGCCGGTCATGTCCGGATAAATCCCCAGCTCTCCGGGCGAGTACCCGAGCAGAGAGCGCGTGCGGCGGCTCTCCTTCTGGCAATCGTGGCCGAAGAGCTGCGCCCGTCCGCCCGTGGGCCGGAGCAGATCGAGCAGGATGCGAATCGTGGTGGTCTTCCCTGCTCCGTTGAGTCCCAGAAAGCCAAAGACCTCGCCTTGATGGACTTCGAGGGATATCCCCTTCACGGCGTGCAGCGAGCCAAAGCGCTTGGAGAGGTCGCGCAGGGCCACGGCGGGAACGGAGTCTGGAGCAATCGTCATTACAAAAGGAACCCCGGAAGAAGTGTAATCTATAGCAGGGAGGGGTTCCGATGTTCCTACGCGATCTGAAGTTTGCCGCGCGCTCGCTGGCGCGATCCAAGGGGCTGGTCGTCACCGTGGTCCTGACTCTGGCGCTCGGCATCGGCGCGAATGCTGCGATTTTCGGCCTGGTGCGCGGCGTGCTCCTGCGCCCGCTGGTGAACCGCGGCGAAGAGCGTCTGATCTACATCCGCCAGAGCGCCCCCGGCATCAACCTCGAGAACGCCACGTTTTCGGTGCCCGAGGTTCTGGACCTGCGCGCGAGCGTCAAAAGCATCGAAAAGTTCGGCGACTTCTCGACCATCGGCTTCACCATGGTCGGACTGGGCGAGCCGCGCGAGGTGCGCTCGGGCGTCGTCAGCGGATCGTACTTCGACGTGATGGGCTTGCGCCCGGTGCTCGGCCGCCTGCTCGACGCGCGCGACGCTGGGCCCGCCGCGGCGAGCGCATGCGTGCTGACCTATCTCTTTTGGTCGAACTCGCTCAAGAGCGATCCCAACGTACTCGGCAAGAACATTCGCTTGGGCATTCGCAGCGCCACGATCGTGGGCGTTCTCGAGCCGTCCGCGCCCTATCCGGCCGAGACCGAGATCATCGCCAACGTGGTGACCAGCCCGCATCATCTCTCGGCAACCATGGTCACCGGACGCGTGCATCGGATGACCGAGCTGTTCGGACGACTGGCGCCCGGCGCAGATCTCGAGTCAGCGCGCGCCGAGCTGAAAGTCGCCTACGCGGCGATGGTGCAGAAATATCCCGAGGCGTATTCGAAGAAAGCCGACGGCCAGATCAACGCCGTGATGCTGCGCGACCAGATCACCGCGAAGGCGCGGACCGTGCTGTGGGTGCTGATGGCCGCGTCGTTGCTGGTCTTCCTCATCGCCTGCTCGAACGCCGCCAACTTGATTCTGGCGCGCACTGTGCAGCGCGAAGGCGAGCTGGCCGTGCGCGTGGCGCTCGGCGCGAGCCGCGGCGCATTGC
>CAZRND010000090.1:0-16255 GCA_964601345.1 uncultured Acidobacteriota bacterium | reverse complement strand
CCCGGTCGGACCAGCGAAGGGCATCCGTCGCCTGCCCGGATTGCGGTCACCGGCAGTTCCTGGGGTTCTTCAAGCACGTGCATTGGGACAAGGGCTCGGACGGCAAGACCCATCGGCCGGGGACCGCGCGCGTCTATTGCGATGCGTGCGGCGGCGGGCGGCGCGAGCGCCAGCGCCAGCGCGCGCTGCAGTCGATCCGCTGGCATCAAACCCGGATCTTCGAATGCTGCGGCGATCGATCGGAGCTCCTGCGTTTCCCGCAGGAGGGCGATAGCGCTGACATCGCGCGGACTGGAGGAGGAGGCCACCTGAATCACGGACGGATCTCGACTGAGGTCGGTAGCTGGGTGCCGTGACCGCAACGTAGAAGTGCGGCCTCTCGATCGCGCGCCCCGGGCAATTAGCGGAGTTGAAAAAGGTTCTTCCCGCCGACGTCGAAGTGATTCTGTTGACGCTTTGCCAGCCCTATCACTTCGGCGAAGTCTTTCGATTGTGGCGCCTGTTGCGCACGCACCAGGTGGACATTCTTCACTCCCACATGTTCTATGCCAGCCTCTTTGCCTCTCCCACCGGCAGGCTCGGCGGGGCTCCCGTGGTGGTGGAGACGCCCCACGTCCGCGAGCAATGGCGGAAGGGCAAGTGGCATCGGAACTTCACCATCGATCGGGCGGCAGGGCACTGCGTGCACTACTACATCGCCGTTTCGGAAGCCAACGCGAGGTACCTGACGGACGAGAAGGGCCTGCCCCAGGACAAAATCATCGTCATCGAAAACGGCAGCGACTTGAGCCGCTTTCGTCCGGACCGTCCGGCGCCGCCGGGCCTCCGCGAGTCGCTCGGATTTCTGAACAGCGATCCGGTCGTGCTGATGCTCGCCCGGCTGGAGGAGCAAAAGGGGCATCGCATTCTGCTGGATGCCGTGCCAAACGTCCTGGCGGAATTCCCGGACTGCCGGCTCGTATTGGCAGGAGATGGCCGTCTCCGCCGCGAACTCGAACTGCAGGCCGCGGGACTCAACATCACCTCGCGGCTCCGTTTCGTGGGTTACCAGGACAACGCGCCGGACTGGCTGGCCCTCTGCGACTTCACCGTCCTTCCCTCGCTGTACGAGGGGCTCCCGCTCGCCGCCATCGAATCCCTGGCTGCCGGGAAACCGGTTGTGGCGAGCAACGTAGACGGCGTCCCGGAAGTTGTTGTCCATGAGAAAAACGGGCTCATCGTACCGCCGAACGATCCGGATGCTCTGGCGAAGGCGATCCGCCGTTTGTTGCGGGAACCCGCGTTGCTCAAATCCTTCGCACGGCATGGCCGCGATTGGGTGATGAAACGATTCCAGATCCAGCGTCAGGTTCAAGCGACGCAAGACCTGTACATCGACGCCTGGAATCGCAACGTCGCCGCGGAGTCGCCGAAGGCCTGGCTCAGCAATTCCAACAAGGCAGGATAGCTATGGCTACGATCTCCATTCGACGGGTTCCTCGTTTCAGCCGGACGGTAGAGTCGGCCGCGGATCGGATTTCTCTGCGGGAAACGATTTGCCGCCGGACCGCGGCCGCGATCGTGAATCACTTCGGAAGCGCGATTCGCTCGATCATTCTGACGGGCAGCCTGGCGCGAGACGAAGCCTCCTTCTTGCTGGAAGGCGGAGCCTGGAAGCTGATCGGAGATGCCGAATTTCTGGTTGTCTTCGACACCGACGTCCGTCTCCCGGACGCCGCCGAGACCCACTCCCTTTGCCGCGAGATCGAGCTCGATCTGCGGGCGCGAGGAATCGACGGCCTTCTCTCGATCGCCATGGCGCATTCGGATTATCTCGCCGGGATGCCGCCGCATATCTATGGATACGAATTGCTCGTGCGCGGCCGGGTGGTGTGCGGAGAATGGCCGGCGCTCTCGTTGATCCCAACCTTCACCCCGGAAGAAATCCCTCTCGAAGACGGATGGCGGATGTTGTGCAACCGCATCGTGGAACAAATCGAAGTGTCGGCGCGAATTTCACGGGGGCAAGCGAAATTGGAAGAGGAAGGTTATGCCCGGACCGTAAAGCTGTGCCTGGACATGGCCACCTCGTTCTTGCTCTTCATGCATTGCTATGAACCGAGTTATCGCGCGCGCCAGGTGGCGGTGTGCCGGCTCGCCGCGCGGCACGGACATCGGGCCCATCTGGGCTTTTTCCTCTCCCGATTTGCCGCGCTCGTGAGTGAAGCGACGGAATGGAAATTGAATCCGCATCCGGTGGAGCCGCAAGCCGCGCGCTGGCTGTGGATCGCGGCAACGGGTTTCGCGCGGGCGCTGCTCCGTTGGGAAATGCTGGTGCTGACCGGATCGCCCGACTCCGCCTCAAACCGGGTTCTATGGACTCGGATCTCGAGACGCGAGCCTCTCCATCGCCGCCTGCGCGGCTGGTTTGTGGTTTGCCGCGAGGAAGGATGGCTGCGGAGCCGGCGGAGCTGGCCGCGCTGGATGCGCCTGGCCCTGCAAGGATCGCCGCGGTCCTGCGTGTATCGGGAAGCCGCCGATTTGTTCGCGTTCCTGCCGCCGTCATTCCCCGCTTTTACCGGGGAAGCGCCCGCCGTCGGCATGTCTCCCGGCCGGCTGCCGGTAGAGACCGATGCCTCGGGCGATTGGACGCAGTGGGCCAGGCAAATCGCCTGGAATTATCACCACTTCCTGGAGAAAACGCGCACATGAGCACCTCCATGCCGTCCTTCCGGTTGAGCGACGTGTGGCAGGCGCCCGCTCACGACTTTCCGCTGCGCGACGAGATCCTCTACCAGTACATGCCCGTGGTGCCCGGATCGCGAATTCTGGAAATCGGGCCGGGCAGCGGATTCACGGCCTTCCGCCTGCGCCGGCGCGTCGGGCACATGACGTTGATCGATCCTTCGCAACATGTCATCGACGATCTCGATCGCCGCTTGGGGAATTGCAATATCGCGTGCGTCCGCGCCGCGGGCGACGACCCGGATCTGACCGAGCGGTTGGAGGGAACCTACCAAACTATCTACGGACTCGATTGCTTCGAGTACGTAGCCGATCCGGGCGCTTGCCTGGCGAACGCTTATCGTCTGCTGGCTCCGGGCGGGGAGATGTTCCTGACTTTTCCCAATGTCCCTCCTCCGGCGGGCGATGGCGTAACGTGGTTCCTTTCTTCAGAACAAATCGGCGATCTGCTTCGGGATGCGGGCTTTCGCAAATGGGAGATTTTTCCCGTTTCCCTCCGCCGGTATGCGTCGAAGGTCTACTGGCTCCTGCACGACCGGCCTCTGGATCTTTTCCGCAAGAGGCGCAAGCGCACATCCGTGAATCCCCAGGTCTACGACGACACGTGGGCCTTCCAGCACCGGCGTCTGCTCTGGCTCGGCAAGGTTCCTCTGCACCTCGCCTGGCTCTGGCTCGCGGTGATCCTGAGGCTGGGTGGTTCGATGTTCGAAGCGGGAGAGGGCGCGGGCGACATTCAGGGAAGACAGATTGTCATCCGGGCCTGGAAGGACTGAAACCATGCGCCTCCTATTTCTTTCTCTCGCACCGCCGTTGCCCGCCGACAACGGCATGAAGCTTCGCAACCTGGCGATCCTCCGTGCGCTGACTTCCGCGGGGCACAAAGTCGCGGTGGTGTCCTTCGGCTCGCCCGAGGAGTGCCGTGAGACGCCGCCGGAATTGGAGAAGCTGGCCTCCGAAATCCATTTGATTCCTCTTTCGGTGACTCCGGCGAGCGCCGGCCGCGACTACCGGTCGAGGATCGCGTGCCTCTGGCAATCGCTCCCTTATTCGGTCGGACGATTTCGAAGCGAAACCATGCGCGAGACGCTGGCCTCGATGCTGGAGTGGGGAAACTTCGATGCAGTGTGGTGCGAGAGCGCTTATCCGATGATCAACGTCCTGGAGTGTCCCGTGCCGCTGATCCTCGATAACCACAACGTGGAGCACGAGCTGATTCGCCGATACATGCGGCACGAGCGAAACCCCGCGAAGTGGCTGTATGCGGCAACGGAGTGGGGCAAGATGCTCCGCTGGGAACGCCGCGCTTACCGCCGCGCCGACATTGTGCTGGCCTGCTCGGACCAGGATCGCCAGGCCATCGCGCGTGAATGCGACAGGCCCGTCTTCGTGGCCCCGAACGTGGTTGCGGTCGACGAGTATCCGAACCAGCCCGATCCGTGCGGCTTGACGGTGATGTTCACGGGCGGCATGGATTGGCTTCCGAACCGCGATGCCGTGGAGTACTTTGCGGCACGAGTTTGGCCGGAGTTGCGCCGCTTCGTTCCCGATGTGCGTTGGGTTGTCGCCGGGCGCAATCCCGCTCCCGACTTTTTGCGAAAGTTCCAGGCGTCGCCGGGCATCGAGTTCACGGGGACCGTGGACGATATGCGGGAAGAGATCGCCCGCGCCACGGTGTGCGTAGTCCCGTTACGCATCGGGAGCGGCACACGCTTGAAAATCCTAGAAGCCGCGGCTATGAACCGGCCGGTGGTGTCCACAACTCTGGGCGCGGAGGGGCTGAACTTTGCAAATGGGGAAGAGATTCTGCTCGAAGACGACCCTAGCAAATTCGCACGCGCCGTCGCCAATCTGCTTCTCGATCCCTCCCTCCGCAGGACGATCGCGCGCGGCGGCCGTTTACGGGTGGAAAAATCCTACAGCCTGAGAGCGCTGACTGGCGCGATCCGGGATGCTCTGGACCGCGTTGCCTGCCGGGCGCCTCACCTGGTGGGAGGAAGCGCGGCGTGATTCTCTTCTGCCTTCTGATTCTGGTGATGCCCCTGGCCAGCCATCCGCTGTGGGGCCGTTTCGTGGGCGGATTCACCGTCGTGAAGTATCTCGGCGCGGCCTGCCTGCTCTCCGCGGTCATTCATCTCGCGCTGCGGAAGCGAGCGCCGCGCATTTTCGCGTCGCCGCAAGCGGGTCTGTTCCTGCTTCTCTACCTGGCGGTGACAGCTTCTTATTTTGCTTTTTCTCTGCGCGGTCCCTCGTGGGAAGTCAGCCCGCTGCTCAGTTACAGCTCTTTTCTGGCGCTGCTCTTTATCACCGCGGCCGTGGTGGATTCTCCGCAACGTCTGAGAGCAGTCGTCCTGGCCGTCATCGCCTCCTGCGCTCTCGCTTCTCTCTACGCCCTGCGCGAATGGTGGAAGTTCCATCTCCTGTATCGCGACTACCGGCCGGGCTGGATGATGGGCGACTCCAATTACTTCGCCATCTCCACGCTGCTTGGCATCCCGCTGGCCTTTTGCCTGCTTCTCGAAGGCCGGGACCGGGCGGAGCGATGGTTTTGTCTCGGCGCCTTGGCGATCATGTTTCCCGCTTCCATCCTCTCGGCCTCGCGCGGCGGATTTCTCGGCCTGCTCGCGGCGCTGTTCTGGGTGATCTGGCACTCCAAGCGACGCGCCAGGAATCTCGCGGTCGCGGCGATCCTGCTGATGCCGCTGTTGCTGCTGACACCATCGTCGCCCATGCGGCGTCTGGTGCATCCCAACTACTCGGACGACGAAGCTGTGTCGAACCGCACGACGGTGTGGAAGGCGGCGCGGGCCATGATCGCCGCGCACCCAGTCGCGGGAATCGGCTTGGGCAATTTCAAGACGCTCGTGACGCGCTATGAAACCACTGGGACGCCCGTAATCAGCATCGCCCATAACAGCTATCTGGAAATCGGCTCGGAGCTGGGTTTGCCCGGCCTCGCTCTCTTTGTCGCGATCCTTTGGTTTTCGCTTCGCTCTTACGCGCGCGCGCGGAGAAACGCATTGCGCCAGGGATCGGCTTTTCTATACGGCTCCTCGCTGGGCCTGGAGGCGGGACTCCTTGGTTGTTGCCTGGCGATCGGATTTGTCTCCGGCCAGTATCAAAAGTTGTTCTGGCTGGCGGTCTTCCTCAGCGTTAGCATGTCCCAATTTCAGGACAGGGGGACTCAGGCATGCCCGCGTCCCTGAGGCTAGTGTTGGCGCTTTCCGCCGTGCTCTTTTGGATGCCGCCTGAGGATCCGGTTCAGAAGCGTCTGCCTCCCTTCGCTCCGGAGTGTCCCGCCCAACTCGACAGTTACGGGGGCATCCGCGGCACACATGAGGCGGCCACCGGGTATTTCCATACGGCCAAGGTGGGATCGCGCTGGTTATTCATCACGCCGCAAGGGAGCGTGATGTGGATGCTCGGCGTGTTCGACGTGGACGCGCCCGATTCCCGCGACGACGGCGGCGATTCCTACGCGGCGCGCATCGCCCGCAAGTATCCCGACAAGTTTACCTGGGGCAGTCAAGCGGCGCGCCGCCTGAAGAGCTGGGGATTTAACACTCTCGGCGAATACTCCACCTGGTACGTGCTTCCCTCGAAGTCGCCCTACATGGACTGGTCGAATCCGGAGAAATTGCCCTTCGTGGCGATCATCAAGCCGTCCTATTACAGTCTGCGCGACGCGCAATCGCCGGTGAAGGATCTTGTGTCCGCGACCGATCCGGAGATCCTCTCCGGCTGGCGCGGCTCGACGATTCCAGACGTCTTCGATCCCGCATTCGATTCCGCGGTGGCCAAAGCCGTGGGCGGCCTCACCCCCGGAGTTCTCACGTCCCCGTGGCTGGTGGGAATTGCCTCCGACGACAGCGACGAGCTCTACGGATTCGGGCCGGGGCCGGATATCCCCGCCGTGCGTCTCCATCCGCACCTGGGCTGGGTAGTGCTGGCCGGCAATTTCCAGCAAGCCGCCAATGAAAAGTTGAGCCTGCGTTACAGCGACCCGAGAGTGTTCTCCAAGTTCGCGCTGCGGGATCTCTTGCGCACGCGCTATGGATCGATCCAGGCGCTCAATGCCGCTTGGGGCTCGTCCTATACGACTTGGGACTCCGACGGCGGCTGGCCGTACGGCAAAGGATGGCTGGATGAGAGCGGCAGGAATCGCTGGATCGGCCGTGACGCCAACCTGGGCGCCGCCGCTCCGGCGGTCGTGGCCGACCTCGATGAATTTCTCGGGCAGTTTGCGTCCAGATATTTCAGTGTGTGCCGCGCGCGCATCCACGAAATGTCGCCGCACGCCCTGGTCTTCGGTCCGGCGACGTTGAACGGTTGGGGCGGCCTCACTCGCAAGCCGATTCTGCAGGCGGCCGGGAAGTACCTGGATGTTTTACAGGTCGCTCTCACGAGCCAGCGGGCCCTGGACCTGACAGCGCAGTATGCGGGCGATCTTCCGATGGTCACGTGGGAGGGCATGTCCGCCAACGCCGACTCGGCGTTGTGGCGGTATACAGATTCCAGCGAGGGGGCGCCCGCGCTGCTCACGCAATTCGATCGCGGCCAGACCTACGCCGCACGCGCCGCATTCCTGGCGCAGGCTCGCACGCCGTCCGGGACGCAGCCGGTCGCCGGGCTCAAGTTTTGGGCCTACACCGACTCCTGGAGCGAGAAACGCAACTGGGGCCTGGTGACGCTTCGGGACAATCCCTACGACGGGACGCAAGCGGTCCCTGCTCCGGGAACCGATCGCTGGGGATTTTCCACCGGCGGGGAAGAGCGCAACTACGGAGACTTCCTCTCGGGCGTTACGCAAGCGAATCTTCGCGCCCAGCAGGTCGTGTGGGATGAATTGCGCGGTCGAAGCTGCACGAGCCGCGGCAAGGACTGACCATGGCGAAGAGCGTCTTTTCCAACTGGGCCGGCTTGTTCGTCAACGGCATTGTCTCGCTCCTGCTGACGCCGTTGCTGTTGCACGCCATGGGACCGGTCTACTTCGGAATGTGGGTGCTCACTGCGTCGCTGCTTGATTACTACGGCTTGATTGACGTGGGGATTCGCACAGCGCTTTTCCGTTTCGTCGCGCGCTACAAGGGAGCGGGCCACCAAGACGCGATGCATGAAGCCGTCGTCACGGCGCTGTGCGCTGCCGGTGTCGTGAGCCTGATGCTGCTGGTCGTCGCGCCCCTGGTGGTCCTTGTGCTCCCGGACTTCTTCCACGTGGAGGGGTCCGCTCGCCGGACGTTTCAGATTGTTCTGATGCTGGCCGCGGGAAGCATGGCGGTCACCATCCCGGCGCGCGTTCTGGGAAGCGTGCTCACCGGCACAGGGCGGTTCGACCTGTTCAACCTGGCCTCCGCCGCGACGACGCTGATCCGCGCGGCGGCGATCGTGGTGGCGGTGAAGGCGGGACACGGAATCGTGGCCATCAACCTAGTCTCGTTCGGCGCAGCCGTCCTTTCGCTGGCGATCTTCCGAGCCCTGGTGCGTCGCGCCGATCCGGATCTCCGCCTGCACGGGAAGCACCTCAGCATCGGGCGGCTTCGCGAGCTCTACGACTTCGGTTGGGCGGCCTTTGTCAACGTCACCGGCGAACAATTGCGCTCCTACACCGACTCCATGGTCATCGCGCGCGTTTTGGCCCTGTCCCTGGTTGCGCCGTTCAATATCGCGACGCGCTTTCTTGAGAACTTCAAGGTGATCCTTTCCGCCGCGGGCGGTCCGCTGCTGGGGATGATGAGCGAGCTCGATGGACAGGACCGGCAGCGGGACCTGGCGCGCGTTTTCCTGTCGGGCACGCGGTACATGGCGTTGCTGGCATTGTTTCTCGGCTCCCTGATCTTCTGGAATGCCGGGAACGCGGTCTCGCTTTGGGTGGGGGACGCGTTTCTCGAGAGCGCTTCGATCGTAACGATCCTGCTCTGCGCTTACGTCCCGGTGCTGGCGCAATACCCCTCTCAACTCGCTCTCTTTGCGCGAGCCGAACACAAGCCGCTGGCGTGGCTGACTCTGACAGAGGGCGGAGCGAATCTGCTGCTCAGCGTTTATTGGGCGCGGGACTTTGGTTTGACCGGCGTGGCTCTCGGTACGGCCGTTCCCATGATTGTCTGCCAGATGTGGCAACCGGTCATGGCGCTTCGTTCGCTGCGACTCGGCGCGCGTTCCTATTTGCTGCAGGCGCTGGCGAGGCCGCTGTTGGTGGCGGTTCTCTTCAACGCGGTACTGATGGTCGCGCCTTCTTCCGTCTGTACCTGGCCCTCGTTCTGTCTCGGCGTTATGTGGCAGACAGCCCTCTATGCGGTTTTGACGTGGTGGCTGGGCTTGTTTTCATTCGAAAGGAGATCGTTATGGCAACGCCGCTCGTTGACCATCGCTCTGAGTGCGGCGCGGGCAAAATAATTGAGGCACGGCGGCCGCGTGTTTCCGTCATTGTGCCAACCAAGGATCGCACACTTGATTTGGAGGCCACCTTGGCCAGCCTGTTTCGCCAATCGGTGCTCCCCTATGAAGTCGTGATCGTCGACCAGAGCAAGGAGCCGGGGCGCCTGCCTTGCTCGGCCTGGCCCGGCGCCGTGCTTCTGCAGTACATCTACGATCCTTCGATCTCCGGCGCGTCGCAGGCCCGCAATCGCGGGATGGCACTGGCGACCGGGGACATTCTTCTTTTTCTCGACGATGACGTGGTCCTCGATCGTTTCTTTATCGAAGAAATCCTCCGAACCTACCATGAGGATTCGAAGCTGGATGGAGTCTCCGGAATCATCACCAATTATCCGAGGCCTCCTTGGCCGCGGCTGTGCTGGATGCGGTTTTTCAAGCAAGGACCCTTCTTCGACGAGCGCCAGGAGATCTACTGGAACGCCGAGCGCCTTCGAGGCGAATTACCCATCCCCATCGGAAAGATGGGAGGCGGGCTGATGAGTTTCCGCGCCGAGTCCGTTTACGGTCTGGAGTTCGATGAAAACCTGACCGGATCGTCCCCCGGCGAGGACGTTGACTTTTGTGTCCAGCTCCTCGAAAAACGGGACGGACGTCTGGCATTGAATCCAAATGCACGCCTCGAGCACAAAAAGAGTCCGGCGGGCCGCACTCAGGAACACTGGCTCGAGACGGAAGTGCGCTCCTGGCGTTACCTCTACGTCAAGAACTGGAGCCGCAGCATCGTCAACCGCCTGTGCTTCGCATGGCTGACCGTAGGATTCCTTGCTCTGACTCTCTTTGGGTGCGTCCGGCGGTTTTCGTGCGGTCCATGGATAGCGTTTCGCGCGGGAATGCGAAAGGGCTTGGCGATGGCCGGAGCCGGTCTTCTTTGTCTCCTGCTCACAGTGGGCTGCGCGACCGATCCTATCGCCCGCCGCGACAGACTCGTGAAAGATGCCCGCTCGCTGATGCAACAAGGAAAGTTGCAGGCGGCCGTGATCCAGTTGCGGCGGGCGATTCAATACGACAAGCGCCACGGCGAATCCTACTACCTGCTGGCTCAAGCTGAAATCGGATTGCGCCAGTGGAGCCCGGCATTCAAGGCGCTGGAGGAAGCGCACTCGTTGCAGCCCGATCGCCTGGACATCCGGATGGCGATGGGTCAGATCTATCTCGGCTCGCGTGACTTCGACCAAGCCGAGCAAATTGCAAAAGAAGTGCTCGACCGCGACCCGAACAGCGCCGCTGCGTACCAACTGCTGGGAGGAGTCTACATAGGCCGCGAAGAGCCGGATAAAGCGCTTGCGGCTCTGCGGCGGACGGCGGAACTGGCGCCCAAAGATCCCGCAGTCTGGACCAGCCTCGCGATTGCCGTGACAGCGGTGCGGCAATGGGAAGATGCCGAGCGATTCATGAAGAAAGCGCTGGAGGCCGATCCGCATTACGTCCAGGGCTATCAGAATCTCGCCAACTACTATCGCACGCGCCGGCGGCCCGACGATGAAGAGCAAATCTTGCGCACCGGTCTCGCGGTGAATCCGCAGGCGACGGATCTGTTTCTGGCGTGGGCCGACACTCTCGTCGCGCGCGGTAAGCAGAACGACGCTCAGGCAGTGCTGGCCGAACTGCGGAAGCGCAACGGCGATGCCGGGACGGCGGTCAAGATCGGCGATTTCCTTTACCTGCGCAAGGACACGGAGAAGGCGCTTTCGGAGTATCGCCGCGCCGTCGAGCTGGCGCCATCGAGCCGCGATGCCCGCGTCAAGATGGTGGACGTGCTCCTGGGCGCCGGACGCGTTCCCGAGGCAGAGGCGGTCAACAATATCATTCTCGATCGCCAACCGAAGGACGTGATGGGCCGGGTGGGACAAGCGCGCATCCTGCTGGCGCGAGGTCAGCGGCGGGAAGCGATTGCCGAGTTGAGGAAACAGGTGACCGAGGCTCCGGAGTCTTCCGAGCCCCACTTCTTTCTCGGGATGGCGTATTGGGAGGACGGAGATCTGGCGGTGGCCAAGTCGGAATTGAATGCGGCTCTGGCTGCCTCGCCGGATGCGCCGGCGGTGCTCGCAGCCGCGGCTCGATTTAGCCTTTCGCAGGGAGAGGCGGACGTGGCTCAGGAGCGCGCCGAAAGACTGGTGCAGATCGCACCATCCGATGTGGACTATCGTTTGCTCCTGGTGAGAGCGCTGCTGGCCGGCCTCCATGCAACGCGCGCCGTCGGGCAGCTCGAAATCGCCCTGGCGTCGTCGCCGTCAAGCGCGGACGTCTACCTGGCGTTGGGAGAGGCGAACGACCAATTGGGCAAACCCGAGGATGCCGAGAAAGCGTACGAAGCGGCGTTGCGCCTCTCGCCCCGTAATGAGCGCGTCCTCGCGGCGCTGGCGGATTCGCTCGAGCGGGCGGGACATCATGATCGCGCCCTGGTTCGCTTCCGCCAGTATGTCGGCGAGGCTCCGGGCGATGCCGCCGGTCACTTGATCCTCGGCTTTCTCCTCTACCGCGACCGAAACCTGAATGCCGCGCGAGCGGAATTGGAAAAGGCGCTCCAAGTGAAGCCGGATTCCGTGAAAGGCCGTTTGCAGCTCGCCCAGGTTCTCCAGGACATGGGAGAAAGCGACGCCGCACTGGCCCATTATGAAAAGGCGCTGGCGGCTCAGCCCAGATTTGCTCCGCTCGAAACGCTGGTTGGAAACCTCTATCTCGATCGCAACGATTTGGTCAAAGCTCGCCGGCACTATGAGGCGGCCTTGGCCGTCGATCCGAATTTCGCGATCGCCTGCGGCAACCTGGCGCTGGTGCTGACGCGCCAGGGCGCGAGCCTCGATCTGGCTCTGGACCTGGCGCAGAAGGCCCAGAGGCAACTCCCCGATCTCGATTCCATCACTGACACTCTTGCCTGGGTCTATTTCAAGAGAGGCGCCTATGGAAACGCGATCCCGCTGATGGAGGATTGCGTTCGCAAAGCTCCTTCGCGCGCTTCCTACCGCTATCATCTCGGAATGGCGCTGCTCGCCACCGGAGAGAAAAATAAAGCACGCAGCGAACTGCAGGCGGCCCTGCGCTTGAAGCTGAGCGCCGACGACAGTCTCGAGGCACAGCGCGCTCTGGATTCCTCCTCCGGCAGATAGCAACCGTGCAAATCATTTTTGCGCGATTATGCAATGGATTGCCGGACCCGCCCTCATCCTAAGTTCATAAGTCTAACAATTACCTGACACTGCGCGCGCCTTTCGTTTGGCATACAAGTTGCCTTAGAGAGTCGCGACGGAGAGCGCAGGCTCGCCGAATTTTCAGAGGAGGAAAAGTAATGCGAAGGATTATTTGCATGCTTGTTCTTGGCGGGCTGGTTGCTTTCAGCGCAAGCTTCGCCAACGCGCAGAGTTCGATCACGCTGATCAGTTCGTCCGCGAATATCGGATTCAGCGCCAACGGTTCCGGAGGTTTGACTGTATCGCTCGGCGGTTGCGGAGTTCTTGGCTGCACGCTGTCGGGGAACGCCAGTGGCACGGGATCGGTGTCGAACGCCACTGGATTCACTCTAACCTCAGCGTCCGGTCCGGCGAATTTCACGGCCGGCGGCGGCGGATCGTTTTCGACCAGTGCGGTCATCGGCTTCACGCTGAACACCACAACCGGCAATCTCACCGGGACCCTCAGCAACCTGACGTTCACGCAAGCTTCGGCATCGACGAACGGGCAGGTAACCATCAGCGGGACGTTCAATGTGACCGGTGGCGCGAGTATTCCGGTTTCCGGAATGGTCATGATCGGCGCCAACCACAACATCAACGTGACGGCCGGTGGGGGCGCTTCGGTCAGCGGAGGCGTCACCAACCCGCCGCCTGTGCCGGAACCGGCTACGGCGTTTCTGCTCGGTTCGGGGTTGCTTGGACTCGGAGGCATCTGGCGGCGTCGCCAGCGAGTCGCTTCGTAGCGTAGCTTCCCCCCATCGCGGGAAGGCTGCGGGCTATTCCCTGGCGCAAGACCCCGCAGCACTTCCCGAAGATGGCCAGAGTGAAAGGAGATGGATATGAGCGTACTAGCAGTAGGTGGAACGAGCGGAATTCTCGGAGTGTTGTTTGTCGGCGGCGGAGTTCTGGGAATCGTGCTTCGCGCGCTGGCCCGCATGATGCAACTGGCGGAAGACGAGCGAGAGATTGCAGTCGACCTAAGGAGATAAAGATGAAAAAACAAACTTACAGAAAGTGGCTCATCCTGGCATCAACGATCGGAGTGAGCCTGTATTTCGCGGGCGCGACCCGCGCTTGGACCGGCAACACCTTCGGCGGGCGCGCCGTGGTTGCGCAAACGTCGATTCTTGGTTTGAACGCCGCGGTGAATGACACAGGCAGCCTGCCCGCCACGGGCGGAGCGCAGCAAGCCTCGGCTCTGGCGCTCAACGGCAACGGATCTGTGAACGGTGAAGTGCTTCACGCCGCCGCGGTGGCACAGGGAGACAGCAGCGATTCCGAAGCTTCCGTGGCCGCTGTCGGTGTGAATGTGCCGGGAGCTGTCGTCGCAGCGGATTTCGTGCTATCCCGCGGGAGCGCATTCTGCTCGAACGGAATCGCCGGCGCGAGCGGCGTTGTGGAAATCGACGGCCTGCTGGTGAACGGCGTCCCGATCAGCGTCCTGGGAACGCCGAATCAAACGGTGCCTTTGCTGGGTGGACGGCTGGTCATCAATGAACAGGCGGTGTCGCAGAACGGCGCTAGCAGCTCCGTCACGGTAAACGCGTTACATCTCAGCATCGGCGTGGCGGACGTGGTGATCGCCTCGTCGGCGAGCAACATCACATGTGGTCAATAGGACCAAGGAGATAGGAATGTCAACCAGAACCATATTTACTTTTCTCGCTGGACTGGCGCTCGCCCTGGCGCCCGCTGTGGCTCTAGCGCAGACCGAGCTCGACCTCGGAACCTCGTCCACGGACCTCGACTTCAAGGGTACCGGCAGTTCCACGATTCAAGTTTCCATCCGGACGCAGGTCCTTCTGAGCGGCTGGAGCTTTGGCAGCGGCAGCGCCAGCGGCGCTGGAGGTGCGGCTTCCACGGGCGGATCGTACACGATCTACAGTTCCGTGCAGGTGCCGATGACCTTGTCCGCCAATGCGGACGGAACCTACTCGGTGAACCAGTCGAGCGATCTCAACTTCAGCTACTCGTCGCCGCAGGGAACTCTCACCGGCGTCATCACATTGTTCGAGTGCGCGATGGTCAGCGGATCGAACAACACGGCGACGGCGACGGGAACCATGACCAACCTCGGCGGCTCCTTTGCGAGCGCCTTTGGCACTTCCGCTGACGTCAATCTGGTCTTTGCCTTGGGCGCCAACCTCTCCACGCTGGTGAACACGTACAACACCATCACCGGACAAGTGGAGTATGGATCGACCATAACGCCCCCCTCAGGCGGAACGTGCGGCGATTTCGTGACCGGTGGCGGCTGGATCACGGGCACGCCTTCTGGTGCGAAGGGCAACTTCGGCGTCGGTGGCGGCATCAAGAACGGCCAGCTCTGGGGCCATCTTGAATACATCGATCATGGAACGGGCATGAACGTTCACGGCACATCCGTCACCAGCTACACGGTTTGCGGAACGGACAGCACCACGCGTTGCATCTCGGGCACGGCCGAAGTGAACCATCAAAGCGGCTTCACCTACAACGTTGTGGTGGATGACAAGGGCGAACCGGGAAGGAACGACATCTTCCAGATCTCCGTCTCGAACGGCTACAGTGCCGGCGGGGACTTGGGCGGAAGTCATCCCGGCGGCGGCAACATCCAGTTGCACAAGCCCGCGCCGAGCTGCAAGAAGAATAAATGAACCGGCGTCTCTCACTGCGGGTGCTGGTAGCGGCGATCGGCGCGATCTGCGCCGTCGCCGCGCCGGCATTTGCGCAGGACCAGATTGGCCTCGGGACTTCCTGGTACTCATCCGCTTTTCACGGCACCGGCGGCACGACGATCAACATCGTGCTGACCACTTCGAACAACGGCTGGACCTGGGGCTACGGAGGGGCGAGCGGATCGGGCTCGCTCGGCTCGTCGGGAACGTACTCCATTTCGAATTCCGCGCAGACGGCGGCCACCCTGCAATCACAGGGCGGCGGACGTTATTCCGTCGCCCAAGGCGGCGCCTTTAATTTCGTGTACACATCTTCGGGATCGTGGGGCTATCCCTCGGGGACGATTCTCTTGCAGGGAACCCTGACTCTCACGTCGGTGGCGATGCAGCAGGGATCGTCGGCCACGGCAATTGCCGCGGCCAACCTCGCTGTCAGCGGTGGAGCGCTGGCCGGCAATTTCCCGGGAGGCGCGGGTCAAACCAGCCTGGTGCTCGCGACCGCCGGGAATCTCGACTCGCTGCTTGGATCTTCCGCGTCGATGACCGCGCAAATCAACTCGCCCGACACCATCACGCCCGGCGGAGCCTCGGCGCCCCTCCAGATCGTGACGAATGTATTGTCCGACGGCGCGGTGCAACAACCCTACAATGCGTCTTTGCGCGCGAGCGGCGGCAATCCTCCGTATCAGTGGAGCATGACGTCGGGCCGGCTGCCGAACGGACTCGGACTCGACGGCCCGAGCGGGAATCTCTCAGGAACGCCGACCGAGACCGGTGGATTCAGCTTTGGTATCACGGTCAGGGATGCAGTCCAGGCAACGGCGAGCCGGACGTTCTCTCTGTTTGTGAATGCCGTCACGCTCGATGCCTACGGCGGCGCGCAGCAACTTCCCTGCACTCGCGGCGCATCGTCCTTCTTCTACGCGCAAAAGAACGGCAACCGCTGGTGGCTCTGCACTCCGACCGGCAACGTTTTCGGGATGAGCGGCGTTTACGCCAGGGAAGCGGCACACCCGCACGGACCCAAACGGCCGCCGCACACCCGATTCCACGCTGGCCCAGCGCCGCTTCCGCTTCGCCTTCATCCTGGTTGTGGCGCCCGGGTCGCAGACGCCGGCCGGCGATCTGCTGCAAGTGGACGCGTACCGCCAGCAGTTCGAGAGCTTCTATGCCACCGCATCATCCGGCAACGCCACGGCGGACACCAGCCTGAAGCGCGCCATGAAACTCTCGCTCTTTCCTTCGGCCGGCGTGTTGACGAGCGCCATCGGG
>CAZRND010000089.1:0-16261 GCA_964601345.1 uncultured Acidobacteriota bacterium | reverse complement strand
CGGGGCTGACCAAAACCGTGCCGATGCTGTAAGGATCGTCTGGATGGCTTTGCTGTACGACGTGGCGGACGATGATCAGGCGCTCGCGCAACGGGCCGGCCTTCATCTCTTCGACCGCCTGCCGGGCGAGAGTAATCATGCGCAGCACCTGGTCGGGAAGCGCGCCGTCATACCAACGCGAGACGGAGAGAACGCCGCGCGGCCGCAGATGGCCGAGCAGGGTTTTCCAGGCTTCCACCGTGTAGAGGCTGTTCTCCGTCAGAACGAACGCGCCCGCCGCCGTCGCCGCCCAGGTGTCGATCAAGGAAATCTGGATGATGTCCGCACGCTCCGGGGAACGGGTGATGTAGCTGCGCGCCTCGTCGTTCACGAATCTCACGTTGGGGTAGCGGTCGAGATGCCCGGTGAAGTCTCCGAACTGCCGGTTCACGGCATCGATGATGGCCTGGTTGATTTCGACGCCGAGCACCGCCTTCTGGTGAAAGACCAGCGCCGAGAGCACGTCGCGTCCGCCGCCCGTGCCCACGACGAGAACGTCCGCGTGCGGGCGGAGATAGTGCGCCACGTTGGTCACGTCATATTTTAGATGCTCCGGCGTGCTCAGGTCGCCATCGAATGCGGTCAACACCGTGCCCGCACCGGCATCGATGGTCAGGAAGAGCTGGCGCACGAGACGATCTCTCGGGTACGTGGAGCTCAGGCCCCAACCAAAGGGTCGAGTCGCCTCGCTGGGATCGCCGGAAACCGTCACGCGTGAAAACGAGTTCCATCGTTCGTACACTTGCGTCGACTCGATGCTGCCCTTCACCCACGAAATCTTGAGGAGTCCGGGAATGGCGGGCAGCGCCGCGCAGACGACGACGAATGCCAGGCCCAGGCGAACGTGCTTCCGGCTGAAGAACGCCCCGGCCAGACAAGCCAGGCAAGCGGCGATGACGACGGCCACAGGGCCGCTCACCACGGCCAGCACGCCGACAACGAGAAGGCACCCAAGCGCCGCGCCCGCCAAATCCGCTGCGTACAGGCTGCCGACCTGCCGGGGAAAGCGCGTCAGTGCCAGGCAGACGACCACGCCGGAGGACACAAACGGTACCGCGACGATGATGTATGTCGCGGCCAGCGACAAGATACCCGGCAGCGTCGTGGCTTCGCCGAAATGGATCCGCAGGTGAATCGCGAAGGCCGCGACAATGCTCGCGCCGAACGCGATCGCAAACAGGGCCAGTTGTTCGGTGGTTCGCTCGGGCGGAAAGCGCGCCGGAAAAAGATAAACCAGGATCGCGCCCGCAGTCATCCCGAACATGGCCACGGAGATGGCCATGAACGCGAAGTGATACCACATGGTGACGCTGAAGATGCGCGTCAGCAGGATTTCAAACATCAACGTGGAGAGAGCGACCAGGAACAGGCCGGCGAAAATGTTCCAGCCGGCCTTCTCCTCTTTGGTGTGCACTATTTCTCTTCTTCGGTTGCCTTCAAAGAATCCCCTCTGTTGCGCATAGCCGCACAGTGTATCAAAGAATTGCTATACTCGATTAGGCCTTGAGTCCCATACGACTTTTCCGGAAAGCAGCCCGTTCTCTCGGCTCCACTCTCATGAAGATAGGTGAAGAACCGCCTGCTACGCCCTCGGTCGATGCGGGCTACGCCAAGCGCGTCCAAGACGAGATTGAACACTACAAGTCGGTGGACAAGGTCCACGACCTGCCGGAGATTTTTCATTTCTGGTCGAACAAATACGTGCGGACGAAGATGGAGGAAGTCTTCGGCGTCTCGGGTTTCGACGATTTCTACATCAAGTACATCATGCAATATCACGCCGCGCATCCGGGCAAGGCGGTCGAGATCGCCAGCCTCGGGGCGGGGAACGGCGACATGGAGGTGGGCCTCGGGCGCGTGATGCGCGAACGCGGGTTCACCGATTTCCGCTTCCAGTGCCTCGACCTCAATCCCGCGATGCTCGAACGCGGCCGCGCGCTCGCCGCCGAAACGCAGCTCGCCGACCGATTCGACTTTCAGGAAGCCGACCTCGCCGCCTGGAATCCCGGACGGAAACTCGCGGTGGTGATCGTCCACCAGGCTCTGCATCACATGGTGAAGCTCGAGGAAATCTTCGCTAACATCAAGCGGGCCATCGGAAGCGAGGGCTACTTCCTCACGAACGACATGATTGGACGCAACGGGCACCTGCGATGGCCCGAGGCGCTCACTCAAGTGCACGATATCTGGAAAAAGATGCCCGACCGCTACAAGTACAACCACCAGTTGCGGCGCTTCGAGGATCTGTACGAGAACTGGGACTGCTCCAAGGAAGGCTTCGAGGGCATCCGCGCGCAGGACATCCTGCCGTTGTTGGTGAAGAACTTCCACTTCGAGGCCTTCGTGGCCTACGGAAACATCGTCGATGTCTTTATCGATCGCGGATTCGGCCACAACTTCGACCACACCAAGCAGGAAGACATCGACTTTATCGACCGCATCGGCGCGCTTGACGAACGGCTTACGTCCGATGGCGCGATCAAGCCGACGCAGATGATCGCCGTGATGCGCGCCGCGCCGGTGGCCGCGACCCGCTGCCACCTGCACTGGACGCCGCAGTTCTGCCTGCGCCCCGTTGTATGATGATTCTTCCGGCATGCGCATTGCATTCTTCTCACCGCTGAATCCGCGGCGTTCCGGCATTTCCGACTACTCCGAAGCGCTGCTGCCGCGCCTTCTGGGCTGGACGGAGGTAGACGTGTTCATCGAGGACTATGAGCCGTCGAATCCCGACCTTCCGAAGGCCGCGCGCATCCGCCATTGGAAGGAATTCGAGAGCGATTATCACGCTGGCCGCTACGACGCAGTGCTGTATCACATGGGGAACAACCAGTTCCACGTCTACATCTACGACCTGGCGCTGCGCATCCCCGGTGTTGTGGTGTTGCACGATTTCAATCTGCACTACCTGATGGCCGATGCCACGATCGTCCGCGAGAATTGGGACGAGTATCTAAAGGAAGCGGAATACAACGGCGGGCCCACGGCGCTGGCGCACGCGCGCCGCGCGCAAGCCGGAGAGGTGCAGCTCGAATACGATCGCGTCGCCATGAACCGGCGCCTGCTCGAGACGAGTAAGGCGCTGATCGTGCACAGCGAGTACGTTCGCAATCTGGTGCGCCGCGCGGGATTCACGCTGCCGGTGGAAGTGATCCCTCACGGTGCGGAGACTCGAGCGGGCCAGGGAGACCTGGCGCGCCGTCGCCTCGATGTGGACGGCGCACCGCTCTTCGGCGCTTTCGGTTTTCTCAAACCTTACAAGCGCATCGCCAGCATCATCCAGGCCTTTGCGCGCCTCGGCCGGTATCGTCCCGACGCGCGGCTGATCCTGGTGGGGGAGGAGCATCCGCATTATCCGCTGCGACCGTTGATCCGCGATCTCGGACAGGAGGATCGCATCCGCATTCTCGGGCACGTGCCGCTCTCAGAATTCGTCGACTACATCGCCGCCTGCGACGTCTGCCTGAATTTGCGATTTCCGACAGCGGGAGAAAGTTCAGGCAGCTTGCTGCGTGAGATGGCCGCCGGGCGCGCGGTGATCGTCTCGGACATCGGCTCGTTCTCGGAGCTGCCTGCCGGCACCTGCATCAAGATTCCCGCGGGCGACGAAGAGCCGGAATGGCTCTTCGAGTACATGAATACGCTTGTCAATCAGCCGGAGCTGGCGCAGGCCATGGGACGGAACGCGGCGGCCTTCATCGCCCGCGACTGCGCCTGGGAGAAAACGGCTGCGCAGTATGCGCGGTATCTCGGCGCGGCACAGCCTGCGCCTGCTGCGCCGGTGTCGGAAGCGATCGGCGATTACATCCTGTCGTTCAGCCAGCAAAATGCCGGCGCGGAATCCTACGCGCGCACGCATCTGCACCGCATGGTCAAGACGCTCGAGATCACCCCGCCGGGCGGCGCGGGAGCGCAGGCGCTCGAAATGGGCTGCTACTTGCAAATGACGCCCGCGCTGAAGCGGTTTCTCAATTACGAAAATGTGCGCGGATGTTACTTCGGGGCGCGCGGCGTCAGCGATTGGAAGGTGGCCCGCACGTCGGAGGGCGAAGAGTTCGGCTGCTACGTCGATCTCTTCGACGCCGAGAAAGATCCGTACCCGTACCCGGACGCATCGTACGATCTTGTGCTTTGCTGCGAGCTGCTCGAACATCTCTACTTCGATCCTATGCACATGATGGGAGAGATCAATCGCATCTTGAAGCCGGGCGGCCATCTGGTGCTGACCACGCCCAACATCACCAGCTATCGCGCCGTCGACGCCACGCTCAACGGGGTTCATCCCGGCTTTTACAGCGTGTACATCAAGCCGGACGCGCAAGGGAACATCGATCCGCGGCATAACCGCGAGTATGCGCCGCCCGACATCCATCACATGTTCGAGCGCGCTGGATTCGACGTGGTGCGTTTCGAGACGGAGTGGTACAGCGTCCCCGGCGTCGCTGAACGCGAGCGCAACGCGCGCGTGGCGCAGCTTCTGGCGCGCGAGGGATTCTCGCTCGAGAATCGCGGCGACGTGCTCTTCGTCGTGGGGCGCAAGTCGGGTCCGGTGAAAGAGCGCTGGCCGCGCGAACTTTATGATCAATAGCCGCCGCTTCGACGCGCACTTCTCCGAGCCACGCGCCACCGCGGACGGGGCGCACCGGCTCGGCGTCCAGGCGCGGGTGCGTAACCGCAGCGACCGCGCCTGGGAAGCTGCGGGACAGATTCGCGTCGCTTGCCAGATACTCGATCCTGAGTCGGGCGCGTTGCTGTTCGAGGGCGAGCACATCCCGCTGGCTGCCGACGTCGCGCCGGGCAGGGAAGCGGACATTCAGATCACGGCGCAGCTCCCCGCCGACGACGGCGAGTACCGCGTCCTGGTGTCGCTCGTGGAAGAAAACGTCACTTGGTTTCATCAACAAGGCGCCGATTGTCTCCTGGTGGACGCGACGCTGGCGAACGGAGTCCTTTCCGTGCAACGCGCGCGCCGCTCGACCGCGGCCGACCGAAGTACCGAGCGGACCATGCGTCTCGTCACGCGCGCCTTCGTGTACCCGGCGCGCTTGCTCTGGCGAAATCGCGCGCTCATTGCCTCGATGGTGCGCCGCGATATCCACGGTCGCTATCGCGGCTCGATGGCCGGGCTCTTCTGGACCGTCATAAATCCGCTGCTGATGATGCTGACGTACTTTTTCGTCTTCGCCATTGTGTTGAAAGTCCGCTTCGGTTCCGGCCCCGAAGAACAGCAGCCGGCGAACTTCGTGCTCTATTTCATCGGGGGAATGCTGCCGTGGCTCGCGTTCAGCGAGGCCTTGGGTCGATCGCCCAGCGTGATCCTGGAATATCGGAAGCTGGTGAAGCGCGTCGTCTTTCCCGTGGAGATTCTGCCGGTGAACCTGGCTGCTGCGGGCCTGGTCAGCGAGTTTTTCGGACTGCTGGTGTTTCTCGCCGCGCTGCTGATTCTCCGTCAGTCGATTCCCGCGACAGCGTTGCTGCTGCCGTTGATCGCCATTCCTCAGATTCTGCTGACGCTAGGGTTCTGCTGGTTTCTGGCCGCAATGGGCGTCTTCCTTCGCGACACGGGACAGTTCATCACTTTTCTCCTGACGCTCTGGTTCTTCGCCACGCCGATCTGTTATCCCGAGTCGGCGCTGCCCGGAAAGATGCGCTGGCTCTTCGAGCTGAATCCGGCGTATGTGCTGGCGCGATCGTACCGCAGCGTTTTTCTCGAAGGCGCGCCGCCGCCGTGGACCGCCCTTGGCTGGCTGACGGCGGCGAGCTTTGCCGCGGCAATCCTCGGCTTCGCCTGGTTCTACAAATCGCGAAAGGCATTTCCCGATGTGCTCTAGGCCGGTGACGCGATGCCCGTAATTTCCGCGCGCCATGTCTCGAAGATGTACCGCATATACCCCGCGCCGCAGGCGCGCCTTTGGGAGATGCTCGCGATGGGCGGGCGCACGCTGCACCGCGAGTTCTGGGCGCTGCGCGACGTCTCGTTCGACGTGGAGCGCGGCCAGATTCTCGGTCTGATCGGCCCGAACGGGTAGGGAAAGAGCACGCTGCTCGAAATCCTCACGGGAATCCTCGAGCCGACCTCGGGACGCGTCCGCTCCACGGGTCGCATTGCCGCGCTCCTCGAGCTCGGGGCGGGATTCAATCCCGAATTCACAGGACGAGAGAACGTCTTCATGAACGGCGAGATCATGGGTTTGAGCCGCGCCGAGACGGAGCGCGACTTTCCGAAGATCGCAGCCTTCGCCGAGATCGGCGACTTCATGGACCAGCCGGTGAAGACCTACTCGAGCGGCATGCTGGTCCGCTTGGCTTTCTCGGCAGCGATTCACGTGGACCCGGAGATCCTGGTCGTCGATGAAGCCCTCTCCGTGGGTGACGCAATCTTTTCCAACCGTTGCGTGCGCAAGTTTCAGGAATTGAAAGATCGCGGCATCACCGTGGTTCTCGTCTCGCACGATCTGGGTCTGGTGAAGCTGCTCTCGGATCGCGCCATCCTTCTTTCTCAGGGGCAGATGCTGGCCGAGGGCGATCCGAATGACGTGATCAACAAATACATCGGCATGGTTCTCGAACGCCAGAAGGCCGAACCCACCCCCACCCCCGCGCCCGCGCCTGCGGAGTTCGCTCCCACCGTCCCACTCGAATACAGCTTTCGACACGGCGACGGGCGCGCGGAAGTCGTGGAAGCCGAGCTGCTCAACGACAGCGGCCAGCCCGTTCGCGTGGTGCGGAGCGGGGAACAGGTTCGCGTGCGCGTGATGGCCCGTTTCGCCGAAGCGCATGACGCGCCGATGGTCGGGATGATGATCCGCAACCGCATCGGCATGGACGTGTTCGGCACGAACACCAAGCTCGAGGAGATGTCCCTCGGCCCGGCCGCGGCCGGCGAAGTTCTCGAAGTGAACTTCGCCTTCCAATGCTGGCTGGCGCCGCAGGAGTACACCATCACCGTGGCCACGCAATCGCTCGACGGATCGAGTCACGACTGGCTCGACGACGTGCTGGTCTTTCAGGTGCTGGACGACCGCTATACGGCGGGAGTGGCAAATTTGCATGCGCGCGTCACCGCGCGCCGGAGGCAAGGATGAGCACAACCCCTTTCGAGCCCATCGACAATATGGACGTGGCCGGAACGCTGGCCGAAATCCGCCGCCGGGTTGCCGCGCGGCTGTCGCGCACTGTGCCCGGCATTCCCGAGCTGGCGATCCCGCCACTCGAACCACTGCGCCAGGCGCGCCATGTCGCCGAAGGTTGGTCGGGCGCAATGGGGATTCCCAATCCGCGCCAGCCGGGACTGGTGAGCTCGGTCCTGCAATTCTTCAAAGGACTGATGGCCCGCAGCCTGCGCTGGTTCGCCTTTCCGCAGACGCAATTCAATTCCGGCGTCGTCGCCTCGCTGATCCGGACCGAAGAGATGTTCGCGGACATCAACCGCAACCTGGTGGTGCTGGGACAAAACCTGGTGGACATGCAGGAGGGAACGACCGTGGTGCTCGGCCTTTTGCGCGCCGATCTCGACCGCCAGGAACAGCGCATCGCTTCGATCGCAGCGCGCGCCGAGGAGATCAGCCTTTCCGCCGGCCGCGGAATCGAGCAAGTCAGCGTTGCCTCAGGCAAGGCCGTGCAGGAAGTGAGTATCTCGGTGACGAAGGCTCTGGAGTCGGCGAGCGTCTCGGTGACCGCTTCGATGAAGGAACTGAGCGAGGGATTGAATCGCGGCGTGGCCGAAGCGCACGCCGCGGCGAGCCGCATCGAGCAGGAGTATTGGAAGGGCTTCGCGCAATTCAAGGAAGAACAGGCGACGCGGCAGGTCGCCTTCGACGACGAAGTGCGCGCCATTCGCCACAAAATGCGCGCTCTGGTGGAACAGGCCGCGCCCGCGACTCCGGCCGCCGCGCAGGCTGCGACGACGCCCGCGGGATTCGATTATCCGCGCTTCGAAGAGCATTTCCGCGGGAACGAGGCAGAGATTCGCGGACGCCAGGAGTTTTACCTGCCGATGCTCGCCCAGCAGGCGCCGGTGCTCGATATCGCCTGCGGGCGCGGCGAAATGCTCGAATTGCTGCGGGAGAAGGGAATTGCGGCGCAGGGCGTCGACCTCGATGGCGACATGGTGGAGCGGTGCCGGGTGAAGAAGCTTCCGGTCGAGTGGATCGGGGCGCTCGAGTATCTGGAGAAACAGCCGGACGGAGCTTGGGGCGCGATCTTCTCGGCGCAATTCGTCGAGCATCTCTCCATCGCCGACTACTCGCGGCTGATCACGCTCTCGAAGGCCAAGCTGCGTCGCGGCGGTCGCATTATTCTCGAAACGCAGAACCCGGAGTGCCTGGCGATCTACAGCCAAACCTTTTACTTGGATCCGACGCATGTGCGCCCGGTACCGGCGCGTCAAATGCAGTTTCTGCTGCTCGAAGCGGGATTCAGCAACATCGAGATCAAGTATCTTTCGCCGCTGAGAGACGCGCTGCCCCAGTTGCCGCTGTGGCGCGCGAGCGGCGACGCCGAGAAGGCAACCTGGAATCAAGCCGCCGAGCGCTTCAACCAGACCTACTTCGGTCACATGGACTACGCCATCACCGCCGTGAAGCCCTAGATGAGGGTTGCTTTCTTCTCGCCGCTGCCGCCCTCGGCCACGGGAGTGGCCCGGTACGCCGCGAACCTTTTGCCCGAACTGATGAAGCGCGCCGAGGTTGAGGTCTTTGTCGAGGCCAAGCGCAGTCGCAGTCAATTCGATCGACGGATCTATCAGGTCGGGAACAACCGGTTGCATCTGTTTGCCTATCAGGCCGCTCTCGAAGAGCCGGGCGTCGTGGTTCTACACGACGCGCTCTTGCAGCATCTTCTATTAGGGATCTCCTGGGAGGCCTGGGAGTCGGAATTCGCCTTTGCCTACGGCGAACGCGGCGCGGAGATTGCCCGGAATCTGCGCGGCGGCAGTCCCGCGATGCACGAGGGGTTCTTTCGATATCCGCTAGTGAAGCGTCTCGCCGAGCGGAGCAAAGCCGTCATCGTCCACAATCCGGAGGCGGCGCGGCGGGTCCTGGCGGAGGCGCCGCGCGCGCGGGTCGAAGTCGCGCCGTTGCCGTTTATCGCGCCCGCGAAAGAACCGGACGGCGTCCAGGCCCGCGTTGACCTCGGCATCCCGCCCGGATCGTTTGTCGTTGGGTTTTTCGGATACGTCCGGCCGCCCCGGCGTCTTGAAGTCGCCTTGCGCGTCTTTGCGGCACTGCGGAAGAAGGCGCAGCGCGCGGAATTTCTTCTCGCTGGGGAATTTACGTCCAGGGAACAGGAGAGTTTTCTCGCGCCGCAGCTCTCCGAACTCGGCGTGCGCCGGACCGGGTACGTCTCCGACGCGGACTTCGATCGCTACGCCGCCGCCTGCGACGTGGTGATCAACCTGCGACATCCGAGCGCAGGCGAGACTTCCGGCGTTGGTGTGGGTTTGATGGGCCTGGGCGTGCCGCTAGTGCTGAGCGATATTCCGGAGAATGCCCTGTATCCCTCCGACTCGTGCATCCGCGTGCCGCCCGGCGAGATGGAGGAGGAAATGCTACTCGAGTATCTGCTCGCGCTCGAAGCCAATCCCGCGCTCGGCAAAGCGATCGGCGCAAATGCCCGCCGTTACATCCGCGCCCAGCACTCATTGGCCCGCTACGTGGATGCTATGTTATTGTCGAAGGCGATTGCTTAAGGGACTCATATCCAAGGTTGTCGTACCGGCTCTTCTGTTGTTCTCCGGCCTGTTGGTCGGGCTGGTTATCTCCGAGGGCGCGTTGCGTTTGCTGGCGCCGCTCCTTGTTCCCTCCGTCCGCGCGCTCATCAACGGCGAGGCCTATCAAGCCGGCCTCTCGTCGTTGCGCGTATCCAAGGGAAACACCAGCATCCTTCGCGCCAAGGATTTCCAGCACCGCCAGGACGTGCTGGTCGTTGGCGATTCGATGGTCTTCGGCCAGTTGGTCCGCGAGGAAGATGCTTTTCCTGCCCAGATCGCGAGTCACACCGGGCGTTCGGTGCTGAACCTGGGTGTCCAGAATTCCGGACCCTGCACCTACAACACGATGCTGCAGATGGCGCTGGCCCGGTTGCCGTCGCCGCCCTCCACGGTTTTCTACAACGTCTTCAGCAACGACATTAACGATGCGACTTGCGACGTGGGCGAGCAGATGTTTGCTTGGGACACCGATCCCGTGGACTGGCATCACCGCACGCGCAGATGGCGCGAGCAGATCTTTCTGCACAGCGTGACCTACGCGATCGCGAAGCGTATGCTCACCTGCGGAAAACTGCGTTGCGTGCCGGGCAAATACGTCCCGTTCTATTATCGCGACAGTCGTGGTGAGTTCCTCTTTGCCTCCGTGGAGTTCTGGAGGCCCATGATGGACCTGAACGTGCCTCGTGTCCGCTCCAGCTACGAGCAGACCATCAAGTACATTCAAGCCGCCAGGGACGCCACTGAGAAGGCCGGAAGCAGATTCGTCCTTACCCTGATGCCCTGCAAGGAGCAGGTGTATCTTCCTGAACTCGTGGCCAGAGGTTTAGTGGCGCGCGAGAATTATCCGGCCTTTTACGATGAAACTTACGACGCCGTGCTCCGCGAGGCGCGAGCCTCAGGCATCACGGCGATCGATCTGCGTCCGGCCTTGCGCGAAGAGGCTCGCCGTGGCGCAAGGCTTTACTGGACGCTCGACGGCCACCAGACGCCGGCCGGACATCGCGTCACTGCGAAAGTGCTCGAAGACTACCTGGCCGCGGAGCATTCAGGGCAGGGACAGATGCCGCGCAGCAGCGCGTACGAATAGATGCCGGTATTGTGGCCGTCATTCCAAGTGATGCGGAAGGCGTAGCGTCCGACCATCTCGATGTCCTGGATCTTGGGCTTCGCCTTGTACATCACGAACGGGTTCGATGAAGCTGTCCCGGCCTGCGGCGTAGACGTTCCGTGCGCATTGGAGCAAGTCGCACATGGACAGGCGTCTCGGAGGTAGGTCAACTCGAACTGGCTCTTATGGCCGTCCGTCCAGACAATGCTGATTCCTTGGCTCTTGGAGATGTCAACGGATGCCGGGTCGGTGGTAATGGCCATGGGGAGTTAGTTTACCATTGGGGATAGGGAGGTTATAGGCGCAACGTCCGATAATGGATATTATGTTAAATAAACTAGCTCTCGTAACCGGTGGATCTAAAGGCATCGGCTTGGCCATTGCCCAGTCCCTTTCCAAGGCTGGCGCCAAGGCTGCCATTTGCGGACGCGATCAGGCTGCCCTCGATTCCGCCAAGTCAACGCTCGGACCCGATTCCCTGGCGATCCGTTGCGATGTCCGCAGCGATTCCGAAGTCGCCGCCATGTTCGCGAAAATCTCGGGAGATTGGGGCGGCCTCGATTTCCTCGTGAACAACGCGGGTGTTGGGATCTTCGCGCCCGTCTTCGAGCTGACTCCCGACGAGTGGCGCACCGTGATCGAGACGAACCTGAACGGCGCGTTCTACTGTTCGCGTGAGGCGATCCCGCTGATGCGCAAACGCGGCGGCGGATACATCGTGAACATCAGCAGCCTGGCCGGCAAGAACGCTTTTGCGGGCGCTGCCGCCTACAACGCCTCGAAGTTCGGCCTCAACGGATTCTCCGAGGCGATGATGCTCGACGTGCGATACGACAACATCCGGGTGAGCTACATCATGCCCGGAAGCGTCGAGACCGACTTCGGCCACGGCAAGCCCGGCGCCTGGAAGCTCCAATCGGCCGACATCGCGGAGATGACGCTCGACCTGCTGAGCCTGCCGCAGAGGGCGTTGGCCAGCCGGGTGGAGATGCGTCCGCTGCTGCCGCCGCGCAAATAGGCGATCAGCGCTGCGGGTAGCAGAAAACCGCGGTCGGCTTCCCATCCGCCTCGCTCCAAACGAGATCGGACGCGGCGCGCCCCGTCGCCAGACGAACGGCTTCCTGGGCTACGTCCTTGCCGCGAGGAAAGCAGCGTATCCAGATCGGACCCGATGTTTTCCGCGCCAGCTCGATGAGCTGCTCGGTCGGCGCGGCGCGTTCGCGGAATTGTCGCTGCTTGCGGACCCATATGTAGCCGGCATTGTGGAGAATCATCACGGTCATGACCACGGCGACGAGCCCGCGGCGGTCCGGCAGGCTGGCCATTGCCAATCCAAATAGAAATGCCACCCCGGCGCCGGCAAGGTAGGTCTGGCGGCTCGGGATCTGGGTCATATAAGTAAGGAAGCTATAGGGGACGAGGGCGATTCCGATCCAGGCCAAGGCCAGCAGTGCCTCTCGCTGCTTTTCCCTTCCCGGCCAAAACGTGACGAACGCGGCCAGGAAGCCCCAGATCCAGAGGATTCTGGCCATACTTTTCGGCCATGTTAACCAGAATGGTGCATCGAGCGAGAAGCTGCCGTCAGTGAAGCGGAACGACTCGTGCCGTCCCGACCAAATTGACATAATCGCGAGCGCCCCCAGGATCCAATAAGGGAGAAGCTGCTTCCAATTGGAACGGCGCGTCAGCAGGAAGAATGGCATGAAGATCACCGCCGACTCCTTCGAAAGCAGCGCGAAGGCGAAGAACGCGGCGCCTGTCCAGTGCTTTTCCTTGATCCAGCACAGCAGCGCCGCCATCCCGAAGGCGAACATCAGCAATTCGTTGATCGCCGAGAACCACATCACGGCTTCCTGATGGCCTTCGTGAACGGCGAAGAACGCCGCGGCCCAAGGGGCTGCCCCGCGCATCGGCGTCCAGGCCGCAGCCATCCGGTAGACGAGCAAGACGCAGGCGATGTGCAGCAACAGACTGGCGACGTGGTAGACCGGCGCGTTCAGGCCGGCCATCCGCCACAGGATGTTCATCACCCAATAACTGGTCGCCCGGAGGCGGAAAACAGGATCGCCAAAGAGTGTTCCGAGCCCCGACGGCGATCCGTAAACCTGTGCCTGGGAAAGGTTTGGATAATCGTCCTCGATCAACGGAATGCCGAGGGTGGGGGCGTATGTCCCGACGGCCAGTAGTGCCAAAAGTAACATTGCGCCGCTAGGCCTTATGGTCCATTGCAATGACGGGGTCATTTCGCTACAATCCCGGTATTATGGAACCAAAGGGCACAAGGGGATTCTCGCTAATCGAATTGCTGATTGTTGTGGCAATTATCTTGATCATTGCCTCGATCGCGCTTCCCAATCTGGTGCGGTCACGCATGGCGGCCAACGAAGCATCGGCGGTGTCGTCGCTGCGCATGCTGAACAATGCTGAAGTGACCTTTGTCCTGACCTATAGTTCCGGCTATACCGATACGCTGAATCGCCTGGGTCCTCCCGCCGGAGGCGCTTTGCCTGATGTAAACCGTGCCGACCTGGTCGATCCGGTCCTTTCCGGGCTTGCTGCTCTCGGCACCGCGACTACCTTCATCAAGAACGGCTACAGCTTCGCATATGCCCCAGTGGGAGGCGGCGGAATTGGTACGATTACCACCTATTCCATCAGCGGCGACCCGGTTTCGCGCGGAGCCTCCGGACAACGATCGTTCTTCACGAATGAGCCTCTGGTGATCCACCAGAATTCCACTACGGCGGCCACCAGCGGCGATAACCCGCTCTAAACCGATCACGATACGAGTGTGCGATGCGCCGCGAAGGCGCCGCCAAGGTCTTTTGCTAATCTGTTGAACAACTCCTGATAGCGTTCGTAGAGCGCGCCGCGCGCCGCATCGGGCTGCGCGCGCGTCGATTCATCCGGTTGCAGCAGGCGATCCGTGATGGCGCCGAGTTCCCCGCCCTCCACGGTCCATAGGGCCTGCAAAGCCGCGCCGTACGCCGCTCCTTCTTCGATCTTCAGGCATACCACCGGTACGCGGAAGACGTCGGCAAGAATCTGCCGCCAGACGGCGCTGCGCGCGCCGCCGCCGGTCAGACGGACCTCGCTCGGACGCACGCCAAGCTCGCGCAGCCGCCGGAAGCCGTAGTTCAGGCCGAGCGTCGCGCCCTCCATCGCCGCCCGCATCATGTGCGGCACGTCGAAGACGGCGGGACGCACGCCGAAGAACAGGCCCGTGCCGTCGGGACAATTCGGAGTCCGCTCGCCCTCGAAGAACGGCAACAGGATGAGCCCGCCGCTGCCGGGCGGAACGCCGGCGGCGGCCGCTGACGCCGCGGCGTGATCCATGCCGAACCGCGTGCGAATCATTTCTGTCGCTACGGTGACGTTCATCGTGCAGACCAGCGGCAGCCACTTTCCGGTGCTGTCGCAGAAGGCCGCGACCTGGCCTTGCGGATCGATCACCGGCTGATCCGCGCAAGCGTAGATCGTGCCCGACGTGCCGAGGCTCGCCGTGACGATGCCGGATCGAACGTTGCCCGTGCCGATGGCGCCCATCATGTTGTCGCCGCCTCCGGCGCTCACTGTGACGCTGCCGGTCAGGCCCCATTTGCTCTTCAGGAGCTCGCGTAATGTCCCGCACGCTTCTTTCGACGGGCGCAGTGGAGGAAGCAGCGAGCCGAGCCCGGAGTCGATCGCGCCGACCGCGGCATCGTTCCAGGCGCGCGCACGGACGTCCATCAGGCCGGTGCCCGAGGCGTCGCCGTGCTCCATGCGTTTCGCGCCGCTCAGCCAAAGATTGAGATAGTCGTGCGGTAGCAGGACGCAGCGCAGCCGGCGAAAGTTTTCCGGTTCGTGCTTCTTCAGCCAGAGGATTTTTCCGGCCGTGAATCCGGCGGGCAGCAGGTTGCCGGTGCGTTCTAGAAACTTCAGCGGTCCGCCGACTGCGTCCATGATCTCGGTACACTCCGGCGCGGTCGAGGTATCGTTCCAGAGCTTCGCCGGCCGGAGGACGTTGTCTTTTTCGTCGAGAGGGACGAAGCCGTGCTGCTGCCCGCTGACGCCGATGCCGCGCACCGCGGCGCGATCGACCTTCGCCAGCACCGCCGGGACGGTCTGCTCCAGGGCGTCGACCCAAACTTGCGGATGTTGTTCCTTGTGACCCGGCGCGAGTCCCGGGATCAGGTCATAGGCGGCCGACGCTTCCGCGAGGACCTTCCCTGTCGCACCGTCGACGGCGACGACCTTCGTCGACTGTGTTCCGGCATCGATTCCGAGATAGATCATCGAGCCTCCAGGGATATAATCGCCGCGTGGCTGCGCGCTACATTTTTTTCGACGTCGGCAATACGCTGCTCTTCGCCGACCATTCCCGCACGCTGGCGCCGCTTCTCGAAGCCGGGTTCCAGCCGCGCACCGAACAACTCTACGCCGCCGAGCGCGCCGCCAAGCGGCGTATGGATATTAGCATTGAGAAGCGTCTTCCGGGGCAGCCCGTCGACGCCGACTACTGGACCAACTACTATTCCCTTCTGGTCGCCGAGCTGAAGGCGCCCGGCGACCTGATCCCGAAACTCGTCGCGTCGACGCGCCGCTCGGCTCACTGGAACCAGATTCGCCCCGGCACGAAGGAAGCGCTTCAGGCGATCCGCGACAGCGGCCGCCGGCTGGGCGTCATCTCGAACTCCGACGGGCACATCGAGGAGTTGATCCGCTCGGCTGGGCTGGGAGAGTACTTCGACAGTTTTTCGGACTCGGCGCTCGTCGGCAGCGAGAAGCCCGATCCCGGCATCTTCCGGCACGCACTCGCTTCACTTGGTGCGACGGCCGCGGAAAGCATCTATCTTGGCGACGTGTATTCCTTGGATTATCTCGGTGCGAAGGGCGTGGGAATGGCCGCGGCGCTTATGGATGTATCAGGATCTTATCGTGACACCGGACATCCGCGAGTCGAATCCCTGGAAGAGTTCCGTCTTCGCGTGCTTTGATCGCGCCCCGGCATCGTCGGCCAATAGGCGATAGAGCGTGCTGCGGCCAATCCCTAAGATCGCGGCCGCCCGCAGCTTGTTCCCACCCTCGTTATCGAGGACACGCCGGGCGTAACGGCGTTCCACCTCAGCTAGCGGCAATCCGAGAGGATCTTCTCTGGCAATCACGGGCATTCGCAACCCTTTCGGGAGGTCATGCACATCGAGGACTTCGTGATTTGTCATCATGCACGCGTGGCCGATAACATTTTCCAGCTCGCGCACGTTTCCCGGCCAGCTCTGTCGAGCCAGCGCCGCGGCGGCGCGGCGGGTCAGCCGATGGACCGGCTTGTTGAACCGGCGGGGGGAGGACCTCCCCAAATGGTCCTGTCAACATCCCAAGTCCTTCTTCCGCTCGTATCGATTTAACGAGACAATCACGGTTTTACC
>CAZRND010000088.1:7907-16395 GCA_964601345.1 uncultured Acidobacteriota bacterium | reverse complement strand
GTAAGCCGATCGATGGCTCCCTCGTGCAACGAACACCCGGGATGCCGTATTCCTTAGCCATCCGAATGACGAGTTCGAAAATGGGAGGAACAAGGTGAATGTGCTTGTGCCCGTCCAGATGCGTGGGAACTATTCCGGCGGTCAACACCTTGCCAATTTGCGCCAGAAATTCCTGCTCCACCTGGCTGAGGCTTAGCGTCCCTGCCACCAGCTTTGCCACAAGCCATTCCGGTGTGTTGCAAAAGAGTCCCTGCGCATCTACCAAGCCGGGAATTCTCGCCGGGCAGCAACTCCGCGATCTGGCATCGGCGATCCTCGCGGCTCGCAACGGCGGGCCCGCGATCCTGTGGGGCTTGGGCGGCCACGTGATCAAGTGCGGGCTCGCGCCGGTATTGGTGGAATTGATGAAGCGCGGGCTGGCCACAGGATTTGCCCTGAACGGGGCTGCGGCCATTCACGATCTGGAGATCGCGCTCGCCGGTTCAACGTCCGAAGACGTGGATGAAGTGCTCACCGACGGCCGCTTCGGCACGGCAGAAGAGACGGCGGTCACGTTACACGAGGCGGCCAAGCACGCCGCGAAAGAAGGCATCGGACTTGGGGAAGCAACCGGCCGCGCGTTGCAGAAGACGCCGAATGCCGCCGCGAGCCTGCTGGCGCAAGCCTACCAGCACAAGGCGCCCGTCAGTGTGCACGTCGCCGTAGGCGCGGACACGCCGCACATCGATCCGCGCATGGATGCCGCCGCGCTCGGGCAGGCCACTTACCACGACTTCCGCCTCTTGGCCGGAATGGTGAAAGGACTCGAAGGCGGGGGAGTCTATCTCAACGTCGGTTCCGCTGTGATCCTGCCGGAAGTCTTTCTGAAGGCCGTATCGGTCGTGCGAAATCTGGGCAATGCACTCCAGAACTTCCACACGGCCAATCTCGATTTTCTCCAGCACTACCGGCCGACGCGAAACGTGGTCGAGCGTCCGGTGTCGGGAGGCGGTCGCGGCTATGCGCTCACCGGCCATCATGAAATCATGCTGCCGCTGCTGGCGGCTTATTTGATGGAAAGCTGCTGAGTCCAGCGCGCGAAGACCACGGCCAGCCATACGCGCGACCAATGAACGCGATCGGCGACGAAGCCATCCCAGATACGCTGGAGCGCTTCCGGCCGGCAGAGACGCCGCAGAGCCGAGTTTTCTGAAACCAACACCGCTTCAGCTTCGTTCCGCAGTTCCTTCTTCAGCCAGTGGGCAAAGGGCAGAGTGAACGTTTGCTTGGCTCGCTTCCAGCATTCCTCGGGAAGAGCGGTGGGCAGGGCTTTCAGCAAAAGGTCCTTGTTCCTGCCGGCGGGCTGCTTGCTTGCCGAGGGGAGTCCGGCCGCTAGTTCGACTAGCGGATGGTCGATGAGCGGAACACGCAACTCGATCGAGTGGGCCATGCTCATCGCGTCGCTGTCACGCAGCAGTTGATTGTGCATGTAGGCCCTGAGTTCCAGCGCGGAAACGGCATTCGCCGGATCGGCCGGCAGCGAACCTAAGCCATCGAGGTAACCGACCGCGTCGAATCGCGATCCGTTGCTGAACTCAGGGCGGAAGAGATCCTTGAGGAAGCTCTCTTCGAGCAAACCTCGAAACGCAAAATAAGCCGCGGGAATCGGATGGGAGGCGCCTGGGAGTCCCGCCAGGCGGGCGGCGCGCGAGCCGGGCGGGAAGTAGCGAGAGCCCCGCTCGATCGCGTGACCAAGAACGCGCGGCACTCGCCCCACGAATGTGCTCAATCGGGGAACGGCCCGAAAGCTCGGATAGCCGAAGAAGATCTCGTCGCTGCCGAGACCCGAGAGTGCTACGACGGTGCCGTCGCTGTGTGTCGCCTGCGAGACGAGATACGTGTTCATGCCGTCGATGCTCGGCAAGTCCAGGGAAGCCACCATGGTGTCGAGCTGCCGTAGGACATCGGAACCGCTCACCAGGTATTCGTGATGATCCGTCTCGAAAAGCTCGGCGACGCGGCGCGAGAAGGGCGCTTCATTAAAGGACGATTCGGAGAAGATGACGGAGTAGGTTCGCAGTTTACGATGCTCAACGTGGCGCGCCAGGGCTACCAGCGCGCTCGAGTCGATGCCGCCGCTGAGGAAAATCCCAACAGGCCGATCGGAGACCAGTTGCCGGCGGACCGAATCGATCAGCTCGGCACGGACTTGCTCGAGATGCTCGGACTCCTTCCCTTTGGCTTCGAAACTCAACGTCCAGTAGGGCGCGATCTTCTCTCGCCCTTTCTCGATCAGAAGATAATGCGCCGGAGGAAGCGCGGCAACGGCAGCCAGGGGCGTCTGCGGCACGGGCGATGAGCCAAAAGCGAAATAGCCCTGCACTCCGGCAGGATCGAGCTCGCGCGAGACGAGGCCCGATGCGAGCAGGGCGCGCACCTCGGAAGCAAAGAGCAATCCGCCGCCTTGGCGCGAATAGTAAAGCGGCTTGATGCCCATCCGGTCGCGCGCCAGTAGAAGCCTCTGTCGCGGGCCGTCCCAGATCGCAAGTCCATACATGCCGCGCAGTCGTCGCAGCACTTCTTCCACGTCGCCAAGTTCCTCATACAGTCCGAGGACGCTCTCGGTATCGGTCTGCGAGCGAAATCGGCGCCCTCTGGACACCAACCAGTCCCGCAACTCACGAAAGTTGTAGCACTCACCGTTGAAGACGATTCCGACGGTGCGGTCTTCGTTCCACATGGGCTGGCGGCCGGCCGGCGACAGATCGATAATCGAGAGACGGCGACTTCCAAGCGCGACACGACCGTCGGGAGAGACCCAGTGCCCCGCGTCATCGGGACCGCGGTGCAACATGGAATCCCGCATGCGCCGGATTCGGTCTTCTTCGATGCGCGGGGCGCCCGCGGGCATCCACGCTCCGCAAATGCCGCACATGATTTACGTCTCCCTAAACATGGTAGAGTATTTTTCTCTCTCAGTTATGACATTCGCCGCCGCAGGAATGATGCTCGTCTCGATGGCGCTCAAGACCATTTTGCTCTGGCCGGGCGGCGCTCCCGGCGCCGTAGGAACCGAGGATGTGGACAAGCCCTCGCTCACCATCTACTTGCCCGAGAAACCGACCGGAACCGGCGTGGTCGTCTGTCCCGGAGGCGGGTACGGCCACCTGGCGATGGATCATGAGGGGAAGCAGATCGCCGAGTGGCTGAACGCACGAGGCGTGGCGGCGTTCGTGCTTCAATACCGCCTCGGGCCGCGGTATCACCATCCCGCCCCGCTTCAGGACGCGCAACGTGCGATCCGGTGGGTTCGATCGCAGGCGGCGGATCTGGGAGTGGCCAAGGATCGTATCGGCATCTGGGGATTCTCCGCCGGTGGGCATCTGGCTTCGACGACCGGAACGCACTTCGACGCCGGGCGTCCGGATTCGCTTGATCCAATCGAACGCGCCGGCAGCCGGCCCGATTTCATGATCCTCGCGTATCCGGTGATCTCGCTGACCACGGCGTATACCCACAAGGGGTCGCGTGACAACCTGCTGGGTCCGAACTTCGATCCGGCACTCGCCGAGAGTTTGTCCAACGAGAAACAAGTGACGTCGCAGACTCCGCCGACGTTCTTGTTCCACACAAATCAGGACACCGGCGTCCCCGCCGAGAACAGCCTGATGTTCTATCAGGCGCTGAGGAAGGCCGGCGTCGCCGCTGAGCTGCACATCTACGAACGCGGTCCGCACGGCGTGGGCCTGGCGCCGCAGGATCCGGTTCTCTCCACATGGTCTGGCCGGCTCGCCGATTGGCTCAAGGCCCGCGGCTTGCTCGGGAAATAGTTACTTCTTTTTCTTCGGTTTGGTTTTGAGCACCACCGGTGTGCCCACAAATCCGAACTGCCGCCGGATCTGATTCACCAGGAAGCGCTCGAACGAGAAATGCAGTTTCTCCGAGCGGTTGGTGAAGAGCACAAAAGTCGGTGGATGAATGCCCGCCTGCGTCAAGTAGAGGACCTTCACGGCCTTGCCGTATGGCTGTGAGGAACGGTCCATGTCGAGGGACTCGAAGAAGCGATTCAGCTCCGGCGTGGGGATGCGCGTCCGGCAGGACTCGCCGACCTGCCGTATCGCCGCGACGAGATGAGGAACGTTCATGCCGTTCTTCGCCGATACGAACTCGAGCGGCGCGTAATCCAGAAACTTGAACTTGTCGCTCACCTGCTCCTTCAATTCCTGAGTGCGGGCGCGCCGGTCTTTGACGGCGTCCCACTTGTTCACGACAATGATCAGTCCTTTTCCGGACTGATGCGCGTATCCGGCGATATGCGCCTCCGCGGCCGTCACGCCTTCGAGAGCATCCACCATCAGCAACGCCAGGTCGCAAAGCCGGATGTGCCGCTGGGCCATCACCACGCTCAGCTTCTCGGCCATCAGGCGAGTCTTACCGCGGCGGCGGATGCCGGCCGTATCGACCAAGCGAAAACGCACGCCGTCCCGCTCGACAACGAGGTCAACCGCGTCGCGCGTCGTTCCTGGGATCGGCGAGACGATGGCGCGCTCTTCTCCGGCGAGGACGTTCAGCAGCGTGGACTTGCCCACGTTCGGTCTTCCGATGATGGCCACCTTGATTTCGTCGGGCGCCGACTCCGTGGACGCCTCTCCGACGGGAAACGCGGCGGTGATCTCATCGAGCAGGTCGTCGACGCCGGTTCCATGCTCGGCCGAGAGAAAACAGGCTCGCTTGATCCCGAGGCTGTGCCACTCCTGCATGCGGTCGGCGACTTGCGGCGCATCCGCCTTGTTGACGGCCAGGGCCAGGGGTCGGCCAGTGCGCAACAATAGCTGAGCGAGTTCACGATCGGTCCCGGTAATCTCCGCGCGGCCGTCCACGACCAGCACTACTTGGGCGGCTTCCTGGAGAGCGATCCGCGCCTGCTGAAAGATGTGAAGCGCAATCTCGTCCTCGGCGCCAGGTTCCATGCCGCCCGTATCCACGAGGCGAAAGGGCCGACCGCGCCACTCGGCAACGGAGTAATTTCGGTCGCGCGTGATTCCCGGCTCGTCGCCGACGATGGCCCGCCGCTGGCCGGTGATCCGGTTGAAGAGCGTCGACTTTCCCACGTTGGGTCGTCCCACGATGGCGACCAGAGGGGACGCCGTGGCCGCCATGTTATTCTGAGACATTCGTGGAAACATCTTATCAGCCCGCTCTCTCGATGCGGTCGTTCTTTGGTCCGGGCGGCTTGCTATCGCGGGCGCATCCGCACTACGAACATCGCACCGGGCAGCTCGAGATGGCGCAGGGCGTCGAAGCAGCCTTTCGCGAGCGGCGGCACTTTGTCGTGGAGGCCGGCACCGGCACGGGGAAGACGTTGGCGTATCTGCTGCCCGCACTCTTGAGCGGCAAGCGCGTGGTGGTCTCGACCGGGACCAAGAACCTCCAGGAACAGCTCTTCTATAAGGATGTTCCTTTCCTGACAAAGATTTTGGCCCAGCAAGGCATCCCGGACGTGCGCGTCTCCTACATGAAGGGACGCTCGAATTACCTTTGCCGTCAAAAGCTCTACGACTTCGACGCGCATCCCGCGCTTTCGATCTCTGAAGATTTCGACGCCGGGCCGCTCCCGATGTTGCGCGAGTGGGAAAAGACCACGGAGACGGGCGATCGTGCCGAGCTGACGGGCCTGCCCGAGAGCGGGCCTGCGGCCGCGCTGTGGCGTCGTCTCGACGCCCGGCGCGAGGCCTGCACAGGCCAGCGGTGCGCCCAGTTCGACCGCTGCTTCATCACGCAGATGCACCGCAAGGCGCTGGAATCCGATCTGGTGATCGTGAACCACCACCTTCTTTTTGCCGACCTGGCTCTTAAGCAGACTGAAATTCCCGGACTCGGCGTCTTACCCGACTACAATGCGGCGATCTTCGACGAAGCGCACGAGATCGAAGATACGGCCGGGCAATATTTCGGCGTCGCGCTCAGCAACTTTCAGGTGGAAGATCTGGCCCGTGATTGCGAAACGGTGGAGATGAAGGGAAACGGCACGCCGGAACTTCACGGCGCGATCCGACGACTCGGGCGAAACGCCGAAATTTTCTTCGCCTCGCTGCCCAGCACCGACGGACGCCAAGGATTCTCCGAGCGCGAGCGATATCTTGAGGAGCACCGGGAAAGTTACCTCGGGCTTCTCTCGGCGCTGGGGGGAATCCGGTCCGCGCTCGAAATGCTGCCGGAAAGATCCGAGGACGTGCATCGATACATCGGCCGCGCCCTCGAACTGGCGGGCGAACTTGAGTTTCTGGTCGATCCCGAAGCCGGCGAGACGGACAACTTCGTTTTCTGGATCGAGCGCCGCGGCCGCGGGACGACTTTGCAGGCGACGCCCATCGACGTGTCGTCTTTGCTCGAATCGCGCCTCTTTGACCGCGTGGAAACTGTGGTGCTGACCTCGGCCACGCTCGCCGTCAGCGGGACCATGGAATTCGTGCGCCGCCGCCTCGGGCTTCGCTATGCCCGGGAACGGGTCCTCGATTCGCATTTCGATTACCCGACCCAGGCGCTGCTTTATCTGCCGAACGAATTGCCCGATCCGCGCAGCAGCGGCTTTGTCGACGACGCGGCGGACGAAGTCGTCCGGTTGTTGAAGGCCACCCATGGACGCGCCTTCGTCCTGTTCACCAGCTACGCGCAGATGAACCAGGTATACGAGAGAGTGCGGGGCAGGGTAAAATTTCCTATGATGATGCAGGGCACTGCACCGCGGACAGCCCTGCTGGACCGCTTTCGATCCGAGAAGGGCTCGGTTCTCTTCGCCACGGCGAGTTTCTGGCAAGGCGTAGACGTGCCCGGTGAGCAATTGAGTTGCGTCATCATCGACCGCCTGCCCTTCGCCGTGCCGACCGATCCAGTGGTTGTGGCGCGGTCGCGGCGAATCGAGGAAGACGGCGGGAACGCCTTCTTCGATTACCAGGTTCCGGCCGCTGTGCTGGCGCTGAAGCAAGGCTTTGGCCGATTGATCCGCAGCCGCACGGACCGCGGCGTGCTGGCGCTGCTCGATTCACGGATTCGAACCAAGAATTACGGCGGCTTGTTCCTCGAGAGCCTGCCGGGATACCGAACCACTTCCGATTTCGCGGAAGTCGAGAAGTTCATGGGAAAGGGATTGCATGTTTGAAGTAACCGTCGAAGAAACTTTCGCCGCCGGACACGCGCTCCGGGGATACAAAGGCAAGTGCGAGAACCCGCACGGGCACAACTACCGCGTGCGCGTGATCCTGCGCGGCACGGAGCTCGATTCCATCGGCCTGCTCTACGATTTCAAGGACGTGAAGCAGATCATCCATTGCACCGTCGACCGTCTGGACCATCAGTTCATCAACGACCTGCCGCCCTTCGACAAGTTGAATCCTTCGGCGGAGAACATGGCCCGTTACTTCTACGAAGAGAGCGAGCGCCATCTGGCCGCGATGAAGCCCGGCAACGGAGTGCGCGTGCACGCCGTGACGGTGTGGGAGACGGATACGACCACCGCGACCTATACCAAGGACTAGTCGATGCAGGTGACTGAAATCTTTTTCTCCATCCAGGGGGAATCGTCCTTTGCGGGCCGTCCCTGCGCATTCGTGCGCCTGACGGGATGCAATCTGCGATGCACCTGGTGCGACAGCGAATACACGTTCTACGGCGGGGAAAAGATGACGTTGGAGCAGGTGCTCGATCGAGTTCGCCGGTATCCCACGCGGCTCGTTGAAATCACGGGCGGGGAACCGATGCTTCAGGAAAAGGAAGTCTTGGAATTATGCCGGCGGCTTCTCGATGAACAGTATGAGGTGCTGATCGAAACGAGTGGAGAGCGCGACCTGACTCGCTTGCCCGCCGCAGTGATCAAGGTAATGGACGTGAAGTGCCCCGGTTCCGGAGAGGGCGGCCGCTTCTGCGAGGCGAATCTCGAGGTCCTGACGCGGCGCGATGAGGTGAAATTCGTTCTTGCCTCGCGCGAGGATTACGACTTCGCGAAGGCATTCATGAGCCGGAACCGCTTGCGCGAACGAGCCGGAGCGGTGATCTTCTCGCCGGTCTTCGGACAACTCGATTCGCGTCCGCTGGCGGAGTGGATTCTCGAAGACGGCCTCGATGTGCGCCTGGGACTGCAGCTCCACAAGTTCATTTGGGAACCAGCGATGAGGGGCGTGTGAGCCGGAAGCCTGCGATTGTTCTGCTCTCGGGCGGAATGGATAGTTGCGTGACGGCCGCGCTTGCGGCATCCGAAGGGTGGCCGCTGGCCCTGCTGCACTCAAGCTATGGCCAGCTCACCGAAGCCCGCGAGCGCCGCGCGTTCGAAGAGATGGCGGATCACTTCAAGGCCCGAAAGCTGCACATCGATCAACACTACTTGGGAAAGATCGGCGGTTCCAGGCTTACCGACCGGGACATTCCGGGCAGCGAGGCGCACCTAGAATACACGGACATCCCCACCAGTTATGTTCCGTTCCGAAACGCCCACTTCCTTTCGGCCGCGGTCTCC
>CAZRND010000088.1:0-7897 GCA_964601345.1 uncultured Acidobacteriota bacterium | reverse complement strand
ATATACCCACCTTTCTATTTGCCATCCGGAAACCACACGTCCTTTCGGACGCGGTCGACTGGGTTGAGATGCTCGGCGCGGCAAGGCTCTACATTTGTGCGGTCGCCGTTTACAGCTCTGGATATACCGATTGCCGCCCGGAGTATTATCACGCTTTTCAACAAGTTGTCCGCTTGGGGACCCGGCCGGAGACGAAAATCGAGATCGTTGCGCCCCTCATCGGGCTGCACAAACACGAGATCGTCCGCAAGGGGATTGAATTGGATGCGCCCTTTCATTTAAGCTGGAGTTGCTATCGGAACACGGAGCAAGCTTGCGGGACGTGCGATAGCTGTGCCCTTCGTTTGCGGGCATTTGAGATGGCAGGTACCGTAGACCCCATTCCGTACGTATCACTAGGGAGGCCGAAATGAGAAAACGTCTTCTTCCAGGATTGATCTTTTTCCTTCTGTCTTTGTGGGCCATCCCTGCGCTTGCCCAGTTCGGCGCCATTGAGGGCGACGTGAAGGACGCCGAAGGCAAGGTGTTCGTTGGCGCCGAGATTGCTCTCGAACGCACCGACATGAAGGGCAATTTCAAGACCAAGACCGACAAGAAGGGCCACTATTATTACGGCGGGTTGCCCCTTGGAACTTTCAAGGTGCTGGTGAAGCAGGGCGACAAGATTCTGACCTACTCTGAGGGAATCCGCGTCCGCCCGGGCGATCCGACTCCGGTGAACTTCAACCTTCAAAACGATCAACTGCGCGCGCAAGCCGTACAAGCCGGTGTGATCGCTCCCAATGCGCCCCCAGGCCAGGATGCACCGAAGCTCTCCAAGGAGCAATTAGCCAAGCTCCAGGAGGAACAGAACAAGAAAGCGGCCGCCCGAGCGAAGGCGGAGAAGTTGAATTCCAAGTTCGGATCGGGGATGGAAGCCCTGAAGGCGAAGAACTGCGATCAAGCCGTCACGGACCTGACCGAGTCCGCGGAGTTGGACCCGTCGCAACATGTGGTCTACGCCAACCTGGCGGAGGCTTATTCCTGCCAGTCCAAGACAAAATCCGGCGACGAGAGAACGCAAGCCATAACCAAGGCGCTCGAGGCCTATGGGAAGGCGATTGAACTCAAAGGCGATGACGCTTCCTATCACAACAACTACGGGCTCGCGCTGGTGAACGCCAACAAGGTGGCGGAAGCCCAAGCGGAGCTCACCAAGGCGGCGCAGCTCGATCCCACGAATGCCGCAAAGTACTACTTCAACCTGGGAGCGGTGCTCACCAACACCGGCAAGATCGATGAGGCTGCCGAAGCCTTCGGAATGGCCATCAAAGCGGATCCGAATTTTGCCGAAGCTCAATATCAACTCGGGATCGCTTTGATGGGCAAAGCGACGCTCGATCCCAAGACCGGGAAGAGCACACCCGCGCCGGGAACCATCGAGAGCTTCCAAAAGTACCTGGACATTGCTCCCAACGGCCCGAATGCGGAAACCGCGAAATCGATGATCCAATTGCTGGGCGGCACGCAGGAGACCCAGATCAAGCAGAAGAATACGCCCACCACTCCGGCAAAGAAGAAGAACTAGTGCGCCGAAATGTTGCGGTTCTTTTATAACCTGGCGCGGATTCTCTTCCTGGTGTGGATCATCCGCACTTTGTATCACTGGTTCATGGACGGATTCTCCCAGGCGCGTCCCCGGAACGCGCCTTCGCCGGCTCCGCTTCGAGTCGGCGAGACGCGGCGCGATCCGGTTTGCGGGATGTTCGTATCCACTGAGCTCTCCGTGCGGGCGCAGGTAAAGGGTCACGAGGAGCATTTCTGCTCCCCCACTTGCCGCGACAAGTATTTGGCCGCTTAGCCCATTGCAGATCCAGGAAAACTTTCCGCTTGCTCCGCTCACGACGCTCGGAGTCGGAGGGCCGGCGCGATATTTTATCGAAGCTTCGAGTGATGACGACGTCCTCAGCGCGCTGGACTTTGCGAAGTCGCGCGACCTTCCTGTGGTTGTCCTGGGCGGCGGGAGCAACTTGCTGGTTTCGGACGCCGGATTTCGCGGTGTTGTCCTGAAACCTGCCCTGCGCCAAATCGTCGAGCGCGGTCCGGGAGTTTGGGAAGCCGCGGCTGGCGACGATTGGGATGGGTTCGTCGCACACTGCGTCCATCGAAATCTCGCGGGCGTCGAGTGCCTCAGCGGCATTCCCGGCACAGTCGGCGGTACTCCGGTGCAGAACGTCGGAGCGTACGGCCAGGAAGTGTCAGCAACCATTGCGAATGTGGCAGCGATCGAACTGGCCTCAGGAAAGTTCCATGACTTGGGCAATCGGGATTGCGGGTTCGCCTACCGGTCGAGCATTTTCAACACCACCGCCGCCGGCAGATTCATCATCTTGCGCGTGACCTTCCAGCTCGCCGCAGGGGGCGATCCCTGCGCCGAATACCGCGATCTCAAAAAACACTTCGGCGGCCGGCGCCCCACGCTCGCGGAGACGCGCGAGGCAGTGCGGAGCATCCGCCACAGTAAAGCGATGCTGATTGTTCCAGGAGACGAGGACTGCCGCAGCGCCGGATCGTTCTTCAAGAACCCGGTCATTGGCGGCCGGGAATTTTCTGCGATCGCTGAGCGTTATCCGGATGTCCCGCACTGGCCGGCTCCTGGCGGAATGGAAAAGGTGTCCGCCGCGTGGCTGGTCGAGAAGTCGGGCTTCGCGAAAGGATGGAAGCGCGGCGCGGTGGGAATATCGAGCAAGCACGCCCTGGCGATCATCAACCGTGGCGGGGCGACGGCGGCGGACATCGTGGCGCTGAAGACGGAGATTCAACAGAAAGTGCTGGAAAAGTTCTCGGTGTCTCTGCAGCCCGAGCCGGTTATGTTGGGGTTTTAAGGGACCCAACGATGTCGCGCACGCGCGCGATACCGTGGGACCGGCAATAGGCTTCCATCTCATTCAGGATGCGCGCTGGCGCTGTCGGATCCCAGAACGTCGTCGTTCCCACTTCGATTGCCGTCGCGCCCGCCACCATGAATTCGAGCGCATCTTTCGCAGTCGCGATGCCGCCCATCCCAATCACAGGAATCTTCACCGCGCGAGCAGCCTGATAGACCATCCGTAGCGCGATCGGTTTGATCGCTGGACCGGATAGACCTCCGGTGATGTTGGGGAGAGCCGGGGCGCGAGTCTCGAGATCGACCGCCATGGCCACAAACGTATTCACCAGAGAGATCGCGTCCGCGCCGGCATCCTCAGACGCCCGCGCGAAGACAGTGATATCGGTGACGTTGGGAGAGAGCTTGACGATCACCGGGCGTCGCGAGACGCGCTTAACGGCCGCAGTGACTTCGCGTAGGAGATCGGGATCGGTTCCAAAAATGATGCCGCCCCTCTTCGTGTTAGGACACGAGACGTTCAGCTCGTATCCGGCCAGGCCTTCGGCGCGCTCCAGGATTTCCACTACGGCCACGTAGTCTTCCGTGGAGTAGCCGAAGACATTGGCGAATACCGCGGTCTTGTACTCACGCAGGGCAGGGAGTTTTTCTGCTGCGAATGCCGCCGCGCCCACGTTCTGCAAACCGATCGCGTTCAGCATCCCGGCGGCAGTCTCGACGATCCTGGGAGCCGGGCCGCCGGGCATGGGCTCGCGGAAGAGACCTTTGACGACCAGTCCGCCGAGTGAATTCAAGTCCAACAGGTGCGCGAACTCAACTCCATAACCGAATGTCCCGCTCGCGGCAATAACAGGATTTTTCAGGCGCAGGCCGGCGATCTCAACGCCCAAGTCAACGCTTTGGGGCCCGTGGTCCATTGCTCTCTTTTCGCTCCGGCGCGAGCGCTTCGGTGAGGACTCGACCCGTCGACACAGACGGTGCGTTGATTCCCAAGAGCGCCGCCAAGGTGACGGCGATGTCCGTTGGAGCGGCGGGCGACTGATAAACGCCGGGACGGATTCCCGGACCCAGCAAGATGATGGGCACGTGCGTATCGTAGCTCCAGGGCGTTCCGTGGGATGCACCGATGCCGGAATAGTTGCGGATGTAAAAGGGCTTCCAGACTAAGAACAGATCGCCGCTCCGCTCGGGGAAAAAAGAGTTAGCCGCTCGGCGAGCCACTACGCTGCCATCGCTTCGCGCGCCGGAGAGCTGCGACGCGGTGAAGTAGGCGTAAACGCCCGGCACTTGTTTGGCCGCTTCCCCTGCACAACGCGCGGCTTCGTCCGCCGAGGTGTGATACTTCTCGATCAGGGAGCGGTTGAGTTTGACGTTGGGGATGTCATCGCCGCCGCTCTCCACCCATTTCTCGTCCGCCGCGCTGCCGTATCGGATGCGGAGAGCTTTTTCAAGCGGCCCGGCGATGTCCGCAGGGTTGACACGTCCCGCATCGTACCTTTCGGCCTTGAGTTTTTCCGGAGCCGGGGCCACTCCGTGATCGGCCGTCATGGCCATGACGATGGCTCCCGGGCCCGTCTGCTGATCGAGAAAGCGCAGGAACTCGGCGAGCATCCGATCGGTGCGGAGGACCATATCGCGTACCAACGGAGAATCCGGGCCGACCGCGTGGCCGATATAATCGTTCGCGGAGAGGCTCAGGCTCAGGAAATCGGTTGTGGCGCCCGTACCCAGTTTGTATTCCTTCGCCGCCCGTTTGGCGAGTTCGAACAGCTCTTCGTTGGCGAAGGGAGATGCCGTCGGTCCGACCTCGGGGTTGCCGATTCCCAGTTTCTTGATGACCACGAGGGGCGCGGAACTTTCCGGCGCTCCGAGCGCTCGCCACTCTCGTCCTTGCAATCCTGCCAGGCTGAACTTCTGATTGAACTCCGATACCCAGGCGGGCAGGGCATCCATGTAATAGGTGGACGTGACAACCCGGCCGGTGAGAACCGCGGCCTCTCGCTTGGCCGATCCTGAGTCCATCCAAAACACCGCGGTCGGATTCTTGCCGGCCGGAAGGATCGCGGCGCGGTCCTTCATGGAAATGCCGACGACCTTGGCCTTGCCCCCGCTCGCGAGTCGGATCTCGTCGGCCAGCGTCGTCCCCATGAGGCGCCGCGGCGATGCGCCCAAATCAGGCGGATCGATGCCGATGAGCTTGAAGTCACTGTCTTCCACGGAGGTCACGCGGCGGTTCTCCGCGCGGTCCAGCCATTCGTTGGCGACGATGCCGTGCGACGACGGATTAGCGCCAGTGGCGATGGTGGCATGTCCGGGCGCGGTTTCGGTGAGCGAGTAGTCGTAGTTCGCGTTGGTGAAGACGGCGCCATTCGCCAGCAGGCGATTGAAGCCGCCGGGAACGAAATCGGCGCGAAAGCGTTCCAGATAATCGGCGCGGAATTGATCGATGACCAGCAGGAAGACAAGTTTCGGCCGCGTCGCTGCAAATGCTGTCGCCGTCCACAGAAAAAGGAGGAAAAGGACCAGAGATCGGCGGCGGAGCATCGAGAAAGAAGTGTAGCACGACCCTCTTGCCATGCGCCGGGTGCTAGGGCTAGATTAAGGTCTCATGAGACTACGGCCCGCACTCCTTTCATTTCTTCTTGTTTTGCTGTCGATGGGGCAGCTTGCCCTCGCCCAGGGGCGGATCATCGCCATCGGCGACATTCACGGCGCGTATCCCAGATTTGTGTCCATGCTGGAAAAGGTTGGGTTGATCGACGCCAAGAAGCAATGGACCGGCGGGTCCACGACTCTCGTTCAGGTGGGAGACGCGCTCGACCGCGATCCTCACTCGCGTGACGTTCTGGAGCTGCTGATGGCCCTCGAAGCACAGGCGCCAAAAACGGGCGGCAAAGTGATCCCGCTGCTGGGAAATCACGAGGTCATGAATGTCCTCGGCCACCTACGGTCGGTGACCGTGGAGGAGTACGGCGCGTTTTCCACGCCGAAATCGAAGGAAGTTCGGGAAAAGAGCTACCAGGAATGGCGGAGCTTTCTCGAGATCAGTAGCAAACGGAAGGGCCAGCCTGTCCCCGACGAGGAAGCGGATCGCAAGTCCTGGATGAAAGAACATCCCCTGGGCTACTTCGAACACCGTGAGGCGTACGGTCCGGAGGGACATTACGGACGCTGGCTGCGCAAGCACGATGCCGTGGCCGTGGTGGGTGACGCGGTCTTTTCGCACGCCGGCGTGAATCCCGATCTTCAGTTCAAGACCGTGGCGGACCTGAATGAGCGCGTCCACAATGAGTTCAAGACTTTCGATTCCGTGTGGAAGACGTTGGTCGAGAGAAAGATCATCTGGAAATATTGGGGGCTCAAACACGCGATGCGCGAGGCCGAAGCGATCCTGAAGTTGCGGGGCTCGCGAGGCGCAGGCGACGACCCCGAGGCCGACAAGGCCATGAAGATCCTGATTGGCGCCCTGGATTGGTATCTGATGTCGGAGGACGGGCCGATGTGGTTCCGCGGCTATGCCCACAAGAAGAAACAACAGGCCAACCTTCGCCGGGAACTCGAACCCATGCTCAACCGCCTGAAAGTGAGCAAGATCGTGATGGGGCACTCTCCGACCAAGTCGCACCGGATTGAGAACGAATACGACAAGCTCCTGTTTCGCATCGATACGCGCATGCAGGATGCCGAAGAAGGGCAAGCCGCCGCGCTCGAGATTCTCAATGGCACTTACACGGCCTACTACGTGAACGGACCGCCGGAAGTCCTGCTGAAGAAATAGTGTTATGATGCTCTAGCCAAAATCCATGCCCATTCGCGAAAAGACGCAATTGATGTCCGCTTCCGAGGTCGATCGCACGCTGGTTCGCTTGGCGCACGAGATTATCGAGAAGAGCCCGTCGCTCGACCGGCTTGTGCTGATTGGCGTTCGGCGTCGCGGAGTGCCGATTGCGCAGCGCTTGGCCCAAAAGATCAAACAAATCCAGAATCATCAAGTGCCCGTCGGCATCCTGGACATCACGTTCTATCGCGACGATCTCTCGACGGTCGGTCAAAAGCCCGTGCACACGGCCACGGAGATCGCGTTCCCGATCGCCGACAAGGATGTGATCCTGGTAGACGACGTCCTCTATACCGGACGCACGACGCGCGCATCTCTCGACGCGCTCTTTGACCACGGGCGTCCGCGCCGTGTCCAACTTCTGGTGCTGATCGATCGCGGGCATCGCGAGCTGCCGGTGGAAGCAGGCTATGTCGGCAAGTATGTGGAGACCACCGACAATGAGATCATTGAAGTGAAGTTGCAAGAAGTGGATCAGATGGAAAAGGTGTTGCTGGTCGAAAAAGTAGATTGACCCAGACTGCTCGAAAGGCTATGTCCAAGGGCCCCATGCCCAAAGGAATGCTGGGGATCGAGGAACTTTCTCCAGCCCAAATCCAGTCCATCCTGGATCGCGCTCGCATTTTCAAACCCATCCAAACCCAAGGACGCAAGCTCGACCGGCTGCGCGGACGAACCATCATCCATCTCTTCTTCGAAGCGTCCACGCGAACGCGGGTTTCCTTTGAACTAGCCGCGCGGCGCCTCGGCGCGGACACGGTGAGCATCACCGCGCAGGCCTCGAGTGTCCAGAAGGGGGAATCCCTCGTGGACACGCTGAACACGCTGACGGCCATGCGCCCCGACGCCATCGTCATGCGCCACTCCGCTTCGGGCGCCCCGCACTTTTTGGCGCGCCATCTCGATACGCCGATTCTCAATGCCGGCGACGGCACGCACGAACATCCCACGCAGGCGCTCCTCGACGCATTCACGATTCTCGAATACAAGCCGTCGCTCGAAGGCCTCACGGTCGCGATCATCGGTGACATCGCCCACAGCCGTGTCGCCAGATCGAACGTGCTGCTACTCGGGAAATTCGGGGCCCGCGTGGTCCTCTGCGGTCCGCCGCCTTTGCTTCCGCAGGAATTGAAAAAGCTTTCGCCGTGTGTATCGCTGGAATACGACCTGAACCGCGCGATTACCGGCGCGGA
>CAZRND010000087.1:0-16405 GCA_964601345.1 uncultured Acidobacteriota bacterium | reverse complement strand
GAAAGGTTGAAGCTGACGTAGAGCTTCGATTGTCCGTGGAAACTGGACTGCCAGTTCCCCAGGCGCCGGCAACCCTCGCGCAGCACCCAATCCGTCATCGGGATGATCAATCCAGTCTGCTCGGCGATCGGGAGAAAGACGGCGGGAGCGATGACCTGGCCGTCGGGGGGAACCCACCGGATGAGCGCTTCAAACCCGGCGATCTCTCCGCTGCCCAAGCGCACGATGGGCTGGTAGTAGAGGCGCAGCTCGTTCCGATCGATGGCCCGTTGGAAGTCGTTTTCGAGTTGCAGCACCTTGACCGCCTGCTCGTGCATGCTGCGGTCGAACAACTGCTGCTGGCCCTTGCCGGAGGCTTTGGCGCGATACATGGCGATGTCGGCGTCGCGAATCACCTCGGAGGAGTGCGCGTATCCCGTGGAGCTGACCGCAATGCCGATGCTGGCGCGCGGCGAAAAATCCTGGCCGTCGAGGTTCAAGGGCTTTCCGAGTTCCTTGCGGAGGCGCTCGATGGTGCGGGCCACCATGTTCATCTCTTTCAAATCGTTGAGGAGCACGGCAAACTCGTCGCCGCCCAGGCGAGCCACCGTATCGGCGTCGCGGATGCTCGCTTCGAGACGCCGCGCCACCTCTATCAGGTAGCGGTCGCCAAAGGCGTGCCCGAGGCTGTCGTTGACGCGCTTGAAGTCGTCGAGATCGAGATAAAGGACGCCGAACAGGAAGTCCGCATCGCGCTTGACCCTGGCCACGCTCACTTCCAGGCGATTCATGAACAGCGCGCGGTTGGGAAGGCCGGTCAGCTCGTCGTGAAAGGCGCGGTGCAGCAGTTTTTCTTCCCAGCGCTTTCTCTCGATCGCGCGGCCTAGTTGCAGGCCCAGCGATCCGATCGCTTCCACCAGCAATTCTTCGGGCTGGGAGGGCTTGTCGGCAAAGAATTCCAGCACTCCCACCACCTGGCTATCGAGCATCACCGGGAAAGCGAATGCGGCGCCGAGCCCGAGCTCGATCGCCAAGGCCGCTCGCGAGAAACCGCCTTCGCGGGCCAAGTCTTCCACCAGAACCGGCTTCCCGGTGCTCAAGACCTTGCTCGGCAATTCCGATCCGGCGGAAAAGGATGTCACCGAAGTGACTTGACGAAGGCGCTCATACTTCCCGGGCGGCTCCATGTGCCAGGCGTTAGAGGAGAATAATTGGCCGGGAGAATTCTCGTCAGCCAGATAGCCGTGTCCCAGCGACCAGCCGGTATAGCCGCACACTTGCAGCAAGACTGCGCGCAGCGCATCCTCGATGTCCATGGACTGGCTGGCGGCGACGCCGGCGTGGATCAGGGAGCGGAATCGTTCACGCTCCACCTGCAAGCGCAAGGCTTGTTTCTCGATGACCTCCGCGACGAACCTCTGGTTCATTTCGCGGACGCGGGCGTTGAGAGTCCCGAGCTGGGCGCGGATCAAGTCGGGGAAGCGGCCGGAAAGCTCGAGGAAATCTTTTCGGGTAAGGACAAACAGCCTGGTCGGTTCCAGAGTGCTAACACTGGCGGATCGCGGGTTGTCTTCGAGGAGAGCCATTTCTCCGAAAGAGTCGCCTTTGCCGAGGGTCGCCAATTCGACCTCGGCGCCTTTTTCGTCCGCCTTGTAAATTCGAATTTTCCCGGTGACAACGACGTAGAGGCTGGTGCCCGAATCGCCTTCGGAAAACACTTTATGCTCGGCGGGCCACGACTCCATTTGGCCGGTGTGGGCCAATTCCGTCAGTTGGGGGGCAGAAAGCGCCGCGAAGAAAGGCAACCCCCGCAACAGCGCCGGAAGAGGGTGCCGGCTGCCGTCCTCAGGAACGCCAACTGCCTTACCCTGAGACATTTGTTGATTCTTCCCAAAGGCTTGATAGCCAAAAGTCCGCCCCACTCTAACACAATAGGACCATTTTGGGACCGATTCGGTTTTGTTCCTACTGCACCGCAATCGTGACAGGGTTGCTGGAGGCGGTGCCGGTTGATATAGATAAAGGAACCGCGAATCCGGGAGTTACGTCGGCCGGTATCTCCGCGTTGATTTGCCACAACCCAACCAAGCCCGGCGTCAGGCCGCTGAACAGGACCCGTGCCGTCTTGCCCCCGATGGTTACGGTCGGCTGAGCCACCGTGTAAATCAGCGGATTGCCGCTCGACGGCGCGGCTTCACCCGCAGCCAGAGCGGGAGTTGTCGCTCCGCCGCCGGTTGCGTAAATCTGGATCACGCTGCCCCGCGCGGCGGGCTTGGCGCCCACCCGGATCTGCGGATCGCCGTTCAATGAATAGTCCTGGTTCAGCACCGCGCCCTGGCCTTGTCCATTTTGCAAAACGGTGAAGATGCCCGGCGCGGTATCCCTGAGATTCACAGTGGTGAGCAGGGTGCTGCCGTCGGCCTTTGTAAGCTGCGCGGGAACCGAGCTGGCCACCGCGATCCCCGGCGGGACTTGAAAATTGATCTGGTTAGGTCCGACATAATATAAGCCGGCTTGGACAGATCCGGTGGCGGAGTAAGTCCAGCCGGAGGTAGCGCTGAAACTCAATGTCCCGCCGATTTTCAACGAGACACCTCCGAGACTCGTGGGTAGAGGTACGGTTGTCGCAAGAACATTCCCGACCACACCGGTCGGACCACCTGCGGCCGCCAACGATCCGGGCGCTGGCGAACTCAGGAAACTCGCGCCGTTGCCTATCCCGAATTCGCCGGTAAAAAGAGGTTGCTGCTGGATCAAGTAGAGCCTGTTCGAGCTTGTGCTCGTAATTAGCACGACGTCAGATCTGGCAATGCCAAACGACGTCGGTTGATAGCTGCCTGACAAGGCAGCCGCCCCGGGGATGGGAATGAGCGTTGTACTGGCGGTTGTCCCGTGGGTGGAGGAATCGCCGGTGAGCCTCAACAGGGAATCTTGCCCTCCGAGGACTTCAAAGAAGCCTAGGCCATTTGAGTACAAATCCTGTGGGTTCGGGGGACCGGTATAGGTGCCGAGCAATTTGAGTGTCTCTGGATCGTAGGTAGCCAAGGCGCCTGCTGCGTTTGCGACCGAGCAACAGCAACAGGCCACGCCCAGGCCATCTACGATGGTGGGGCGAGTAACCGGAATTTGCGTAATCACCGTACCTTTAACGAGGTCTACCAAGGTGACAAGATTCGCATCAGTTCCCGCAACCCAGGCAACGATCCGACCGTAGCCATTCGCGTAAATCGCTATTCCATGCAGCACTCGCGCTCCGGGAACACCTGGAATGGTGGCCGTGATTGCAAACGTGTTCTGGTCCAAGATTGTCAAGGTACTGTCCCCTACGTTCGACACAACCACGAATCCCGCGTAACAGGCAACAGCACGAGGCTCACGTCCGACATGAATCGTGGCCACCAGGGCGCCCTCCGGGACTTGAATGACCCGCACGGAATTGTCAGCCGGGGAAACTACGAGGACCTGGGGGCCGCCGCAGCCTTTGACTGCGTAAGGCCCAGGGATCCCTTGGACCGTTTTGATGAATTGAAGGCTACTGATCTGCGTCTTAGAATCGTACAACAATCGGAATATCGAGATGGAATCGTCTCCCGAGTTAGCGACCACGACAGTTCCGCCGGTGGCCCCTCCAATCCCTAAGGGCTTCATGCCGGTTGGATACGAGTCGATCGCAATGGCCTGTCCCACAAGGGGGGAACTCGTCAGGGCCACCACAAGGAGGAAGGGGAAAGCGGCGCGCGCGAAAGCCCGTGAAAAGGGCGAGCTCGAAAACTGCCTCATGAAGACGTCCTAGCGCGCGGCTAGGATCATTTATATCAATACGTCCTGTTTTTCGTCAAGCCTACTGATCGAGCCTACTGATCGAGCGTTGCCGCTTCGCGGCCCGTATATTGCCGCGGACGGTAGCCGGTGCGCGTGCGAATATGATATTTCTTCGCATTCTCGCCGACCACTTCCACCGTGACTTTCCGCCAACCCTGATTGGCGTTGACCGCCGGATAGTAGCTCAGCGAGTAGAGATGCGCGAGATCTTCGCGTATGGACCCGAAGGCGTCCATCTGGGCACGCCATCCGCGCGCGAAATAAGCCTTGCCGCCGGTGCGATCGGTGAGGCGCCGGAAGACGGTGGCGGAAATCTCGTCCTTGGTGGCGTCCTGCGTCGAGATCATGTAGATGGGGATGCCTTCGCTCTCAGCCAGCTCGCGCACCGCTTCGGGCGAAACCATGCTGCCGTTGTCGGGACCGTTCGAGAAGACGACGATCACCTTGCGTCCCTGCACCTGGCGCGCGTCCTTCAGCGTCAGCAGCAGCGAGTTGTAGAGCGCCGTATCGTCGCCGGCGACGGCGCGGCGCAATCCGCTGAGAGCTTCCTGGCGATCTTTGCTGAGCGAGCCGGCGCGCAGCAGGTTGCGGCTGAAGCCGTACACCGCCACCGAATCGAGCGGATCGAGATTGCGGATGAACTCGGCGATCGCATCTTCGGCCAGCGCGAAGCTCTTGTACATGAAATTGCTGGTGTCGAAAACGACGAAGACGTTCGATCCCCCGCCGCCCACCGTGACGGTATCGGTATTCGGATTCGGCGAGACGGGTTTCTTCCCGGGCCTCGGCTGCGTTGCGTTGGCGGGAATATCGCTGTCGCTGATCAGCTTCTCCGCCTGGCCGCCGCCCTCCGAGAACAAGGCCATCTTCTGCGGAATGCCATCCTCGAAGATGCGGAAGTCCGAGGGACGCAATCCGCGGATGTAGTGCCCGCCGTGGTCGGTGACCGCCACGCTGAGCAGCACCAGGTCCACTCGGACGCGGTAGACAAAGTCGTCCGGCCCGGGAGTCGTGGGCGCCTGTTGCGGTGTAGCCTGTTGGGTAGTCTGTTGCGCAAGTACGACAAAGGCCAATCCCATGGCGAGGGTAAGGGCGACGATTCGAAGTGGTTTCCTCATAGTATCCCTAGTTCAAGGCTGGGGCTGCCCCCGCTGGACCGGCATTCTGGCGGTATTCCTCCGCCGTCCGATGCATGGCGCGCAACAGCGCCGGCCAATCCTCGTGATGATTCGCAAATATATTCTCGATCAGCCGCCGGGTCAACTGCGGAACCAGCCAGTTCAGCGCCGCGGGAGTCAGGTTCGTCTCATCCGCCACGCGCGCCCAATACAGGTTGTTCGATTCCCAGGACTCGGCCATCAGCCGGCTGGAGTATCCCTGCATCGCGGGCAGCGGCGCGAGACCCAGCAATTCCGGACGCCAGGAGCGCGCCAGCTTGGGCCGCGGCACGCCGAAGAATTTCGAGATGGACGCGTCGCTGACTTCCTGCGACGCGGACGAGGCCAGTTGCGCCAGCTCGGCCCACGCCGGTGAATCGATCGCCGTTGAGGGGGCGCCGTACTCGCGCGCCAGGCGGTACATCTCCGCGGGCGTCGTCAGGCGCAAGGCGTCGTCGAGGCGCGCCTCTTCGAGAGCCTGCGAAACCTGCTCCAGCCGGCTCGGCTCCACGCGGCTGCGCAGCAGGCTGATGATCTTGCCGCGCACCGCCGCATCGCACACGGCCTCAGCCGCCAGATCTTCGGCGAAGCGCTGGTTCAGCGCGACCCAACGCTGCTGCCGCGGAGTCACCTGCCACCAGCGCGGTACGACTGCCGAAACCAGCATCTGCGGCGCCAGATCGTTCCAGATGAGCGCCTGGGTGTTGTCCGGAACCAGGAAGTCCTGCTCAGCCTCCGCGAGTCCATAGGGAAGTCCCGAGAGCGCGCCCACCAGACGACCGCCGCCGGAGAGCGGCCAGCCGGTGCCGGAGATCTTCGCCGGTCCCCAGACTTCGTTGCCGGTGCCCGACCCGTTGCGTCCCAGGAAATCGTGCGAGCGCACGAACATGGGATTGTGGAACATCACCTGCGCGCCGGGCGGCGAGTAGTAGGCGTAGTTCAATCCCACGAGCGTATCGCGCAGGAACGGAGCCAGCAGGCCGCGATTCTTTTTCTCCACCAACTGGCCCAGGTCCACGTCGCGCATTTGATCCATGTGCCGCTCGGTCCAGTATCCAGGGAAGGCGGCGTTGCGCTCGATGGCGGAAACGTAGGGCGTGGGGAGGCGGAACTCGCGAAGCTGTCCGGCCATCTTCAACAGCGCGTCGCGGCCGGCCTGCCCAGGACGCTCGATGCTATCCGCGAGACCGAAGAGCGTATCGAGGCGGATGAGGCGCTGCGAATCGTAGGCCGCGTAGAACTGGCTCAGCATGTATTCGCGCGACTGGCGAATCGCGGGATCGCCCGCCTGTACCGTCGAAGGAATGGCCAGCAGGTTGACGACAGCTTCCTGAATCCCTTGCCCGCCCTGTCGCGGCGCGGGCAGCGTCGTGCCGGTGGCGGCGATCAGCCCTTCGAGGCCCGCGCGTCCGGCGTCAAAGACCGCTCCTGGTTTTTCCTTCTCCGCAAACGAGAAGCGCGTCAGAAGCGCGTCGAAACTGGAGCCGAGCGAAGCGGCGGGGATCTGGCCCTGGCGGCCCAGGATTTCCCAAAGTCCCACGAGCGCCTGGAAGGTCCCGAGCGCGTCTGCTTTCACGAGCGGCGTCTTGATCTTCACCAGGCTGTCGCAGGTCTTCAGGAATTTTACGATGGCGGCGTCACTCAGCTCGGGCCAGTCGGAGAAGATCGCGTAATGATGGCTGAATTGCGCGTAATCGTGCGCCAGCGCCAACACGGTGCTGGTTTCGAGCGGCCGCGAGCGGCGGCGATCCGCTTCGTTCAAAGCCAGGAAAATACCGAGGAGTCCGTTCTCCTCGAAGAGACGCACGCGCGCGTACATCGCCTCGATCACATCGTCGGCGTCGTTGAGGCGCGGCGTCGGCGTCGCGGTCCGCGTGCCGCCCTTGGCGCCCTTCGGCGTGGCTTGCTGGAAGAGCGTCTTCCACGCGCCCACTCCGCCCGGGATCAGGGGAACGCCGTCCGAGCCCAAGCGCAGCCGCGACGGAAGCGTCAGCAATTCCGCGTTTGGACGGAAGACCGGACGCGCGGAGCCTGGATTCACATCCGAGCCGCGCAGCGCCTTGTAGAAGCGCTCCAGGCGTCCCCCGGTGAAGTAGTAATTCTGCGTGCGGGCATCCATCTGCTGGAAGGAGTCGGCGTAGGCGGCGAGCCAGCCGTTGTCCTTCGAGATCAGCGCGGAGAGAAGTTCTCCGGGCTTCGACGCCGCTTGCGCGGAATCGAAACCGATCATCCGCACCCAGTCGTCGAAATGCTGCGGACCGCCGGGGAGCGTCAGCTTGCCGTTCACGACGGCGAAGGAGTTGCCGTAAAAATCGATCACCGGCGCCACGTCGCGCAGCGCGTTGAGTCCGGGGCTTTTCCGCAGCGTCTCGGCGGTCGTTGAATCGAGGCGCGACATCGCGTAATAAAGACGCGGCAGGTCGCGGCTATCGAGGAACTGATCGAGCGGATCGGCCTTGCCGCCCTTCTCAAACCACGCGTCCGTTCCGAACAGAATCGGTACGTCCGTGCCGCGCACGTTCATCGCGAAGGGCTGTCCGGTGCGGAAGGCGTTTTCGAGCTGGGCCAAGGGGAAGCCGGAATCGATGGTCAGGAAAGCGCGCTGGGCGTCGTTCGTCTCGAGCACGACGCTCGGGCCGCATCCGCCCTTGCGCAGCTTGTATCCGATAACTTTGAGCAGCGGATCGCCGTCGGCGCACGAGGCGACGCGCAACTGGCCGTCGGGTCCGCCCATTTTTTCGAGCTCCCGGGCTTCCTCGAGATAGTTGATCACCAGCGTCATGTACTCGGTGGGGGCCGTTTTGTTCTGGCGCTGCGAGAAGTGGTAGCCGAGCGTAAAGACGTTGCGCGCCAGCGCGGACATCAGACCGTCGGTCGTGGTCTGCGAGGAAATCGCCGTCAGCCGGCGGAATCCGCTGAGCGGGCCCGGAATGTGTATGGTTCCAGCGGGGGCCGATTTGGAAAGTTCAGGCAGCTTCAGCGCGCCCGTGGCGGCCGCGCCTTTGCGGTCGCCGGCGGCGAGATCGAGCAGGGCGAGGCGGTGGCGGGCCGCCGAGTCGTCCTGACCTTTTTCCTTGAGCAGCGTGACGAGATGGGCGTAAGCATCGCGCCGGCCGGGATCGCCCGATGCGTCGAGAAGTCGAGCCGTGGCTTGCGCCAGCGGAAGATCGTTAGGATTCTGTTTGGCCGCCTGGGACAGTGTGCTCTTGGCCTTGGCCCAATCGCCGGCCGCCTGTGCGGCTCGGGCCTGGTCGAGGGCCGCGCTGGGACCGAGATCCTGCCCGGACAACATGGTCGCCAGCAACACCGCCGGCACCACAGCCGACAACAATGACGAGAGAAGTTTCATACCGCGCCCCCATCCGAGAGACTACCAACTCCCACCCGACCCAATCCAATCGATGGGGCCGATTATATATCAGAGGCTAGGATGTCAACAGGCATTTGCCCCCGGCTCTACTGCCAGGCGACTGTGAGCTTGCGGGAGAAGATTCCAAGTCCGGAACCCTTGCCGAACGCAATGTGCAGGGTCCGGATGGCGCCTTCGGCAAACTCGCCGCTGATCTCGGCATGGTCGTCGTATTTTTCCTTGGGAGATGTGACTTTCACGCGAAGGGTGCGTTCACCCGCCGGAATCGTGCGCGTTATGGAGAGCGACCCGGCAAAGACGCGCGTGACCTGCCGCTCGCCGCGTAAAGGCGTGTTCAAAACGACCTTGCCACCTGAGGTGATTTCGAGCCGTCCCGATTCGAAGTTGTGCTCGCAGACCACGTGCAGTCTGGACAGTGGGACGGGCGGAGGAGGCTTGGGCGCGGGAGCGGGCGTGGCGGCGGGCGCGGTGGCGGCGGGCGTGGTGGCGGGCGTGGTGGCGGGGGATGAATCCTTCGGCGCGTCGTTCTGCCGCGAGAGCCAGTAGCCTCCGCCGGCGAGGACCAAAAACAGGGCCAATCCGGCGGCGGCCATCCTTCCGACGGGCTTCTTTGCAGGCGACGGGGCCGGGAGCGCAGGTGCGGGCTGCACCATGGTCCCGCCTCCCGCGATCATGGTCCGCTCCACGACCGCCGGTGCGGGCGTGGCCGCGACCGCCTTTCCGTCCTGAACCGCTTCGAGATCGGCGGCGAGCTCGGCGCAGGTCTGATAGCGGTCCGCGGGATTCTTGGCTAACGCGCGCCCGATCACTGTGTCGAGAGCGGGAGGCAGCGAGGCCTGCAATTGCGTCGCGGGAATGTGCGCGGAGTAGACGACCTTGAAAGTCATCGACGTAATCGTGTCGCCGGCGAAGGGACGCTCGCCGGTCACCATCCAATAGATCACCGCGCCGAGCGAGAACAGGTCGCTGCGACCATCGACGGCCGAGCCGCTGAATTGCTCGGGGGACATGAAGGCGGGGGTGCCGACGAGCTGGCCGACCTGCGTCAACTGCGTCCCGGCCAGCTTGGCGATGCCGAAATCCGCGATCTTGGCGATGCCATCGGCGGTCACCATGATGTTGGCGGGCTTGATGTCGCGGTGAACCACGCCGCGGTGATGCGCGTAATCGAGAGCCTTGGCCACCTGCGCGGCGATATCCAGGATTTTGCCGAGCGGCGGCCGCTCCTGATCGGACCGCAGCAGCTTGTCGAGCGGCGTGCCCTCGACGAATTCCATCACCAGGTAAGGCTGGCCCGATTCGTCTTCTTCTATGTCGTGGATCGCGACGATGCCGCCGTGGGTCAGGCGTCCGGCGGCTTGCGCCTCGCGCTGGAATCGCAAGCGGTATTCCTGCAGGTTCTCGGGATCGAGCGTCGCGGTAAGGATGATCTTGATGGCGACGATGCGGTCGATCCGCGGGTCGCGTGCCTTGTACACGGCTCCCATCGAGCCCCGGCCCAGTTCCTCGATGATTTCAAACCGGCCGATCTGCTGCATTAGGCAATTTTAGCTCACCGATGTATCATTCAGACAGAGGACTTCGATGAGCTACAGCGGAACGGTAAAGAACGGTGGCCTGGAATTGGATCAGCCGATTGAGCTGGCGTCCGGCACCCGTGTCCAGATTGAAGTGGAGCCGGTAGCGCCGGAAAGGGGATCGGCCAAGGCACTTCTTCAAATCGCGGGCCGCCTTCCCGTCGACGAAGCCGAGGCAATCCTCGCAGCAGCCCAAGAATGCCGCAAAGTAGACCCGAAACTGTGGGACTGAGCGAGAAGCGCTTTCTCATAGACACAAATCACTGGAGCTATCTGGAAAGAGGCCACGCTCGCGTCGTTGAGCGCATCGCCCATGCTCCTGCGAACTCGCGATTCTACATGCCCGTCATTGCCCAAGGCGAACTGATCGCCGGGATCGAGGTAGCAGGCAATCCAGCCCGACGCGCAGCACTTCGCGAATGGTATGAGCGAACGATCCACGGAGTGGCTGAGGTTCTGCCAATCACTTCCGAAGTGGCGGAGCAGTACGGCCGGATCTTTGGAACTCTCCGCAAAGCCGGAATACCCATCAGTTCCAACGACATTTGGATAGCGGCAATCGCCGCGACCCACGATCTCATACTGGTAACGTCGGATCAGGATTTCTCCCGGATTCCTGGCCTCACCATTGAGAATTGGACAGTAGCCTGAGCGCCTAGGCCACGCCGCCTGTTTCCGCGAGAAGATCGACGATCTTGCGGCCCACAACCAGCGATGACGTCGCGGCGGGTGAGGGGACGTTCAGCACGTGCAGGACGCCGTCCGACGGCAGGAAGGTGAAGTCGTCGAGGAGCGCGCCGGATTTGTCGAGAACCTGTGCGCGGACGCCCGAGCCGCCCGGCTCGATATCGTTGAAGGCGAGATCGGGCAGCAGGCGCTGCAAAGCGCGATGAAATGCCTTCTTGCTGAACGACCGGTACATCTCGGCAAAGCCCTGATCCCAGTATTTCGACGCCATGCGCCAGAAGCCGGGATGGCGCAGCATCGTGGCGGCGTCGCGCGCGCTGAAGTCCGTCTTGCCGTAGCCTTCGCGCTTCCAGGAGAGCACGGCGTTCGGACCCGCCTCGATGCCGCCGCGAATCATGCGCGTGAAATGCACGCCGAGAAAGGGAAAGCGCGGGTCGGGCACCGGATAGATCAGTCCCCTCACCAAGTGCTGCCGCTCGGGAACAATCTTGTAATACTCGCCGCGAAACGGGACCACGACGTAGTCCCCGCCCGCGCCGGACATCCGTCGCAGCCGGTCGGCATGAAGCCCGCCGCAAGTCACCGCATAGCGCGCCGTGAACGCGCCTGAAGTCGTCTCGACCGTCGTTTCCCCGCCGCGCCGCGCGAGTCCGGTGACCTCTACCACCGTGCGGACCACGCCGCCGCCCGCGGCCACGATCTCGGCATATTTGCGCGTCACCGCGGCGTAGTCGGTGATTCCCGTGCACGGAACCCAGAGGGCGGCGATGCCGCGGCAATGCGGCTCATGTTCGCGAAGCTGCTCGGGCCCGATCTTGACCAGGCCGGGCACGCCGTTGGCGAGGCCCCGTTGATAGATGTCCTCGAGGCGTGGAAGCTCGCTCTCGTCGGTAGCGACCACAACTTTGCCGCAGACATCGTGCGGTAAGCCGTGAGTGCGGCAGAATTCCACCATCGCCGCGCGCCCTTCCACGCAGAGCTTGGCCCGCAGGCTTCCGGGCTTGTAGTAGATGCCGGAATGCAGCACGCCGCTGTTGTGCCCGCTCTGGTGCGCGGCGAGCTCGCGCTCCTTCTCCACCACGAGAAGGCGCAGGCGCGGAAAGCGCTGGAGCGCGTTCATGGCGGTGGACAACCCGACCACGCCGCCGCCCACGACAATCAGATCAAACTGGGAATCCGCCATCAACGCCGCCCCGCGGCGACATAGGCGGTATCGAGAGCGCGATCGGTGGGCAGCGCCGTCTCGCCGCTCGAGACCAGCTCGCTTCCGTCGAGAACGGCGCTGACAAAGTTTTCGATCATCGGATAGTGCAGGTTGGCGTGCGGACCCATCGCCAGCATCTCTTCTTTGTCGCCCAGAATGCGGCACTCGGCGCCGTTCAGCGGAGTCAGGTCGATTTCCCCCTTCGTGCCGATGATCCGAAACTCGTCGCGGTTGATGTGCGAATTCCAGCGCACGTCGAGGACGACTCGTATGGCCCCGGGATATTCAAGCGTCACCGTGGCCGCGTCCTCGACGGCATAGTCATGGACCTGGCGGCCCACGACCGCGCCGGTGACGCGCGGCTCGCCGAAGAGAAAGTTCAGCATGTCGATGCGGTGGCAGCCGATGTCCATGAGCGGACCGCCGCCGGATTTCTTCGGATCGAGAAACCAGTTTCGGTGGACCAGGGCCTCGGCGTCGAACCAGTTGTGCGCCGCGGCCCACACCAGCGTGACGCGTCCGATGCGCCCCTCCTCGATCAACCGCCGGGCGTGCCGGACCTTGGGATACATCCGCCGGTAGAAGGCGACGCCGAGGCGGCGCTGCGCATTCTTTGCCGCGGCAATCATCTCTTCGGCCTCGGCGGGACGGAGCGCCGTCGGCTTCTCGCACAGGACGTGCTTCCCGGCCGCGAGCGCGGCGAGCGTCTGCGGACGGTGCAGGTAAACGGGCGTCGCGACGTAGACGGCATCCACCTTAGGATCGGCCAGCGCTTCATCGAGGGTCGGGTAGATGCGTTCAACCCCGTGCTCCTGGCAATAGGGACGCGCCCGCTCGGGATTCGTCGAGACGGCGCAATGCAGCCGGCTGCGAGGCTCGTCCCGTAGCGCCGCAAAGACACGCTTGCGGGTGATGTCTCCCACGCCTACCACGGCCCATCCAAGCATGTTCGTCGAAACCTCCGCTCGGCAGTGTAACATCTAAATCCTACATGCGATTCCTGGCTCTCTTCGCCCTGCTGCTGGCCCAGCAGCCGACCATCAAGGTGGACGTACAGCTCGTCAACATCCTGGCGACGGTCAAGGACGCGCGCGGCGCCCTGATCCCCAACCTGACCAAGGACGACTTCGTGATCCTTGAGGAGGGCAAGCCGCAGGACATCCGAATCTTCGATCGCACCGCGGGCACGCCGCTCGCGGTGGCGTTGCTGGTCGATTCCAGCCTCTCGACGGCGAAGGATCTGAAGTTCGAGCAGGATTCGGCGATGCGCTTTCTGCATTCGCTGGTCGAGCCACAGGACCGCATCTCGATCTTCTCGTTCAGCCACGACGTGACGCAACTCTGCGATTTCACTCCGGACCTTCTGCGTCTCGAACGCGCGGTACGCAGCATCCATGCCGACGGAGGGACGTCGCTGTATGACGCCATCCTACTGGCCTCCGAACGGCTCAAACGCGTGGAAGGGCGGCGCATGATCATCCTGGTGACGGACGGCGGCGATACCACATCGGTGGTGGACTATCACCAGGCCCTGCGCGCCGCGCTCGAAGCGGACGTGGTGATCTACAGCGTGATCATCGTGCCGATCCCCGGCGAATCGGGACGCAACACCGGCGGCGAGCACGCTCTCATCACGCTGGCCGATGGGACCGGCGGACGAGCTTTCCAGCCGCGTCTGGCAACCGATCTCGACCCGGTCTTTCGCGATATCGAGGCCGAACTTCGCACCCAATACGTGCTTGGCTACTATCCGCACGCCGTGAAGGGAGCGAAGCCCTACCGGCGCCTGGAGGTGCGCGTCCTCAATCCGTTCTTTACGGTTCAGGCCCGCAAAGGATATTATTTTAGAGAGCCCCTGCCTTAAGGCCCGGCTGCCCGAAATGCCTAAACCCGCCAAGAAGACGATTGAAGCGGTGCGCAAAGCCGTGGCGGGCACGCTGAACCGCGAAGTGCCGGTGGAAGTCGAGCGACTGCAGAAAGGCCGCTGGGCCGTCACGCTCCGGATGGGCAAGGAACGATCCACGGCCATCGGCCTGGAGTCGTGGGAGATGGAGGCGATGCTGAAAGTCGCGCTGGTCCCGGCGCACAAGCGCGGCATCTTCCTGCGGCAGTACTCGGCGCTGACAAACGCTTTGGAGAAGAATTGATGCCTGAAGACGAATCTGAACTGGAAACGCCGGAGACGCCCGAAGAACCGTCCGAGGACTCGCCCTCGCCCTCTCCCGATGATCCGCCCGCGAGCACGCTGCAAGAAGTGCGCTACCTCCGGCACTTGGTGGACCGCGTGGTTCCCGTCGCCGTGAAGATGCGTAGCGGCGAGGAATTCCGCGGCGTGGTGGAGTATTACGACGACCGATTCATCCGCCTGACCCGCGAAGGCGCTCCGAATTTGTTCATCTTCAAGAAAGACATCAAGTACCTCCTCGAAGAGCAACCAGCCGGCCAATGAACAACCTGGTGGAATGGACCAGCGAACTGGCCCGCGAGGCCGGCGCCATCCTGGTGAAGTACTACGAGCGCCGCGTCAAGGTGGAGTACAAGGCTGGAAAGCTCGATGTCGACATCGTCACCGAGGCCGACCGCGCCTCCGAAAAGCACATCGTCGAGCGCATCCGCGCAAAGTTCCCCACGCACTCCATCGTCGCTGAGGAGGGCGGCGGGCGCGAGCTCGATTCCGAATATCGCTGGTACGTCGATCCGCTCGACGGTACCACCAACTTCGCGCACAGCTTCCCGGCGTTCTGCGTGTCGCTCGGCGTCGAGAAAGCGGGGGAGATTGTCGCGGGCGTGGTCTTCGATCCGCTGCGCGACGAGCTGTTCACCGCGGAGCGGGGCGCGGGCGCGTTCCTGAACAGCCGTCCGATTCATGTTTCCAAGGTGGACCAGCTCGCGGAGAGCCTGCTCTCGACCGGATTCCCGAGCCGCAAGCGCCATCAGAATTCGAACATCCACTTTTACTACCAGACGACGATGGCGACGCACGGCGTCCGCCGCCCGGGATCGGCGGCGCTGGACCTTTGCTACGTAGCCGCCGGGCGCATCGATGGATTTTGGGAATTTCGGCTCAGTCCCTGGGACACAGCGGCCGGCTGGCTCATGGTGCACGAAGCCGGCGGCCGAATCGACGACATGCACGGAAATCCCTATGGACTTCGCAGCGAGAGCGTCCTCGCTACGAACGGGCTCATCCACGGACAACTGATCGAGCTATTCGACGGGATTTTCCGCGGACAGTACACGCATCCCCTTCCGGCCTGAACTACTTCTTTTTGGGCGGAGGCGGCGCGAGGTTGTACTCGCCTTCGACTTCGCAACTCAACTTGTCCTGTGTTCCGGAACACTTGAATGTTCCGCCGCCCTTCAAGCCTTTCACCTTGCCCGTGCCGCGGCTGACCGTCCACTTGCCGTCCGACGTCATCTTGCCGTCCTTCATCGTTCCGGTCGATTGAATGTTGGCCTCGAGCCTGTCGCCATTGGCCAGCGTCATCATGCCGACACCACGTGCACGAGTGCGCTCCCCGTTCACTTCGATGGATTGCGTGACGACGTCGTCCTTGCTCTGCACGCCGTTCAGATCCATCGGCTTGGTCCACGTGCACTTCCCTTGGCTAATGGAGACCATCCGGTTCGCGGCGATCTCGATGGAGTTTTCCTTGTCGGCCTTGCCGCACTCGATGGTGCCCGTCACCTTGGTCTGCGCCACGGCCAGAGCGGCCGAGAGCGCAAGGATCGAAAATGTAATGATGCGTTTTGTTTTCATAGCGGCATTCTAGTACAGTAGCCGCATCTTGAAAAGATCGCCCGCGTTCGAAGCCAATGACGCAGCCATGCGCGCCGCGCTCGATCGCCTGCGTTCCGAGCTTCTCCGATCGACGCAGGGCGGAGGCGAGAAATACATCCAACGCCACATCGAACGCGGCAAGCTTTTGCCGCGCGAGCGCATCGAGATGCTGCTCGACGAGGGATCGTACTTTCTCGAGATCGCTCCGCTCGCGGGCCACGGGATGGAAAACGAAGTCCCCGGCGCGGGCGTGGTCGGCGGCATCGGTCTGGTCGCTGGACGGCAATGTCTCATCAGCGCCAACGAGGCCACCGCCAAGGGCGGCGCGACGGGCGAAGCGGGACTTTGGAAAAACACGCGCCTCGCCGACATCGCCATGCAGAATCGCCTGCCGACGATTCTGCTCGTCGAGGCGGCCGGAGCCGACCTGCCCCAGCAAGCCAAAATCTTCGTGCCCGGCGGACGCGGCTTCCGCGAGATCACGCGGCGGTCGAAGCAGCGCATCCCGACCATTTCCGTCGTCTTCGGAAACTCCACCGCGGGCGGCGCGTATTTGCCCGGCATGTCGGACTACACGGTGATGGTTAAAAACCAGGCCAAGGTATTTCTGGCCGGACCGCCGCTGGTGAAGATGGCCACGGGCGAAGTGGAAGACGAAGAATCGCTCGGCGGCGCGGACATGCATTCGCGCGTCTCCGGCCTTTCGGATTATCTCGCCGAAAGCGAGCTCGACGGATTGCGGATCGCGCGCGAGATCGTCGCGAACTTCGCGACCGATCCGGCGCCGCCGGGCGAGTTCGACGCGCCGGCGGCCGATCCCGAGGAGTT
>CAZRND010000086.1:0-16436 GCA_964601345.1 uncultured Acidobacteriota bacterium | reverse complement strand
GCCGCGCCCCGCGCCGGCGCCCGGGCCGCCGCCCGCGCTGGCCGGCACAAGATACACATCCACGTCTTTGGTCGCTTCGGCAAGCTTCATCATCATCATGGTTCGCACGCGCTGTCCCTGCAGGTACTCCACGGCGGGAATCAGACGGCTGCTGCGAAATCCATTGGCGCGGCCGGCATTGGCGATTTGCTTGTCCCGGCCGGAGCGCACCAGCTCGTCGAAAAATGCTCCTGACTCCGCTCCAAAGGCCGGGGCGTTTAGAGTCCACTCCGGCACGGTCATCGGGATGAGCTTTACTCCCAACGACTGGACCTGCTCGATGGTCTTCTCGTCGTTCTGTCGCAGAACCAAATCACGGACGTCCGAAAAGGCATCCTTCAGATAACCGACGCGCAGCTTGCGGAAATCGAGTTGCGCATTCCAGTTGAATGGAACATCCGAGACGCTCATGTCACGGTTGTCCGGCTCGGCGACTGCGCTCATCACCAGCGCGCAGTCTTCCGAGTACCGGCAGATGGGACCCAGGCGGTCCATGGTCCAGGAGAGCGCCATCACGCCGTTGCGACTGATGCGCCCAAACGTGGGACGCAAGCCGGTCGCGCCGCAACGCACCGATGGACTCAAGATCGATCCGCTGGTCTCGGTGCCGATCGCGAATCCCACCAAGCCGCCCGCGGTCGCCGAGGCCGGACCGGCCGACGATCCGCTCGATCCTTCTTCGGGATTCCAAGGATTGTTGGTGCGGCCGCCGAACCACTGGTCGCCTTGCGCCAGCTCGCCCGAGGTGAGCTTCGCCAGCAGCACCGCGCCGGCATGGCGCAGCATCGTCACCACGCTCGCGTCTTCATCGATCACTTGGTCCTTGTACGCCGCGCAGCCCCACGTGGTCTTGTAGCCTTTCACCGCGATGATGTCCTTCGCGCCCCACGGAATCCCGTGCAGCGGACCCCGGTACTTCCCGCTGGCGATCTCGCGGTCCATCAGCTTGGCCTGCTCGATGGCCAGGTCGTCGAGAAACGTCACGACGCAATTCAGCTTAGCGTTGTGCTTGTGCAGGCGCGCCAGGCACATCTCGGTCAGCTCGAGCGAGGTGACCTGCCGGGTCTTGACCAACTGCGAAAGCTGGGTGACGGGCCAGAAGGCCACGTCCTCGAGATTCGCGGGACGCTTCACTTTCGGGACGCTGAAGCGCAGGGGCTCGCGGGTCCGGTTCACTTTGATGCCCGGCACGATCGGGCTGAAGTAGAACGGCGGAGCAATGTCGTTGGGAATCGGGAATTTGTGCAGGTCTTCGTAGCCGGTCAGGCTGCGGTTCACGCCCTGCAGCATGGCCTTCTGGTCTTCCTCGCTGAAAGAGAGGCCGGAAACGCCCAGCGCGGCCTTAAGCATTTCGGGCGTGATCTTTTGTGCGCCGGCCTGCTGCGCCTGCGCCCATAGCACGCCGGGAAGGAGAGTGCCGCCCAGCCCGAGACCCGCAAAGTGTCCGAGAAATCGCCGCCGAGTGTCGTCCGTGATCATGCCGGGTGGGTTATATTTGGGCATCATGAAAGTCAAAATTTGCGCCGTGTTTCTTCTGCTCGCCTCGGCCGCCGCGGCCGAGACTACGCCCGCGAAAGCGCTGCTGGTTCTCTCGAAGGGCGATTTGACGCTGGCGATTGTCGATCCAACGACGATGAAGATAGTCGCCAAAGTGCCTTCGGGACCCGATCCGCATGAAGTCATCGCATCGTCGGACGGCAAGCTCGCGTTCATCTCGAACTACGGCGGCGGGACGTATAACACGATCACTCCGGTCGATCTGGTGGAGCAAAAAGCGCTGCCGCCGATCGATCTCGGACCGCTTCGCGCGCCGCACGGACTGATGTTTGTGGCCGGCAAGCTCTGGTTCACTGCGGAATTGGCGAAGATCATCGGCAGTTACGACCCGGCGACGAAGAAAGTCGACTGGCTGCTCGGCACAGGCCAAAATCGTACCCACATGATTTACGTTTTCGACGACGCCAAGCGGATCGTGACGTCGAACATCACCTCGGCGACGATGACCATCATCGACAAGACCGCTACGGGCGGCGGGCGCGGACCGGGCGGCACACCTCTTGGAGATTGGGAAGAGACTGTCATTCCCGTGGGACGTGGCGCGGAAGGATTCGACGTTTCACCCAACGGGAAAGAGATTTGGGCCGCGAACGCCGGGGACGGCACCATCTCCGTGATCGACGTCGCCGCCAAGCGAGTCACGCAGACGTTGAACGCCAACGTGCCCACTGCCAACCGGCTGAAGTTCACGCCGGATGGGAAGCTGGTCTTCGTGTCGGCCTTGCGCGGCACGGACGTGGCGATCTTCGACGCGGCAACGAGAGCGGAAGTGAAGCGCGTGAAAATTGGACACGGCGCCGCCGGCATCCAGATGCAGCCGGACGGAGCGCGAGTTTTCGTGGCCTGTACGCCGGATAGCTATGTCGCGATTATCGATCTGAAGACGCTCGAAGTCTCGGGCCAGCTCGACGCCGGGAAAAATCCCGACGGCATGGCTTGGGCAGCGCGGTAAGACCAAGAGCTGTTGCCCGCTCACCGCGGCAAGGCTGGCGCGGGCACTTGTACGCGCTCAAAGAGCGGGCGTTCACGCCCGTCGGATCTCGGAAGCGATTCAGGCGGCTTGGGGAACAGGATCTTCCATCGCCGGCGCAGTTCGTTTCCGTAGGGTGTCCCCTCGAGATCGAAAGCCTCCCCGCCCTGCTTGAGCATTTCCCGCGGACCTAGAAACAGGAAGGCGTCAGCCGTCTGCTCCCACGTTCCGGCTGGGGCAGGATTACTCCCGATGGCCGGAAACCCGATGACCGGTGCGTCCTGTCTTCGAGGGAGACCGGCCAGCCATGTTCCCTTGATTTCCATCAACCAGGGCCAAGGCTTTTGCTCGAAGCGCGGATCGAGATCGTCATACGTCCCCACGATATTGCTTCCAGGAATCACGACATAAGGCTTTACGAACGCCGCGAGCATCTGCTGCTCGATCAGTCCAGGCTTGCCCTCGCGCCGCTGAAAATGTCCCGCGCCCATCACCAGCAGAGCACGTCGCCGCCTGGCCAGCACTTCATAGCGGACCACCGAGGCGTAGTGCTCGTCGCGGAAAGGGAGAAATGGCGCAATGTCTTCCCGCCCCTGAACGCGCGACCAATCAATCGGCGGATCGCCCGCGAGCACGCGCAGCCGGCGATCTTTCGGAAGCTTCTGATTTGCCCGACGGACGGCGTCGAACAGCCCGTGGTAGGGAGGAGTTGGCGTCCCGCCAGGCGCGCCAACTACATCTTCCCAAGTCCGGCGCAACTGATCCATAGGGACCGTCTCGCCGGCGACATAACGATCGAGCACGCTCTGAAAGAGCGAGTTCCCCGTCTCCACCACAATGTCGTTGACGCGGGCGGCAAAGTCCGGCGAGGCCGCGAGTTTCTTGAGCAGTTCGTGCTCCTGAATCGACCCGTGCAGTTCGCCCAGCATGACGATCTGGTGCGAATCGAAGAGTTTGATGACGGCTTGTAACGGTTCTTGCTCCCCCTGCGCCTGCGCCGGGAAGGGACACAGGAAGCCAACCAAGAGAAGAAATGGGATTCGCATTCCGGTTTAGACACCGCTTGGCGCGAGCGTGTTCCCGCAGTCTAGCCGTGGCGGTCAGTTTTCCGTGGGCACTTTTTCCATGTGATCCACGACGACGCGTTGCACCGGAGACTTGCGCGGATCGAGCTTCAGACCCAGGGCCTGCACGCTCTGGAAGACCGAGCCGCCCGAGGGATCGGAGGCTGATTCCGCCATTTTCGCGGCATCCCCAGCGGGTCCGGCCCCGGGAGGTCCGCCGCCATGCTGCATGACCATGACGTTCCCTCCCATACCGCTGGCCTTGGCCGCATTCATCATGTCGCTCATGGAAAGGTTGAGCGCCACCTGGAAATTTCCTTTGAGCTCCGTCATATCCACCACGGGTTTGTCCACGAAGCGCGAGATCATCTGGGAGAAAGCCTCCATGGACATCTTCTCCGCTGCCATGTGCATCATCCCGCCTTCCATGGTCATCTTCATGTTGCCGGTTCCCGCGCTGCGAACCACCGCGCCCTGTCCGTCAGCGCTGCGGTTGATCCGAACTTGTTCGTTGCCGGTCCCAATGACGGTTTCCCCCTTCGCGGGAGGCGGTGGAGGAGTGCCTTCCGCCGGCGCGGGCGGATCGGGCGGCGACTCTTTCAGCTTGGGTCCGTTCTTGCCGACGATCAACGCGTAGACCTGCTGTTCCTTTTCCTCGCGGTGGTAGGTCAGCTTGAATCGCTCCGCCAGCAGCGATTGCAGCATTTCCGGCACCTGGTCCTTCTTCACGCCTTCCGGAATCTTGGCCTGGATGCTGAAGCGTTCGCTGCTCATCCAATCGGGACCGGAGATCTGATAGGACTTCACCTTGAAAGCGATGGTCATCAAATCCATGAGCGACAGGCTGCCGATGTCCACCATTGCCTCGTCCACCTTCATGCCGATGCGCATCTGTCCCGACATAATCTTCTGCGGATCGAGTGTGCCGGCCGGCTTTACTGTCGCGACATCAAAGGACGGCAACGGCGGCGTGGCGGGTGCGGAAATGGCTTGGCCAAAAGCGGCTGCGGCCACTAGCAGGCACATTGAGATGCGAAGGGCGGTCGGTTTCAGCATGCTTTCATGGTAGCACGGCCCGGACTATAATCCGGTCTATGACACGTCGTGATTCGCTCGCACTCATCGCTGCATCCTTAGTAAGACCGCGTACAGAAGCGACCGCCGCTCCTGCGCCTTTCGACTCCGACTTCGGGTCCGCGGTGGACGCTGCGGCGGCGATCGCCTCACGCAAGACTTCCTCCACCGAGCTGACAAAGCATGTCTTCGAGCGGATCGACAAGTTCCAGCCCAAGCTGAACGCCTTCGTCTACCAAATGCGCGATGAAGCGATGGCGAAAGCGCGCAGCGTAGACGAAGCCGTAGCCGCGAAGCGAAAACTCGGGCCGCTGGCCGGCGTGCCCGTGGTCATCAAGGAGAGCTTTGGAATCGCAGGAAGGCCTTGCACCTGGGGAATCCCGGCGCTCAAAGACTCGAAAGCGCCCGCCAACTCGACACCGGTCCGGCGCCTGCTCGACGCCGGCGCCGTGATCGTCGGCGCAACCAACGTTCCACTGAACTTGATGGACGGACAGAGTTACAACGACATCTACGGCACAACGAACAATCCGTGGGATGTGACGCGTACGCCCGGCGGGTCATCGGGAGGGACGGCGGCAGCTCTGGCGGCGGGCCTGGGATTTCTCGGGATGGGCTCGGATATCGGCGGCAGCATTCGCGCGCCCGCGCACTGCTGCGGAATCTTCGGCCACAAACCGACGCTCGATCTTGTTCCCGATCGCGGGCATTCGCCGGGCGGAGTTCCGGGCAATCCCGGATGGTCGACGATGCTGGGGGTTTCCGGTCGGCGGGTTGGCCGGGCCGAGGACCTCGAGCGGGCGTTGCGAGTGATCGGCGGTCCCGAGCCGCCGGATTCGGCCGCCTACTCGTGGCGGCTCCCTGCCCCGCGTCATGAGCGGCTCAGCGACTTTCGCGTCGGCTACATCATCGACGATCCGTTCATGCCGGTGTCTTCCGAAATCAAGCCCGCGCTCGAGTCGGCCGTGCGCGCGCTTGAGAAGGGAGGAGCCAAATTGCAGCAGGGATGGCCGAAGGGTTTTTCGTTACTCGATCTGTACGGCACGTTCGCTTTCCTGCTCTCGGCATTTACCTTCAGCGTCTCGCCGCCCGAGGAGCAGGCCCGGCAGCGCGCCCAATTCGCCGCCAACAAGAACGATCCCTTTGCGGCCGGATCGCTTACCGACTTCGCAACCTGGCAACGGCAGAACTTGAGACGGCTGGCCTTTCGTGCAGCCTGGCAGAAATACTTTGAAAATGTGGATGCGTTTCTTCTTCCTGCGCTACCGGTACCGGCTTTCCCGCACGACCACTCTCCCCAGGCGACGCGCGTCTTGAAGACGCCAGAGCGACAAATGCCGTATCTCCCCGGGCTGACGTCGTATATGAGCGTATCGATCATCACCGGATGCCCGGCGACGGTCGCGCCCGCCGGCAAAACGGCGAGCGGGCTGCCCGTGGGGATTCAGATTCTCGGACCGTATCTCGAGGATGCCACGCCGATCCGCCTGGCCGGATTGCTGGCGAGACAGAACGGCGGGTTCACGCCGCCGCCGGGCTACTGATCGATCTTTGTGACGTTGACGAAGTAGAGATCGGTGGCCACTTCGAAGTCGTTCTTGCCGAGCGGCGTCTTCATGCTCTGCCAGTTCGTAGTTGGCCGGACGATCTGCCACTGATCTCGCTTGCCCACACGCACCGGCATCGCAAACGCCGCTTCGTCCGCCTTCCACCGATACGCCACCTCGCCCGCGCTAAACTTCAGTTCCAGTACCGGCAACGCCGTGTGGCGCAGGTACTGATCGAAGATCGGAGTCAGATTCATTCCCGCCTTCTGATTGAAGTATCCGATCACGTCTTCGGTCAGGATGGTCTTGTACTTGAAGTGCTGGTAATAACCGTGGAGCAGCTTCCACCAACGCTTGTCGTCATTCACCACGCTGCGCAGCGTGTGCAGAAAGAGCGCGCCCTTGAAATACTGATCCTGCGACGGGCTCCGGTTCACGCCGCGCGGCGTAAGGATCGGCTGCGTATTCCGCACTCGCGCCTTGTAGCCGTTGGTGTACTTCAAGTAATCGGCGTGGCCGTACATGTACTCCACGTAGAGGCACTCGAGATACGTAGCCCAGCCCTCGTGAATCCACATGTCTGAGACGTCGGCGGCCGTGACGCTGTTGCCGAACCACTCGTGGGCGCTCTCGTGGATGATGATGAAATCGAAGCGCGTGCTGATGCCGACCCCGGTCCAGTCGCGCTCAAGATATCCGTTCGCGAAATGATTGCCGTAGGTGACCGCGCTCTGATGCTCCATGCCGGAGTACGGCGCTTCGATCAACTTGTATCCGTCTTTCCGAAATGGATATTCGCCGAAGTAGTGCTGGAAGGCCTTCAGCATTCCTGTGGCCTGCGCAAATTGCTTTTTGGCTTTTTCCAAATCTTCCGGCAATGCATAGAAATCGAGCGGCACGTTGCCGAGCCGGTCCGCGAAATGCTCGTACTTTCCAATGTTCAGCGAAACATCGTAATTGTTGATGGGATACTGCACCAGCCAGTCCCAGCGAGTGTAGCCGTCGCCGAGATCGGTCTTGCCGAGGAACTTGCCGTTCGATACATCCACCAGATCGTTCGGGATCGCCACGCTGATGCGCATGCTCTCGACTTCGTCGCGCCATTGATCTTTGTTCGGCCACCAGAGGCTCGCGCCCGTGCCTTCGCAAGCGGTATTGATCCACGGACGGCCCGCAGGGTCCTTGCGGAAGGCGATGCCGCCGAAGCGCCCGGTCTCGAGCGGATTTCCCGAGTAGTAAAACTCGATGGTGTACTCGCGGCCGGCACGCAGCATCTCGGGAAAATCCACGAAGACGGCGCCGGAATCACGCTCGTACTTGAGCGCCGTCGCGCCGAGCAGGATCTTGTCCACGTTCAGCGCCGCGTGCAGGTCGAGCTGGATGCGCGTGCCGTCCTGGAGCATCCGGAAGCGGATGACGGTCTTGCCGCTGATGAATTTCTTCTCCGGGTCGACGCGGATATCGAGATGATAGAAGAGCAGGTCGTTGTTGGCGCGATACGGCCCGTACTCGCCGCGCAGCTTGTCGAACCGCGAAGGTTCTTGCGCCACGAGAAAAATCGAGAAAACTAACGCGAGCAAGAACCGTCTCATCAAGTGGTTGTATACTAACCTCGACTGGGAGGCAATATGCGCGTTATCACCGGAATCGTTCTCGCTGTTTCCTTAGGTTGCGGAGCGTACGGGCAGGCGGCAAAGCCAAAACCTTCGTTTGAGGTGGCCTCGGTGCGGGCGGCCGCGCCTCCCGAGATGGGCGGCGGCGGGCGCATCATGTTTCGCATGGGAAGGAGCGGCGGGCCCGGCACGAAGGACCCTACGCGAATCACCTTCGACAACGCCTCGCTGTTCATGCTGCTGACCGAGGCCTACGATGTCCGGCCTTATCAGATCAACGGCCCGAACTGGCTGAATGAGGCGCGCTTCGACGTCAAGGCAAAAGTGCCGGAAGGAGCCACTAAGGAAGAGTACCGGCTGATGTTGCAGAGCCTGCTCGAAGAGCGTTTCAAGCTGACGCTGCACCATGACACAAAGGAATTGCCCATCTACGAGCTGGTCGTGGCCAAGGGCGGCCACAAGTTGAAGGAATCCGATCCTGAGCCGCCTGCCTCCGAAGATGCGCCTCCCGCGTTTCCGCCGCCCGGACTTCGGGGTGGCCCTCCCCAGTTGGATAAGGATGGTTATCCGGTCCTACCGCCCGGCATGAGAGGGGGGATGATGGTTATGAACGGCCGCGCCCGCATGAGGGAGTCGCGGACGACCATGGCGGATTTTGCCCAAAGGTTATCCAATCAGGTGGGCCGGCCCGTGATTGACGGCACTGGACTCAAGGGAAAATACGATTTCGTTCTATCTTTTGCGCCTGAACGGATGGGTGGCATGGACGGAGGAAGGGGCGTGATGATCATGGCCGGCCCCGGCGGCGGGATGCCTCCGCCTCCGGCGGCAGTTGGCGGCGCTGGAGCCGGCGCCGGTGACGGCGGCGCGGATCTCGCGCCGGGTCCAACCATCTTCGCGGCGATCCAGAGCGATTTAGGGCTCAAGCTGGAGTCGAAGAAGGGTCCCGTGGACCACCTGGTGATCGACCATTGCGAGAAGGTCCCGACTGAGAACTGATTTCAGCAGGCGAGACTTCCTAGGACTTCTTGGTGCGGCGGCACTTCGCGTGCCGCAACGGCAGCAGCCCAACATCCTCTACATCATGGCGGACGATCACGTCGCCCACGCCATTTCCGCCTACGGCAGCCGCATCAACCGCACTCCGCAGATCGATCGCATCGCGCAAGGCGGCGTGCGCCTGACCAATTGCTTCTGCACCAATTCCATCTGCACGCCGAGCCGCGCCGCGATCCTCACCGGACAATACAGTCACCGCAACGGCGTCTACACGCTGAACGACGCGCTCGATCCGAAGCGCAATCACGTTGCGAAGGAATTGCAGAATGCCGGTTACCAGACGGCGATGATCGGCAAGTGGCACCTGCAAACCGATCCCGCCGGATTCGACTACTGGAATATCCTGCCGGGACAAGGTGTTTACTACGATCCGACTTTTATCAGCAGCAGCGGCCGCAAGAAGTACGAGGGATACTGCACCGACCTGATCGGCGATTTCACGCTCGACTGGCTGAAGCAACGCGATCCGCGAAAGCCGTTCTTCCTGATGAGCCATCACAAGGCGCCGCACCGGCCCTGGGAGCCGTCGCCGAAATACAAAAACCTGCTTGCGGGCGAAACGATCCCCGAGCCCGACAACCTGTTCGACCACTACGAAGGTCGCGCGCGCAGCGTCGCGGCGGTCACCATGAAGGTCGGCGAGGACATGAACCAGACTGACGTGAAGCAGCCCTTTCCGGCGGGCGTCAAGGGCGATGCACTTCGCAAGTGGGGCTACCAGCTCTATATCAAGGATTATTTGCGCTGCATCCGCAGCGTGGACGACAACGTCGGCCGCGTGCTCGATTATCTCGACGCCGAGAATCTCGCGCAGAACACCATCGTGATCTACACCTCGGACCAGGGATTCTTCCTCGGCGATCACGGCTGGTTCGACAAACGCCTGATGTACGAGGAATCCCTGCGCATGCCCTTCCTGATGCGTTATCCGGGCGCGATCCGGCCGGGATCGGTGAACCGCGACATGATCCTGAACATCGATTTCGCGCCGATGTTCCTCGACTACGCTGGCGCACGCGCGCCCGCCGAAATGCAGGGCCGCAGCTTCCGAGCGAACGTCGAGGGTCACTCCGTGCACGGCTGGCGAAAGTCGATGTATTACCGCTATTGGATGCACAACACCAACGATCATCACGTGCCCGCGCACTACGGGTTGCGAACGGATCGCTGGAAGCTCATCTACTACTACGGCAAGCCGCTGGGGATGACCGGCTCGAATCCGCCGGACACCGAGCCCGATTGGGAATTATTCGACGTGCGGAACGATCCGCGTGAGATGCACAATCTCTACCACGATCCGAAATACGCGGGCTTGATCCGTAAGTTGAAGGCGGAGCTCGAGGCGCGGCAGCGGGAGGCCGGCGATCGTCCCCCGCCCTAGTCGGTGGCGCCGAAAGGAACGTCCACCGATCCCATCATTCCTGTCGCCAGATCCCGAACCACCAGGCGGGCGCGGGCCGAGTTCGCCGGCGCGTCGACGTCCGCGCTGAGTGCCAGCATTCCAGTCTTGCGCAACTGATCGTACTGGTCCTGCTTCAAACGCACGCGCACCGCCTGGCTCCGGCGGTTCAGAGCCACGCCCTGGTCGTCGCGGACCACCATGGTGGCGTCGAGTTCCGCGGTCCAAAGTCCTTGGTCGTCCTGGCGGAAGGTGATGTCGTTGGCATCGAGCACAAAGCTGAGCCCGGCCAGCGGACTCTGCTTGGTTGGGCGCGTGACCAGCTTGGCCATCAGGCCAAGTCCCGTGGAATCGAGCGGGCTGTTCATGGCGCTATCGAGCGCGGATTGTCTTGCCTCCTGCCCGCCCGCTTGCGGGAATGCGTAATAACCCTTGCGGGTGCGCACCTCGAGGCCCGGTCTTTTGACCTTGACCTTGATCTCGCGGAAGCGGCCGTCCCACTGATCGTGCGTCGGCGAATAAGCGATGGCGTAACTGATGCGCGTGTCCGCCACGGCCTGGCGGATAAAGCCGGTGAGATCGTTGCTGTTCATGAAGGCGCGGCCGCCGGTGCGCTCCGCCACGTCGGTCATGGTTCCTTCACTCAAAAAGATATCCTGCTTGGCCGCCGCATCCATGGCCGCTGCGCCGCGCCGGCTTCGCGTCCGCGTGGAGGGCGCGGTGCTCGGCGACATATCGAACGTGCCGATGACGCCGCGCGCGTCGACCGGATAGATCGCCACGTTTACGTTGTCGAGAACCTGCACGGTGCGCTGCACGTCCTGCTGGTAGTTCTGGAAATTGCGTCCCATGCGGCCCGAGGGCGTCAGCCCCGAGAGGACCGGGAATCCGTCCGTCAGCCAGACCAGATTCTTGCGCCCCGGGATGCCGGCGACGTTTCCGGCGATGGTCCGCAGCGCATCCAGCGTGGTGAGCACTCGCCGCTGCTGGTCGAGCGGGATCGCCGCGCTTGCCTGCATCAGAAATCGCTTCAACAGGTCGGGCATGCCTTGGGGGGCTTCCGGACGCAGGAGTCGCAAGGAATCCGTCAGGCCGTACACGATAACCGGATCGCTCGGCCGCACTTCCGCCATGAATTCCACCAGGGCTTGCTCGGCGTTCTGCACGTCCGCAAATTTCGTGTTCAAGCCGTCGATCAGAATCACGGTGAGCGCCGTGGGTACGACGGAGAGCTGTTGGGTGCTGCCGTTCGCCCCGGGAGTGACGCGGTTGCTGACGATGCCGGGCGCGAGTCCCTTCGGCACGGCGGGAGGCAGGCTGGTCTCCTTGGCGAAGAAGCGAATCTGCTGCTCCTGGCCCTTATCGTAAAGAACGAAATCTTCTTTCGTGAGATCGGCGACCGGCTGCCCCTTCTTGTCGTGCACCACGATGCTTACCTGCACCTGGCGCGTGGTCATCTTGAAGACGGCCGGCTCTTGCGCGGGAAGCGCTCCCGCAAGCAGGAGAATCGCGAGGAGCCTGCCGGCCATCGACAGCCCGCCGCGATTGCCTTCGGGAGTGCTTGCGGAAATCACTTCTTGCGCGCTTTGGACGAGTCCTTGATCTGAGCAATGGCTCTGTTCTTTGCGGCCACCATCTCGTTGACGAAGCCCTGCGCTTCCTTGGCCGTCGGGAGGACTTCCCGAGCCTTGGCGGCGATTGCTTCCGCTTGCACGGTCAGGGTACCGAGCGCCGTGCCGATCGTGCGGGCCGCGTGAACCAGCCTGCTCTTGGTTGTTTTCGCCTTTTTGGCGGCTTTCTTCTTTTTTGCCATAAATGACCAGATTTTACGGGAATGGCGAAGAAAGGTCAAACGAAACAAGACTGGGGTAAGATGGCAGGGATGATCCTCCCCTGGGCTCTGCTTCTCTTCGCGGCGCAGGAGGCCCCGCCGCAAAAGCCCGAGACCGTCGTCAAAGTCACGACGCGCATCGTGCAGGTGAGCGTCGTGGTGCACGACAAAAAGGGCCAGCCCATCGCCGATCTCAAAAAAGAAGATTTTACTTTGCTCGATAAGGGCCAGGAGCAGAGAATCCGCTTCTTCTCGATGGAATCGGCGGAGGCCCCGCCGCCCAAAGCGCCGCCGTTACCGGAGGGTGTGGTCTCGAACCGTTACGCCAATTCCAAGAGCGGGGGAACGTCGCACCTGATGGCGTTGCCAAACTCGCTGACCGCAATCCTGCTCGACAGCCTGAATACGCCTTTCACCGACCAACACTATGCCAAGGAAGGCGTCATCAAGTTTTTGAATCAGCTCCAGCCCGGAGATCGTGTTGCCATCTATACGCTGACCGGTCGCCTGCACGTCCTGCACGACTTCACCAGCGACGTCGAGTCGCTGCTCCGGGCTCTGGCCCGGCATAAGAATCAACACTCGGCGCAGGAAGCCGCTTCCAGCTACGAAGACGCGAACAGCGGCATCGATGAGCTCGACGCGTTTCTCGACCGCAGCAACGAGAATATGGCCAACTTCTATCAGGCCCAGCGAACCCAAGTGACGCTCAAGGCCCTGCAGACCATCGCCAATCACCTGGCGGGAATGCCGGGGCGAAAGAATCTGATCTGGCTGTCTGCGGGATTTCCCGTCTACGTGGGTCTGCGCCCGGGCGAACTACCCGCTCCGGAATTCCAAAGCTTTAGCGAAGAGATGCAGCGAACCGTGCGGACGCTGAACGACGTGGGCCTGGCGATCTACCCGGTGGACGCCCGCGGCTTGATGGGCCCATTCGCCTATATGCCGAGCATGTCCGCGGCCTCCACGAGCCGCCCCGGCCGAGGCGGACCCGCACCCGTGGACCAGCGGGCCCAGAGCAATATCTTCCAGACGCAATCCGCCATGCACGAAGTGGCCGACCGCACCGGCGGACGCGCCTTCATGAATACGAACGACATCGCCGGCGCGGTCCGTTCGGCCATGGAAGACACGAAGATCACCTACGTCCTGGCCTACTCGCCGTCACACGACCAGTGGGACGGGAGATTCCGCGACATCAAGGTCAAGGTCAACCGTTCCTCGACGGAAATCCGCTACCGCAAGGGGTATTATGCCTATCCGGGCGAGAACAACGATCCCAAGCTGAGCCGCGCCATGATGGTCAACGCCATCAACGGCCCGCTTGTGTCCACCGGACTCGGGATCCTAGCCAAGGTGATCGAGCAGCCGAGCGCAGAGAAGCGCCGATTCCTGGTGCGAGTCGTCATGGACGCGCGCGAAGTCAGCTTTGTGGAAGAAGGCGGCCAGTGGAAGGCCGCTATAGAAATGCTCGGCGTGGTGCGCGACGACCAGGGCGAGCCCCTGAGCCAGTTCAACAGGGCTTTGCGCTTTCATCTCACGCGAGAGCAATATGCGCAAATGCTTCAGGTGGGCATCATCTTCAACGTAGAGTTGGAAGGCCCGCCCAAGTCCCACCGCGCGCGGCTGGCGGTGCGCGACCTGGCCACCGGCATTTTGGGTTCGGTCGACATTCCCGTCGTCAACTAGAAATCGTGGTAGTTTGTTAGGGATGTTGGGGCGCCGCATCCGCGTTTCCTTTCTGCTTGCTGTGTCGCTCGCGGTCGCGGCCGGCGCGCAGCAGCTTCCCTTCCGCGTGGAGATGTCGCCTCCGCGCCTCTCGAATCATCAGCGCCTGCGGACCACCATCACCGTACGAATCGACGGCGCCGCGATCGCCAAGCTCAAGGGACAGGGGCAGCTCGACATCGAGATCGAGATCGTCGATCGCAAGGGTGTCCGCTACAAATCGACCGGCGGCGTCAGCACCGAGAAGGTTACAGGCGCGCGCCCGCAGGACATTTTCTTTGCGCAGGACCTTTTCGTGCTTCCCGGCCACTACGCCGCGTATGTCAGCGTGGGGGATTCGGTCACCGGCGAAGGAGCGGCGGCGCGGCACACCTTCGACGTCGCCGGCATCCAGGGAGATCCCCTGCCGCGGGCCTGGCGCGATCTGCCGGACGTGGAGTTCCTGGCGCCCGTCGACCCGCCGGACCGGTGGTACCAGCCCTCTCTGAACGGTCGCCTGCACTTGCCGGTGGACACGTCGCAAGCCGTAAAGATCGATGTGCTGGTAAACACAACGCCGACGGAAGCTACCGGCGTCTCCGGCCGCATCAACGAATTGAACATGGGGACGCTGCTGCCCGCGTTGCGGACGCTGGCGCAGATCGATCCGCTCGAAGGAACGATCAGCGTCACGCTGCTCGACCTGACGCGCCGCCGCGTGATCTTCGAGCAGCCCTGGGTGCGCGAGCTCGACTGGAGCCACTTGCGGGAATCGCTCGCCTCGGTCGATCCCAATGTCGTGGACGTGAAGTCGCTCGCCAGCCGGGAGCAACGCGCCGAGTTTTTCCTGGAAGAAGTCGGAAAGCACGTAGAAGCGGCGCTCGAGCCGGACGAGCCGCCGCACATCCTGATCGTGCTGAGCGGTCCGATGGTCTTCGGCGACAAGGTGGCGTTACATCCCATCACCACGCCCGGCAATGAGAACTGCAAAGTCTTCTACATTCGCTATTCCTGGGCGGCGCCGCGGCCTACTCCCTCAGCCACTTCCACCGCTGTACAGGCTCCCATAGTAGTGCCGGGAGCAGCGAACCCGACGGGCAGGGGCGCCGCCGGAACTTCCGTTGGAACGAACGCGCCCCGGCGAAACGCCGGGCAGGTCGTGACCCCGGACATGATTGCCGTCGCTCCGCCGCCCCGGCCCTCGCCACTCGACGATTATCTGGAGTCCACTTTGAAGCCGCTCAAGCCGCGGCTCTTCGACGTCGATTCCCCGATCGCATTTCGGCGCGCCCTGGCGGCGCTGCTGGCCGAAATCGCAAAGATGTAAAGGCGGATATGCGCATCCTTTCCACGATTCTCTTCGTCCTGGCCGCTGCCGGGAATCCCGACGTCGCTCGATGGGAGCGGCAAGCCAAAGGCATCACCATCATCCGCGACGATTGGGGTGTCGCCCACGTCTACGGCAAGACCGACGCCGATGCGGTCTTCGGCGCGATTTACGCTCAGGCCGAGGACGATTTCAACCGCATCGAGACGAACTACGTCACCTCGCTCGGGCGGCTCGCCGAAGCCGAGGGCGAGGCTCGCGTGATGCAGGACCTGCGGATGAGACTGTTCATCGACCCGGCCGCCTTGAAGAAGGAATACGAGGCCGGCCCCGCGTGGCTGAAGAAACTCATGGACGCCTTCGCGGACGGGTTGAACTATTACCTCTACAAGCATCCCGAGGTTACGCCGCGCGTGATCAGACATTTTGAACCGTGGATGGCTCTGAGCTTCACCGAGGGGAGCGTCCCTCTCGGCGGCGACATCGACCGGATCAATCTCGGCCAGCTCCAGATGTTCTATGCCAAGACCGCTCCCGCTCCGGAACCCGCGCCGCAAATGGAAGAATGGTCGGAGCCGGAGCCGGGCGGATCGAACGGCGCCGCCGTTGCTCCCTCGAATACGGCATCGCATCACGCTTTGTTGCTGATCAATCCGCATACTTCGTTCTTCTTCCGTTCCGAGCTGCAGATGACCAGCCAGGAGGGCCTCGACGCTTACGGCGCATCGACGTGGGGACAGTTTTTCATCTATCAGGGATTCAACAGCCGCGCCGGATGGATGCACACGTCGAGCGGCGTGGATGCGGTGGACGAGTATCTCGAAACCGTGGAGAAGAAGGACGGCCGCTACTTCTACAAGTACGGCGCGGAGATGCGTCCGGTGGAATCCGCGGAGATTTCCGTACCTTACAAGACCGCCTCCGGCATGGCGGAAAAGAAGTTCACCGTCTATCGCACGCATCACGGACCCGTCGTGCGCGAGCTCGACGGCAAGTGGGTCAGCTTCCGCATCATGCAGGAGCACGTGAAAGCCCTGATGCAGTCCTTCCAGCGCACCAAGGCGAAGAATTACAAAGACTATTGGAAGGCGATGGAGCTGCAGGCGAACTCGTCGAACAACACGATCTTCGCCGACGCCGACGGCGACATTGCCTACTTCCACGGGAACTACATCCCCCGCCGCGATACCGCCTTCGACTGGACGAAGCCCGTGGACGGCAGCAATCCGGCGACGGAGTGGAAGGGATT
>CAZRND010000085.1:0-16444 GCA_964601345.1 uncultured Acidobacteriota bacterium | reverse complement strand
ATCCGTAAGGCGTGCCCCGCATTCGAGCGGACCAGCCGGTTGAAAGCGCATCCGCTATCGCCAGAGCCGCGAACGGGGCAATCTCCCAAATTGTGAAGAGCACCAGCAACAGCCAGGATTGATTGCGCCGGCCCGCCTGGAGCAGCAGAGTCACACAGCCGGCCGCTCCCGCCAGCACCGCGATCCGGGCCACCGTCCGGAGGAACGTCATTTGGCTTGTTTCTTCGCCTGCTCGGCAGCCTCTTGCGCGCGGAATTTGGCGAGGCGCGTGATCAACTTCACCGGGACCGGCTTATCGAGCGGAAATCGCACCGTCCCTTTGCTGAGTTCGTAAGGCTCCAGCTCCTTAGCGAAGACCTCCGGGGCGCGCGCACCCGGATAGAGTGCATAGTGCTTCTTCCAGCCGGCGAACCAAATCACCAGGCGGCCGTCGATCTTGAACGCAGGGAGCTGATAGGAAATCGTCTCAACGGCACCCGGGAGTGCCTTGCGGATGACGTCGCGCACCTGTTCCAGCACCGGCCGGACGGAAATGGGCTGCGACCCGATGTATTCGTCTATGGACTGGAAATTGGTATTCGCCATGGTCTGGATTATCGCACGGGAGTAATATAGGTTGCTGGGAGGCCCTTATGGCAGTTTCCAGACGCTATTTCTTCTACGGCTCGTTGCTCGCCGGCGCAGTGCCGCTCGCGGGATATGGCAGCAGTCCTTCGCTGAAGCAGTTGGGATACCGCTCGCCTAACGAGAAACTGAATATCGCCTCGATCGGCGCGGGTGGGCGCGCGGCGTCGGACATCACGGGCTGCTCCAGCGAGAACATCGTGGCCCTGGCCGATCCGGACGACAAGCGCGCCGAGCTGACCTACAAGAAATACGAGAAGGCGGCGAAGTACAAGGACTTCCGGAAGATGCTGGACAAGGAGGCCGCCAACATCGACGCCGTGATCGTCGCCACGCCCGACCACATGCACGCGACGGCCGCCATTTGGTGCATGGAGCGGGGCAAGAGCGTATATGTCGAGAAGCCGCTGACGCGCACGATCGCCGAAGCCCGCCTGCTCACCGAGGCCGCGCAGAAATACAAAGTCGCGACGCAGATGGGTAATCAGGGATATTCGAACGACGGCGCGCGCATCGCCGCCGAGGTCATATGGTCGGGCGAGATCGGGCAGGTGAAGGAAGTGCATGCCTGGACGAATCGTCCGATCTGGCCGCAGGGAGTCGCCGAGGCGCCGGCGCCGAGCGCCGCGCCTTCCACGCTCGATTGGGACCTGTGGCTCGGCATCGCGAAGGATCGTCCCTACACTTCGGGGGGCGAAGCCTACGCCAACAAGCAATTCGGTTTCTACGCGCCGTTCAACTGGCGCGGCTTTTTCGATTTTGGATGCGGCGCGCTCGGCGACATGGCCTGTCACATCCTGGGCGCGCCCAATATGGCACTGAAGCTCGGCGCGCCAACCAGCGTTGAGTGCATCCAAAAAGAAGGCGCGAGCCCCATCATGTTCCCGAAGAAGACCGTCACACGCTTCGACTTTCCGGCTCGCGGCTCGATGCCCGCGCTGAAACTCTTCTGGCATGACGCCTGCGAGGATGCCGCTTACCGCCCGCCCGATCTTGGCGCGAGCGAGCCTTACATCGCCGGAGAAGGATCGTTCGGGGCAATTCGTGCCGCAGCCGCGGCCGGAATCGTTCAGCCGCCTCCTGCGCCCGGCTCGACATCGGTGCAGGCCAACGGCGCCGTCTTCATCGGTGAAAAAGGCTGCCTGACGACGGACACCTACGCAGCGAACTGCCGCGTCCTGCCGGAAGCGCGCATGAAGGATCTAAAGCAACCAGCCGAGTGGCTGACGCGCTCTCCTGGACATCACCGCGACTGGCTCCGCGCCGCCAAGGGCGGGGAGCCATCGTGCTCGAATTTCAGCGTCGCGGGTCCGCTCACCGAATGGATCCTGCTCGGCGTGGTTGCCGCCCGCGTCGAAGGCAAACTCGAATGGGACAGGGAAAAGATGCGCTTCACCAACAGTCCCGAAGCGAACCGCTACGTCAGACCCGAAGTGCGGAAGGGCTGGAACCTGAAGGTCTGACGGTTCTGGCGGAGAGGGTGGGATTCGAACCCACGGTAGAGTTTCCCCTACACACGCTTTCCAAGCGTGCTCCTTAAACCACTCGGACACCTCTCCGGGCTTAGTCTTTCAACAGCTTGCGCCGCTGAACGGCGGGCATCGTCAACGGGTGATCGTCTCGCCGAACCGCTCTCAGTTTATCACGTTGCGATGCATGCTTAACCTGTTAGCAACAAACGGTAGTGGGTCAGCTTCATTCGCGCTTGACAGCGCCACGACACAACAATATAGTTGTGTTGATGAGGGTTCAGTTTGACGATGCCGGCAAACTCCCGCGGGGCATACATCGGGTTACCTGGCGGGATCTGGTCCGAAGATTCGGTTCTACTGAACGCCGAGTTCGCCTTCTCCGTGGCCTAAAGGATGCCCTGGTCCTGCTGAAGCGCGCAGGATGTCGCATCGCGTATATCGACGGTAGCTTCGTGACCACAAGGGATCAGCCGAACGACTTCGATGCTTGCTGGTCCATCGAGGGCGTGGACCCGGCCCGGCTTGATCCGGTGTTCCTCGACTTCGCCGATTCGCGCGCAAGGCAGAAGGCGCGATTTGGCGGTGAGTTTTTTCCTGCCGATCTGCCGGAGGGCAAGACCGGCAAGACGTTCCTGGAGTTCTTTCAGACGGACAAAGAAACGGGCGCCGCAAAAGGCATCGTGGCGCTCGATCTCAGGAGGTTGCGGCAATGATCAAGAATGACCGACAATATCGCATCACAAAGGCGCAGGCGGAAAAGTTCGAGCGTGCGATCAAGGAGACGATCGCTTCGCCCAAGCGCAGCCTGCATCCCGTACTGCGGAAGGCCGAGGTAGACGGCGTGAAAAGTCAGCTCGCCGATCTGCGCGAAGAGATCGACGCCTACGAGGCGCTACGATCCGGCAAACGCAAGACCGTTGCGATCGGTTCGCTCGATGATCTGCCCAAGACTCTGATCCAAGCGCGCATTGCGTCGGGCCTAACCCAGGAAGAGCTGGCTTCAAAGCTCGGCCTGAAGCCGCAGCAGATTCAGCGTTACGAAGCGACAGACTACCACTCTGCCAGCATGGAGCGAATGAATGAGGTCCTCCGTGCGCTCGGGGTCCGTTTGCGCCACCCCGTGGAACTGCGGCTGGTACCGTAGCTACGGCGCCCTGCGCCGCAGCTCGTCGAAGAAATTGAGCAGGAAGGTCAGGTGCGTCGAAAGCCGGCTTTGCTGGTCGGCGCCTTCCGCCTGCAGAATGACCGCGACCTCTTTGCCGTCCGGCGACAAGTCGAACTGTGTCCTGGGAAAGCCGACATCGCGAACCGGCGTCTCGCACCACACTCGGTGCTTGCCGGCAACGAACGCGTCGCCCTTGACGACGTAATCCACGGCCATGATTCGGTTATCCATCCCCAGGTAGAGGATCTCGTGGCCGTTCCGCGCCCACACCGGGCGCCGTCCGCCGTCGGTGGAAACCTGCCAGCGGCCGGAAGAGGACGGAAAGGGCCGCACGTACACGTGATAGGCGCCCGACTCGTTCGACGTGTATGCGAGCCATCGCCCATTCGGCGAGAATTGCGGCGTGTCGTCGATGAACGGCGTTCCGAGAAAGAGCTCCGGCGTCCCGAGTTTGATTCCGCCACTGACGGCATCCACGGGGACCGTGAAGATATCGAGATTGCCCGGCTCCATTCTTCTGGCGAAAGCCAGTCGTTTGCCATCCGGCAAGAACGAGAACGGGACGTCTTCGAATTTTCCGTCCGTGAGTCGTTGGTTCACTCCCGATCCGTCGGCGCGGACGTAATACAAGCCCGGCGCCTTTTCATTGGTGGCCTGAAACACAATGCCCTTGCCATCCGGAGTCCACACCGCATTCTCGTTCGAGCCGGGAACAAAGGTAAGTTTGGACGCCGTGTCGCGGACCAGGTCTCTCACCCAGATGTCGTACCCGGTGGCGCTTTGCAGGTTATAGGCAAGGCTCTTGCCATCGGGCGAGAACTAAGGCGTCAGGAAGATTCCCGTGGTGGATGGCAATTGCCGGCTCTTGCCGTTCGGCGTCATCAGCGAAACATGCCATCCCGTAGCAGACGCGTGTCCCGGCAGGTATACAAACGCGCCGGTTTGGGACAAGGCGAAGTCGCCGCCCGAGGCCGGTTCGCTGTTCACATCCTCAAGGATGGCCACGGGCGATCCCGTGGTCTCGAGCCGCTCCAGATTCATGCGGACGGCGAAGAGCGTGCTTCCGTGCAGGTAAATCAAATGTCCCGTGGGAACGTAATAGCCGTTGAAGCCGCCTCGCAGGATGGTTTTTCGCTCACCGGTTTTCAGGATCAAGGCTTCCAGAACGGCATCGTCAAAGGTCCCGCTGGCGCCTTGCTCCGCGGTGAAGAGGACGGCGCGGCTGCCCGGCAGGACTTGGGGCCAGCGGTGGCTGCGCTCCCCCACTTTCAGCGTGGTCAGGGCTGTGGGAGTTCCGCCCGCGGACGGCACGCGCCAGAGATGATCATTGACCGGGCCCACCACGATGTCGCCGTTGTCACCCCAACTGGCGCCCCGCGGACTCTGGATATCTTGCAACGAACTCGTGGCGCCTCCTTCCAGCGAGTACTTCTTCAGCTTGCCTTCGGCGAAGAATGCGAGCCACTGACCGTCGGGAGAGAAGAACGGATACATCACGTTGTCGGCGCCGGGAACCGTGAGGACCGAGGATTCGTGCAGCCGCCTCACTCCCAGTTGGTTCTTGCCGTCGGCGTCGCGGAAACTGAACGCCAATCGCGTGCCGTCCGGAGACAGTGCCAGCATGTTTCCATTCCGAACCCGGGCCAACGGCTTGTCCGCGCCCACATCGGTGCTCAGACGCATCAGCGGTCGCAACTGCGCTGGACGCGAGGCGAGCCACCATCGCCACCAGCCGAGCGCGGCGATCGCGAGAGCGGCCACGAGCAGGACCGTTGCCATCGAAGAGGAACGACCGGGACGCGCCGCCGTCTCCAGCCTTTCCAAGACCGGGTCTTCGAGCGCGATCCGCGCCTCACCGATATCGCGCAGACGCTGCCGTGGATCGCGCTTCAGACAGCGCTCGATGAGGCGCCGGATGTGTGTGGGTGTCGTTGCCGGAAGGGCGGTGAAGTTGAGATCGCTCTTAAGGACCGCGGCCAGAGCCTCGGATGCCGTGGCCTCGTCAATCAGTCGTTTGCCGCTGAGCGCTCGAACAGGATCGCGCCAAAGGCCCAGATGTCGGTGCGCTTATCCACGGCCGAGCCTTTGGCCTGCTCAGGCGACATGTATCCCGCGGTGCCAAGGATCATTCCGGCTTTCGTCGCGCCAGCGCTGAGCGTCGGCGAGTTGCTACTACCCGGATCGCTCGGGTCGCTCGGATCGTCGTGCATCGCTTTCGCCAGGCCGAAGTCGAGCAGCTTCACCTGTCCGGCGGCGGTGATTTTGACGTTGGCGGGTTTCAGATCGCGGTGGATGATTCCTTTTTCGTGGGCATAGTCGAGCGCATCGGCGATTTGGCGCGCGGCATTCACGGCGTCTTCGAGGGGCAGAGGACCGCGGAGTTCCTGGCCGGGCACGTATTCCATGACCAGCGCGTTCGATTCCATCCCATAGATCGCCGCGATGTTGGGATGGCTCAGCGACGCCAGCACTTGCGCCTCGCGCTGGAAGCGCGCCATGCGCGCGGCATCCTGAGCAAAGGCCGCGGGCAGGACCTTGATGGCCACGTCGCGATTCAACTTCGGATCGTGCGCCCGGTAGACTTCCCCCATGCCTCCGGCGCCCAACATCGACACGATTTCGTAGGGCCCGACGCGATCACCGACGGAAAGAGGCATTACGCAAGTCTAACAGTTCCACCATCGAGAATCTCGCGAGCCTTTCGCGCCAGCGACGAGAGAGCAAAGGGTTTTTGGATAAAACCGGCTTCCTCTGCGACGATTCCATTCTGGACGGCAACGTCCTGAGTGTAGCCGGACATAAACAGGGCGAGTGTTTCGGGATGTATCGCCTGAAAGGACGACGCCAGCTCCTGGCCGGTCATATCGGGCAAAGCCAGATCCGCGATCAGCAGGTGGATCTCGCCGGCATGGGCGCGAGCCATTTCCAGAGCCACATCGCCGCAAGCGGCGTCGATCACCCGAAATCCCTTGGACTGTAGGAAGCGGCGGGCCACTTGCCGCAGAGCGTGCTCGTCCTCGACCAGGAAAATCGTTTCCCGACCGTGGATTGTCGACGCGTGAGGTTCACGTGCCGTCTCTGCAGCCTCCGGCTCGACGCGCGGCAGATAAATCCCGAAGGACGTGCCCTTACCGGGTACGCTCGACATAAAGATGTATCCGCCGCTTTGATTGACAATGCCGTACACGGTGGCCAGACCCAGTCCCGTGCCGCGTCCCGTTTCTTTGGTGGTAAAGAACGGCTCGAAGACGCGCGCCTGCGTCTCGGCATCCATTCCCGTGCCGGTGTCGGTGACCTGCAACCGGACATACGAGCCGGGGATCGTCGCAACTCCGTTGTGCGATTCGCCTAAATCGACGCTGCTGGTATCGAGTGAGAGCCGGCCTCCGTGCGGCATCGCATCGCGAGCGTTTACGGCAAGGTTCAGGATTACCCGCTCGATCTGTCCAGGATCCGCTTTCACGAAGCCGGAATTCCGGTCGGCGACGATCAGCTCAATGTGCCCGCCGATCAGGCGGCGCAACACGTCCTCCATATTCTTGACTACGTCATGGAGGCCGATCACCTTCGGTTGCAGCACCTGCCGTCTGCTGAACGCCAGAAGCTGTTGCGTTAGCGAGGCGGCCCGGTTGGCGGCGCGGTCGATTTCCTCAGCCGCTCGGCGCTCATCGCCCCCGACTACGCGGTCGAGGATCAAGGCGCAATAGCCGCGAATGACCGTCAGCCAGTTGTTGAAGTCGTGAGCAACCCCGCCGGCGAGCATTCCGGCTGCTTCGAGTTTCTGGGACCGTGAAAGCTGCTTCTCGAGCAACCGGCGCTCGGTGATATCTCGTCCGATGCCTTGCCAGCCGACCGACGCTCCGTTCAGGGCAATCGGCTGCGTGCTCAATTCCAGCAGGGCCCGGCGTCCGTTCCCGGAAACGATCTCGATCTCATAAGCTTCGCTCGCGGCGGTCGTCGAGTGGTTGTACTCCGGCGCCACGAGGCGTTGAAACGTCGTCCCGATCAGCTCGCCGCGCGGATGCCCGAAGATACGTTCCCCCGCTTGATTCACCGAGGTGAATTTGCCGCACAAATCGAGCGTGTAGACCACGTCGTTGGCGTTTTCGAAAAGGGCGCGGTAGCGTTGCTCGCTGGCCAGCATGGCCTCATGAGCTTGCTTTTGCTCGGTGATGTTCTCCACCGCGCCCTCGTAATAGAGGATCTCCCCGCTGGGACCGCGAATCGCTTTGGCGAACTCGCGGACCAGGATTCGGGCGCCGTCGGCGAGTCTCCAGAGCACCTCGGGCACGCGGAATTCTCCGTCCGCATCGAGCCGGCGGCGGAATTCGCTCCGCGAATATTCCGGCTCGTAACCGGGCTCTTCGAGGTTGCGCGAGGCCAGAGCCTGAAACGCCGGCTTGCCCAGGATCTTGAGAAGGGAGGGATTCGCGGCGAGAATCCGGCCATCGGGCGTAGTGCGATAAACACCGATCGGAATATGCTCGAACAGGTCGCGATAATCCTCCATCGCCGCGCGCGCCCGCGCCTCGCTCTCCGCCAGATCGCGGACGCGAGCTCTTACCTGGCAGCGCAGAGACCGGTTCCACAGGCCGATGAACAGGAACGCCGCAGCCGAGACGCCGAGAGTCCAGCCAAGATAAGCGCGGAAATGTCGCCAGGAATCGCGTGGCCCGGCCGTCAAGTTCTTTTCGACAAGAGCGCTGAACTCGCCGGTGTCGCGCACCTTTTGCAAGGCGCGGGCCAAGTCTGCAAACTCCTCGCGCCGGCCCTTTCGTGTGACCAGATGGTAGTTCAGCGACTTTACTTCGATCGCGTGGAAGCCGCTCTGTGACAACTGTTGCGCGGCGTAGTTCAAGGCCAGTTCATTCCCAGCCGCGGCCGTGACTTGCCCTTGCGCCAGACGCCGGACCGCTTCGGTTTGCGTCTCCACCAATTGCAGCGAGGGCCGCAAAGCGGCAGGAAGGTCCGCCAGCACGTCGTACATCATCGATGGTCTCGCCACCGCGATTGTCTCGGGGGCGAGTTGGTCCAGACGGCGCGGATAAGAGTCGCGGTCGTGCCGAAAAAGAATGGCCTGGCGAAGCATCCACGTGGAGGACAGAAAATCGTACTTGCGGGCGCGGCTCTCGGAAAAGGTGAGGCTGGCGAGATCGACGCGGCCGCTTTCGAGGTCGGCAAGGACGTTGCGACCCGGTTCCAGGCGGAATACGACTTCGCGGCCCATTTCGCGGCCCAGCGCTTGAACCAGTTCGCTGTTGAAACCGCGCGGCCGGCCGTTTGTGTCGAGGTACTCGTACGGGGCGAAGTCGGAACTGCCGCCATAGACGAGCCGGGGTGGCTTGGGATTGGCAGGCAGCGCGACCAGCAAGAGACACAGCAGGCCGAGACCGATCGCTCGGCGGAAAATCATTTCGTACTGAATAGCGGACCTAGCCTTCCAGTTTCGCCAGGTACGCCTTCACGCTCCCAGCCATCGCGACCATCATCTCGGCGTTCTTCTCTCTCGAAAGATCGGAGATGAAGTACACCAGATAGTCGCGGCTTTCGAAGGAGGCCATCTGGAACCGTTGCACGCCTGCTTGATAAACCGGCAGGCCCGATTGCACCAAGGACGGGAGCAGCCCCTCGGTGTGGAACGATTCTCCCTCCCGCTTCCTGGCGACGACCAGAGACAGCAGGTTGGCTTCGTTCTTCAGCGACAAATGGATGAAGTTGCGTTTGTGATACGTGCACTGATGCGCCATCACCAGCTCGTATTCCTGCGGTACGGATTGACGGACGATGGGAATCAGCCCGGCATACTGCGGACCCAGGTCTTGGACAAACTTTTCCATCGTCGGCGGGTTCTTCGGATACTTGCGGAATACCGAGCAATGGACGTGATCGCCCAGGCCCACCCGCATCAGCGTAGCCACCTGGTAGGAAATCTTCGAAATGTAGGCTTCCCGGGAAGCGGCGGTCAGGCGCAGGTGGCCGAGTTCGTAGGCGATTCCCACGCCCGCCAGAGCCAGCGCCAACGCGCCCACCGGAACGGGCAACCATCCCCAGGCGCTCTTGCGGTTCGCGGCGCGAATCTGAGCGCGGATGCGCGAATCGAGGTAGGCCGGCGCCTGCACGCTATTCACGGCGGCCCTCAATCGCTCGTTCACTTGGTTCGTGGGATTCATGCTTCCGTTCCTTTCCTCTTTCCAATGCCATACGCTTCGGCCATCGATGCCAACTGTTCCCGCAGCAACTTGCGGCCGCGATTCAGCCGCGACATGACCGTGCCGATGGGCACTCTCAGGATTTCCGCGGCATCTTTGTAAGCAAACTCATCCACATCCACCAGCAGCACCGCGGCCCGGAAATCAGCGGGAACCTTGTCGAGCGCCACAAGCACCTCGGCGTCGGTGATTTGCTCCGGAATCGGCTCCTGGTAAGCCTGCGCGGTCTCGGCAATCTCTTCCGGCTCCTTCAGGATCGGAAACCGAAGCCACTTGCGTCGTTGATGCAGGACGCAGTGAAACAGAATCTTGTAGAGCCAGGCCCGGCAGTTGGTCCCCGATTGAAACCGGCTGAACGACTTCCAGGCCTGAAGGAAAACTTCTTGGGTGGCGTCCTCAGCTCTCGACCGTTCCTGCAGCAGCCGCGAGGCGGTCCGGAAGATGTCGTTCATATGAGGCATCGCTTCGGCCTCGAAACGCTCTTCCGGAGAAATTTCAAGCGCGCGCGCTGTTGCCGTGCCCGCCGAGCTGAAGTCGTCCCCCATCCAATTCTCCGCAAAGTTGGGAGCAGCCATACAACTATAATCCATCGTCCACCCCCATTTATTCCCGGCCGGGCGACGGGGGAGGCCGGAGTTTTTGCTCCGGCCTCTAACCCATCCGGATTCGGCTACTTAACGGCGCTTCTGAAGCTGGCTTCGCCAAGCAGGATCTGTGCATAGGCGCAGTAAACCTGCACCTTGACGATGTCCTGCACGTAGTCGGGCACCACGATTTCCCGTTTTTCGCCGCCCTTGATCTTGAAGGCGTCGAATGTATAGATGTTGCCCTTGGAATCCACCAAGCGCCAGGTGGGAGCCGGCGTGTCGGGCACCACGAAGTCCGAGGTCACGCGCAACACGCTATGGCCCATCTCGCGCGTGTGGTTGACGGCGCCCGTGTTGGCCTTGGGCCCCTGGAATTGCGAAGTGGAATGGATCTCACCGGCGAAAGCCGCGGTGGTGATCACCAAAATTGCGACGAAAGCGAAAACACTGAGATTGCGGTTCATAAACGTTCTCCTTTTGTTTTTTGTGGATCAATTGGCACGAAGAGCTCCGTAGTTACACTGAAAGATGCAAGGCTGCGAATTCGCGTGATGCAGTTTGGCGCAGAACACTCCACCCGAGCCGTAGCGGAACCGGTAAAGCAAGCCGGCCAGCAGCATGCCCGCGAGCGGCGCTGTGAAATAGATCCAGAGAGCTCTAAATTCACAGGCAGCGAACGCTGAGCCGAACGTGCGCGCGGGATTCATGCTCATTCCCGACACAGGTCCTTCCAGCGTGATGTAGACCGCCGCCAATGCGCCGGCGAATAGCGGCGTGAAGCGGGATAGCCGTTGGGAATTCGAAACGGACAGGACCACGGTCATCATCCCGATGGAGAGCAGGAACTCGGCCAGGAAGGCCGGGCCCGCGCCTTGCGCGCCGGGAACCGTCACCAGATAATTCACAGCGCCGTGCGCCAGAGGCGGACCGATCGCCACCTCCGCGAGAGCCACTCCGGCTACACCGCCTGCGAATTGCGACAGGATGTAGAAGAGCGAGTCCCAGGGTTTGACCTTGCCAAGACTGAGGAAGGTCAGCGTTACGGCCGGATTCAAATGGGCTCCGGAGCGCTGTCCCCACGGCGAATAGATGATGCCGGCGGAGGAAAGCCCAATGGCCAGGCCCATCAGCGCCCGCCGAACTTCCGGGTTCTCGATCGTCTGTTGAACGGGCGACATAGGATGTTCGAGCAGCACGCCAAAGACGCACGCTGCGATCATGAGCAGACCGAGGCAGCCCGCCTCCATCAGATACTCCCGCCAGTGAGCTTCCAGGGCTTCGCGAGCGCTGCTCCGGATTGGGTTGGTTTCGTTCACGCGATTTGTAAAGGACCGAAGCGGCGAAATTATTCCGGAATAAACAGGGCCGCTACCGGGCTACCCGAGCAGGAGGACCGACACCGTGTCCCTCGTAGAAACGAATATCCATTGGTTGCGGCAGGCGCTGGCATTACTTGAGCAGGTCGACGACCGCTCCTATACGACCTCGCCCGCCGGAATGGCTCCCCATCGCGCGGGAGGTCACTTGAGGCATGTTTTGGAGTTCTACGAGTGCTTCCTGGATGGCCTCGACGCCGATTTCGTGGATTACGATTCGCGGCGCCGGGACGAACAGGTGGAGCGCAGCCGCCGCGCAGCGGGCTCGCGCATCCTGAAACTCATCGAGCGCCTGGCCGAAATACCGAGGACCGATCTCGACGAGTCCGTGCGAGTGCGCATGGAGGACTCAGAGGGCGATGCGCCCTTGCTACTGTCTTCCGTGCATCGGGAACTGCAGGCGCTGAGCAGCCACACCATCCATCACTTTGCCTTAATCGCCATGACCCTGCGCCTGCACGGAGTCGAAACGCCTCCCGCCTTTGGAATGGCGCCCTCGACCCTGCGATACCTGAATAACCAACGAGCCGCCTGATGTCTCAACTGTTGCTGATCGCTCTCAGCACTTGGGCGAGCGAAGACCTGGGCTGCATCGCGGCCGGTCTTCTCATCGCGCAAGGCCGGCTCGGATGGTTTGCCGGAACGCGCGCCTGTTTTGCGGGAATCTTTTCTGGCGACGTTCTCCTATACGTTGCGGGCCGCTATCTAGGCCGGCCCCTCTTGCAGCGTTTCATTGCCGCCGACCGCCTCGATCGCGCCTCTGCCTGGCTCTCGAAAAGCGGCATCGGAGTGGTGTTTGCCAGCCGCTTCACGCCCGGACTGCGCACCGCAACTTACGCGGCCGCCGGCGCATTGCGCGCCCCATGGACTGCTTTCATGGGCTACATGGCCGTGGCCGCGCTCGTCTGGACTCCGTTGCTCGTGGGCAGTGTGGCCTTATTCGGAAAGGAAATCCTCCGCGGCCGCTGGATTCTCGGATTGGCATTGCTTGCGATTCTCGCAATCGCGCGTTTGCGCCGCTTTCCGCTTCGCAAACTGCAATGGGAATTCTGGCCGATGTGGCTGGCATACGCCCCAGTTGTCCCCTACATCCTGTATTTGGCCGCGCGCTTTCGCTCGCTGACACTATTCATGTGGGCCAATCCAGGTATTCCCACAGGCGGTTTCGTCGGGGAATCGAAATCGGACATCCTGAGGAAGCTCGATCGGGTCGCGCCCTTCCGGATCGCCGACGCTGCCGTGATTCCCGAGATGTTTCCGGTAGTCCTGAAGCCCGACATCGGCGAGCGAGGCAAGGGCGTGGCCGTCATTCGTTCGAGCGACGAGTATCGCGCCTACATGCAAGGCGCTAAGGGTTTGGTGATCGAACAGCAATACATCGCCGGCGAGGAGTTTGGCGTTTTCTATTGCCGATCTCCAGACCAGCCGAGGGGCCGGATCATATCCATTACGGAAAAGCACTTTCCGGCTGTCATCGGCGACGGCGAGCTCACGATCGAAGAGCTGATCGAGGCGGATTCGCGCGCCGCGTGCATGGCGGGGGCCTATGCGCGATCCTGTCGAAGGCCCATCGCCGATATTCCCGCCGCGGGAGAGCGCGTCCAGCTTGCAGAGCTCGGATCGCATTGCCGCGGCGCGGTGTTTCTCGACGGACGGCGCTGGAATTCAGCGGCGCTTGAGGCGGAGATAGACCGGGTGAGCAAGTTCCATCCCGGCTTTTACTTGGGCCGCTACGATGTGCGGGCCGCGTCGGGGCAAGCGCTGCGCCGGGGCGAGTTTACCGTGCTGGAGTTGAACGGAGTCTCGTCCGAGCCGACCCACATCTACGATCCCGCGGTCGGCATCGTCGAAGCCTACCGGACTCTGTATCGTCACTGGCGAACGGCGTTCGAGATCGGCGCTGCGAATCGGGCGCGGAAGTCGGCGAGCATTTCATGCCGGTGCATGAACAGGACGACCGCCGAAGACACGAACACGACGATCGCCAGCGCGAACAGCTCGCCGTGGTCGTCCACGGCCGGCAAAGAGATCCCCAGCTTGGTGAGGTGGAAGAAAATAGCGCCGCTGATCACTCCGAGAGAGAGCAGCGCGCCATAGGTCACGGTCCTCGGCGTGAGCAGCAGGATGGCGGCGATCAACTCGGCCACGCCGGAGCCAATTCGCCCCCACGGCTCCATTCCAATCGTGGAGAAGATATAGACCGACTCCCTTGCGGCGCTGAATTTGAAAAACAGCGTCTGCAACAGGATGATCGCGGCCACCCCGCGCAAGAACCAGCTCACTCCGACAAAAGTTTTACTGTGATGCATAACCTGCCTCCTGAAATGCCAGAAATTGGCGCGCCTCGGACTTGCCGAGATAGCGCTCGAGCAACTTGCGCTCTGTTTTGGTGAGATCCACGAAGATCAATCCGTCGAGTGCATCCGAGAAAGCCGGGTCCACGTTGAACCCCAGCAATTTGCCTCCCAGCCGCAGATACTGGCGGAGCATCACGGGGACGCCCGCGCCATCCGGCTCCAGATCGGCGACAGCATCGGACAAATCGTCCACGCCAAGCCCGGCGCTCGCCAGCGCGGCCCGCCTGCGGAATGGGTTGCGCTGGGTCACGAGACCCTTCCACGTTCGTAGAGCGGCGTACTTCTCGAGAAACGTCACGATCAATTCCCGCGAGACGGGATGGTAGGCGTTGCTGATGCTCACCGGTCCAAACAGGACCTTGTATCGCGGGTTGAGGGCAATGTATTTACCGATACCCTTCCACAACGCAAGAAGAGCGGCGAACGATCGCTGATACTCTTGGCGTACGAACGAGCGGCCGAGTTCCAACGCCGGGCCGAGGCGCTTCAGGAACGGCTCGCCGTACTCGAAGAGCGTGGACGTATACAGACGAGGAGTCTGGTCCGTTCCAGCCAGCCGGTAAGCGCCGGCAATCTCCCGCCGCTCCGGGTGCCAGGCAAAGAGGTGCAGGTAGCGTTCGTCGAATTCATCCAGGTCGAGCGGCTTTCCGGTGCCTTCGCCCGCGCGCCGAAAGGTCGTCTCGCGGAGACGTCCGATTTCTCCCATCACCGTGGGGATTTCAGGAGCCGGCGCGAGGTACACCTGCAATCCGCCGCATGCGGTGAGGATGCGATTGGGAGACAACGCCGCGATTTCCGTTTCGAGCGCGGAAGGAGAAGCGGCCGAGACCACGGGTTCGGGCGCGGTCCGCTCGCTCCGGCGAAGACCAAACCGGCGCGTGGTCCGCGGCTTGTAGCGATTCCGGTTGGCCAGCAAATCCGTGCGCCAGCGCAAATACTCGGTGCGTTCCCGAACGGTCGGGATTTCGAGCAGGCGTTCGGCCTCGATGGGACGTCCGGCGTGAAGGTCCACAGTGTGGCCGCGTTTGTTGGCCAGCTCGCGCACCAGCATCGCGGTTCGCAGTGCGGGATGAATGGCGCCGAGAGTCTGGAACATCAGGCTGTTCGCGCCGTCGATGTGTACCGGCACGACGCGAAGCTTCGCGCCCTGGCGCGCGACGACCTGGGCGAGGCGCGCCGCTACGGGAGTCCATTCCGAATCGGCGACTGCGGCCTGGCGCCACTGAAAGTGCGAGACCTCGCCCGCCGGGAAGACCACCAGGCAGCCTCCGTTGCGAAGAAACTCGATGGCGCGGCGCAGTCCTCCGGCGTTCGCGTGAACGGCGTTGCGGCCGGTGAGATCGACGGAGACGAGAAGGTCGCGGATCTCGGGAATGCATTCGAGGGCGCCGTTCGCAAGGAACCGGACGTCCGGACGGATCTTTCCAAGGACCGTGGCCAGGATCGCGCCCTCCAGAATCCCGTAAGGATGGTTCGCTACGACCAGAACAGCTCCGGTGGACGGAAAGCTCTCGAGATCGCGCTCCGCGACGCGGTACTTGACGTTAAGTTCCTGGAGCAGACCCTCCGGCATCTTCTCGGGGCGCGATTGCAGCACATTGTACGTACGCTGGATCTCGTCCATGCCGAGGAAGCGTGAGACGAGATCCAGCGCTGGGGCGGGGAGGTGCGCTGGAAGCAGTGTTGCGAGCGCCGAACTCAGAGTCGTGGAGGCCACTAACCTGGTTAGCCCCGCGGCCAGCGGTTTATTCCCGGCGCAAGCTCGACACTTTCAGGACGAACACTGAGTCTTGACGCACGAGCTCGCCCGCGACCACAACGGGTTCGGCGACGAACGGCAAAACTTCCTTCGCCGGCAGCCCGGATAGCAGGATCACTTGTCCGGTGTCGCGGACTACAAATGCCGCCGGCAGGCCGCCGCTGATGCAGCGCGCCGCGCAATCCCGATGGACCTTGCCGTTTCCAGGATTCATCACGCCGAGATAACACTTGCTGTCCACGATCTCGCCGCGCAAGCGGACCTGGCCCAGGTTCGCGGGTGACGATACGACCTGCGTGCCGGAGATCGAATGGATTGTGCCGGAGCGAACTTCGAGCATCCTGTCATCGCCGCGAGCGATCAGCGAGCCCATCAGGGTTACTCGTCCAGAGGGATAGCCCCGGAGTCCGTGCTTTCCTTCCGCGACCAACAGATAGCGTCCGGCCGATGTCGCGAGCGTTGGATACGGCAGGTCGTCGATGGTTCCTGTGTATTCGCGGTAGATTCCCCATTCGAATTTGCTCGATGCAAAGGGCGACTGGCCGAGGACCAGCGCGACGGCGATCGCCAGTCCCGCGGCGCCGAGCAGAGCGATGATCACGCGCAGGCGCCGACTGAGCACGACCGGGGCGTTGGGCATATATCCAACGTAGAATTCATCGCCCATGGGGATGCACCCAAACCTTTCCGTCCACCACCTTCACTGGGTAGGAAGGAACTCTCTCCTTGAAGGGCGGCGGCGCCATCCCGGTCTGCGGCAGATACTGATACCCGTGCCAGGGACAAGTGACGCAGCCGTCGATGATGCGGCCCTCGCCGAGCGGTCCATTCTGGTGCTGGCAAACGTTGCCGATCGCGTAGGCCGCGCCGTCCTTGCGGAAAATGGCGATCCGTT
>CAZRND010000084.1:0-16510 GCA_964601345.1 uncultured Acidobacteriota bacterium | reverse complement strand
AGAACGTTGCGCGTCAACGCGAGCGACATGGCCATGGCGTCGCGGTTGTTGTCGTGCGCGACGTAGTGGCCCCAGTAGACGAGGGGAGGCCAGCTCTTGCCCGGATTTGCGAGATGCCATTTGTAGATGTCCACCTGGCGGTCGCGCCCGTCCACCTCGACGATCGGCGTGATCAGCGTGATCACGTTGTCGCGGATCGCTTTGACGTAGGCGCTCTCGTCCACCGCCAGCCGGTAGGCCAGCTCCATGAGCGCGGTGGGTGCGCCAGTCTCGGGCGAGTGAATTGTGCCGGTGATGTAATAGATCGGCGTCGACGCGGCGACGAGCTTGTCGGCCTCGCTGTCGTTCATCTGGATCTTGCGCGGGTCGGCCAGCTTCTCGAGGCGCGCGCGGTTCTCGTCGAGCTTGGCCATGTTGGCCTCGGAGGTCACGGCCACAGCGATGTGTTCGCGCCCTTCCTCTGTCTTCCCGATGGAGTAAACCTTGACGCGCGGACTGGCCTTCTCCAGCATCCGCATGTAGCGGTAGACCTCGTGCGAGTAAGGCAGGATGCCGGGCGCGCCCGCCACGTCGCCGAGCACGGCCTTCGGCGTCGGCACGGTCTTCGACGCCGGCAGATAATCCGTCAGCGGCGAGTTGAAGAACGACTCGGTGGTGTATTCGCGGATCTTTCTGGTGTATTCGTCGTCGACCGGCTGGTTGGGATCGCGCGCCGGTTTCTGCGTCACGTTCACCTGGGCCGCGGCGATCGCCGCAGTAAGCAAGAGAGAAAGGAAGAAGCGAGTCGGGGTCATAGAGTGAATCCTCCAGCGAGTTCGAAGGCGTGCGCCGCTGAAAGCAGGCGCGCCTCGTCAAAATGTTTGGCCAGCATCTGCATGCCGATGGGCAGGCCGCCACGGGTCTTGCCGCAGGGCACGCTCAGGCCGGGAATTCCGGAGAGCGATGCCGTGATCGTGTAAATATCGGAGAGATACATTTCCAAAGGGTCAGAAGCCTTTTCGCCGATTTTGAAGGCCGGGAAGGGCGAGGTGGGCGTCACGACCACATCGACATTTCTGAAAGCTTCTTCGAAGTCGCGCGCGATGAGCGTGCGCACCTTCTGCGCTTTCAGGTAATAGGCGTCGTAGTATCCGGCGCTGAGCGCGTAAGTACCGAGCATGATGCGGCGCTTGACCTCGGGACCAAAGCCCTCGCCGCGGGAATCGCGGTACATCTCGGCGAGCGTCGCGCCACGTTTCGAGCGCGTGCTGTACCGGACGCCATCGTAACGCGCCAGGTTCGAGCTGGCCTCGGCCGTCGCGACTAGGTAATACGCCGCAATGGCGTAGCCGGTGTGCGGCAGCCGGATGTCGCGGACCTCCGCGCCGTTCTTTTTGAGCAGGTCGATGCCGCGATGGACGTGGTCGCCGACTTCAGCGTCGAGTCCTTCGGCGAAATATTCTGAGGGGACGCCGATGCGCAGGCCCTTAACGCCCGTTCCAAGTCCGGCCGAGTAATCCGGCACCGGGACGGCGGCGGAGGTGGAATCGCGCGGATCGCGTCCGGCCATGATCTGCATGATTGTGGCCGTGTCCTTCACGGTGTGCGTGAAAGGACCGATGTGATCGAGCGAGCTGGCGAAAGCGACGAGGCCGAAGCGCGAGACGCGTCCGTACGTGCCCATCATTCCGACGACGCCGCAGAAGCTGGCTGGTTGCCGGATCGATCCGCCGGTGTCGGAGCCGAGCGCGGCCGTGCACATGTCCGCGGCGACAGCGGCGGCCGAGCCTCCGCTCGATCCGCCGGGCACGCGATCGAGCGCGTGCGGATTGCGCGTTGGAAAAAACCCCGAGTTCTCGGTGGACGAACCCATCGCGAATTCGTCGCAGTTGGTCTTTCCGACGATCACCGCTCCGGCCGCTTCGAGGCGCTCGACGGCCGTGGCGTCGTTCGGCGGGATGTAATGTTCGAGGATGCGCGAGCCGCAGGTGGTGCGCAGGCCCTTCGTGACGATGACGTCTTTTACCGCTATGGGCACGCCGGCGAGCGGCGGCAGCGGGCCGCCTTTGGCGACGAGCGCATCGATGCGCGCGGCCTGTTCGAGCGCGCGCTCGGGCGAAAATGTTAGGAACGCCTTGTTCTTCTCGTTCTCGGTTGCGCCGCGATCGAGAGTAGTTTGGGCGATCTCGCGGGCGGAACGCTTCTTCGTCCGCAGCGAATCGAGAATGGAGTCGATCGTCGTCATTCCCTCTCGATCACCTTGGGGACCAGGAACATTCCATTGCGTTTCTCTGCCGCGTTTCCGACGGCCACTTCGGCTGTGTACGAGGGCCGCACGGCGTCGTCGCGCAGAGTCTCGTTCTCGGGCTGCGAGTAAAGGACCTGCGCCATCGCCTCGACCTTCGACGTGTCCAGCTCCTTGAGCTGCTCGACGTATCCGAGGATGGAATCGAGCTGCGCCAGAAGCTGCGCGCGCTCTTCGGGACCGAGGTCCAGATGGGCCAGCTCGGCGACGTAACGTACATCTTTCTCGGTAATCTTCATCGGGCCATCTTCTGAGCCGTGCGCAGGAAGAGCTCGCGCAGTTCCGGATCGGCGATGGCCTGCGCCGCACTCTCGAGCGACGCATCAGTTTCGCGCGCGGGAGGCTTGCGCGGAGGAGCCGGGATCGCTCCAGCGGCGAGCGCCGGGTTCACGCGCCACTCGATGGCTGTAACCGTCCGATCCCCCAGCAGGTGGTAGATGCGGTCGAGCAGCGCGTTCTCATAAGGACGCAACTGCCGCTGCCACACGCGATCGGGAACCTCGACGATGAGGCGATCTCCAAAGAGCCGCAGGGGTCGCGTGCGCGCGGCAAGTTGGCGTCCCGCCAGATGTTCCCAGGCGCCGAGCACGATTTCTTCAGGAGGAAACAGGTTCATGGTTCCGTTCGGAGCGGCCGGCTTGCGCCGCCCGCGCGGTGAGATCAAGTCTGGCAGGATTTGACTGACTTGCTTCATGACCGATAACGGAACAGACTACCACGATATGATGGCGGATTCACCCATGAGCTACAAGGTCGTTCTCGCATCCGCTTCGCCGCGCCGCCGTGAACTTCTGCGACTTGCCGGAATCGAGTTTGAAGCGCGCGCCAGCCAAATTACCGAGCAGCAAATGCCGGGCGAAAGTCCCGCGGACTATGTGTGCCGGCTCGCCCGCCAGAAGGCCGAAGCCGTGGCTCCCGGCTGCGCGGACCTGGTGCTCGGCGCAGACACTGAAGTCGTGATGGACGGCCGCGTGTTCGGCAAGCCGGAGTCCGACGCGCACGCCGCCGAAATGTTGCGGACGCTATCGGGTAGGACGCACCAGGTGCTTACCGGCATGTGCCTGCTCGATCCTGTCACGGGGAACAAGCGCATCGAAAAAGTTGAAACCGCGGTGACCTTCGCGAAGCTCAGCGAGCCAGAAATCGCCGAGTACGTGGCGAGCGGCGAGCCGCGCGACAAGGCCGGGGCGTACGCCATCCAGGGGTTGGCTGCGAAGTTCGTGGAAAGGATCGAGGGCTGCTACTTCAACGTAATGGGACTGCCGGTAGCTACCGTTTACCGGATGTTGAAGGGCTTATGAAGGCAGCTTATGACGGCTTTTTCGGCTCTTCCGGGGCTCCGCGCAGGGAATCCTTGAAGTTGCGAATTCCTTCGCCGAGTCCTTTGCCCAACTCCGGAATCTTCTTACCGCCAAAGACCAGCAAGGCTACGCCCAAGATTACGATCAACTCCATCGGGCCGACGCGAAAAGGCACAGGGATTCCTCCTGTCCCATAGTGTACCTCAAGTTAACCCCGGCGTGGTATATTTGCGCCATTATGAAAAAAGCCCTGGTTTTGTTATGCCTCGGCTACGGCGCGTATCGGGGTTACGGCTACTATCAATCAACCTTCAACGCCACCGCCAAGCTCGCGATCACCGAGGACGTAACTTTAGGAGAACTCAAGAAGGACCTGGGCGAGCCGAATGTCGCCGTGGACGGCTCCGGAACCAACTACATGTACACGTGGGCAGACGGCGGCTTGCGCGCCTACACCAAAGGGAACAGCGACGGCCTAGCGCCCCACCAGATCCAGATCACGCAAGAATTCAAAGGACAACTCCGAGGGCTGCGCGTCGGGCAGCCTTGCAGCGAGATGCATTTCCCCGTGGAGGACGAGCGCCAACACGACAAGGGGATGAACCATGCCGGGCTGCGTCCAGGAGACCCGGAGCAGCGTTGGGGAGTCATGTGGACCGAGGACAGCGACCACAAGGTCACCACCATCGTCCTGGCCAAGGAAGTGAAGTACGGCTATTGTCCCCGAGGCGCGCTCTACAAGACGGTCGGCGAATAGCATGATAGAATCCGGTGAGCCAGATGCATCCGGACATTGAAATCCTCATTGAGTTACAGGGCTTGGACCAGGAGATTGCGCGCCTGTCGGCGGAGATCGCTTACCTGCCGAAGCACATCGCCGATATCGAAGCGAAGCTGAACGAGCACGTGCAACAGGTGGAATCGGACAAAGGCGTCCTCGCCGCGCACTACAAGGAGCGGAAGCGCCTTGAAGCCGAAATCGGCATCGTCCGCGAGAAGATTTCCAAGTACAAGGACCAGATGCTGGCCGTCAAGACCAACGAACAGTACAAGGCCCTGCAGCACGAGATCGAATTTGCCGAGACGAACATCCGCGGGTTCGAGGATCAGATCCTGGAGAAGATGGTTCTGGACGAAGAGCTCGAGGCGGCGGTCAAGAAAGCCCAGGCGAAGCTGGCGACCGAGAAAGTAGTGGTCGAGAAAGAAAAGGCTGAAGCCACCGCTCGCACGCGCGAGGACGAGAAGGAAGTGGCCGAGCGGAAGTCCCACCGCGGTGAATTGCAGGCCAAGGTGAGCGAGAGTTCCTACCGCCTGTACACCTACCTGATGCAGGCCCGCAAGGGCCTGGCCATCACCGAGGCCACCAACAGCAGTTGCGGCGGCTGCCACGTGCTGCTGCGCCCGCAGGCCTATAACGAAGTCAAGATGAACGACAAGATCCGCACCTGCGAGAGCTGCTCGCGAATCCTCTATTACGTTGTTCCCACGCCGCCCGAAGAAATTTCCCTGACGAAAGCCGAAGCGACGAGTCCAAGTACGTTGACATGACTTTTCTGCAGGACCTTCGCTACGCGCTGCGCTCCCTGAAAAATAATCCTGGTTTCGCGGCGGTGGCGATCCTCTCGCTCGCGCTCGGCATGGGGGCGAACACGGCAATCTTCTCGCTCCTCAACAGCGTGATGCTCAGGACGCTGCCGGTTTCGAAGCCCGAAGAACTGTCCGTCCTGCGCACCACCGGCGCGCGCCCCGGACCGCAGCGCTACTCCTATCCTTTGTTCCAACGCTTGCAGCAAGCCGCGCCCGACCCCGGATCGATGGCCGCGATGAGCCGCGTGGCGCGCGTGCTGACCATCACGGGCAACAGCCGCGAAGCCGAAGCCGCCAGGATGCAGCTTGTTTCCGGCGAGTACTTCCAAGTGCTCGGAATCCATGCCGCGATGGGCCGCGTCATCACTCCCGACGACAATCGCGTTCTCGGCGGGCATCCCCTGGCGGTAATCAGCTACGGATACTGGCAGCGGCGTTTTGGCGGGTCGCCTGCCGCGCTAGGAAGCGCCATCACCGTGAACGGCGCGCGGTTGGCCATCGGCGGAGTCGCGCAGAAGGGATTCTCCGGTCTGTGGGCCGACGTGGAGACGGACCTGTGGGTTCCGCTGATGATGCAGAGCGAGGTCCGCTATCGCCAGAACTACAGCGACATGAACGGGCAAGGCGCCGGGCAGCCGTGGCCGCCGCAGGAACAGATCTGGTGGCTCGATATTGTTGCTCGCGATGGGGCGCGCGGCGCGGGCCTGGAAGCCCGGCTGAATCCGGTGTTCCAGCGTGAGCCGGGGCGCGAAGCGAATGCCCTGGCGCTCGAACCCTGCGCCAACGGATTCTCGACTCTTCGTCCCCGCTTCTCGGCCCCGCTCGTAGTCCTGATGGGCATGGTCGGCGTCGTGCTGCTGATTTGTTGCGCGAATGTTGCGAATCTGCTGATGGCGCGCGCCGCGGCGCGATCTCGGGAAGTCGCGGTGCGTCTCTCGATCGGGGCGAGTCGCGCGCGGATCATCCGCCAGTTGCTCACCGAGAGCCTGGCGCTGGCCCTGCTCGGCAGCGTCGCGGGATTGCTCGCCGGCGTATGGACATCGATGTGGCTGGCCAGGATGGCGCTCGGCATGACCTCGACCTCCGGGCCGCTGCCCTTTTCCATCGGCCTCGATGCGCGTGTCCTCGGCTTCACCGCCGCCGTCTGCGTCGTGACCGCCGTGTTCTTCGGCCTGGCGCCCGCGTTTCGAGCCACGCGCGTCGATCTGAACGCTGCTCTCAAGTCCGGCTCTCGCGCCATCCCGGGAAGCGGAGGGCGAAGTGGCCGCTGGCTCGTGGCTGCTCAAGTGGCGCTCTCGCTCGTGCTGCTGGTGGGCGCGGGACTCTTTCTGCGCAGCCTGCGGCATCTTTCGTCGCTCAATCCGGGCTACGACCGCGAGCATGTCATCTCCGTACGTATCAACCCGCACTCCGGCGGCTTCAAGCTGGAACAGCTTCCCGCTCTCTACCGCGGCATTATCGACTCGGTGGAGGCGCTGCCGGGCGTCCGTTCGGCCGCGCTTTCCATCTGCCCTCTCGCCACCGGATGCGTTTCCACGTCGAGCATGACTGTGGAAGGCTACGCCAGCCGCCCTGGCGAGGACACCGCGGTGCAATACAACGTGGTTGGACTCAAGTATTTCTCGACGGTCGGGATCCAGCTTCTTCAGGGACGAGATTTCGACGCGCGCGACACCGGGCAGTCGCCGCGAGTGGCCGTCGTCAGCGAGGCCATGGCGCGGCGCTTCTTCGGCTCGGGAACGGCGCTCGGGCGCCGCTTTGGCCCGGACAAGGCTGACATCGAGATCGTCGGGATCGTCCGCGACGCGCGCGTCAATAACCTGCGCGATCAGCCGCCCGTGATGGCCTTTTTCCCACTCTCGCAAATCGTCGCCCATGTGAACAATCTTGATGTACGCGCGTCAGGCGACCCCAACGCGATTGCCGCCACGCTGCGCCGGACGGTCGTCGGAGTCGACCCGAGACTTCCCGTGGATCGCGTCGTGCCGCTCGCCGAACAGCTCGACAACAACCTGAATCAGGAACGGCTAGTGGCCCGGCTCACTTCGGCGTTCGGCGCGCTCGCCCTGATCCTGGCGTGCGTGGGTCTCTACGGCGTGATGTCATATGCGGTGGCGCGGCGCACTCCCGAGTTTGCCATTCGCATGGCGCTCGGCTCGTCGCAGGGGCGCGTCCTCGCGGCGGTGATGCGGGAGTCGACGATGCTGGTCGCTTGGGGGCTTGCGGTCGGCGTGCCGCTGGTCCTCGGCGGCGGCCGCTTCTTGCGCGGAATGCTCTACGGGCTCGATCCCAACGATCCGCTGACGCTCGCGGCATCCTGCGCGCTACTGGCGGCGATCGGAACGTTCTCCGGATTTCTTCCGGCGCGCCGCGCCTCGCAGGTTGATCCTATGACTGCGCTGCGCGACGAATAAACGCTACGAGTTCCCGCCAGAATCCATAGACGTTCATGATGGGCGCTTGCGTCAGCAGGACCGCGCCGAGCTGCGCCTCAGCGTCCGCCCACATCAGCGTTCCGAACGCGCCGGCATGAAAGAAGACGCGCGCCGCGCCGTTCTCCGCGATCTCTCCCAATTGCCAGCCCAAGCCGTATCCGGCGTTCTCGCCGCCCATCGGATCCTTTTTCCAGCGGCCGCCCGTCTGGTCGCGGCGCATCTCGAGTCCGAGCGGCGGCGAATCGAGATGAAAGCGCAGAAATCGCGCCAGATCGCGGGCCGTGGAGAAAAGGCCGCCGCCGACCTTGATCAATCCGTCGGGATGCAGGCGCGGCTGCAGCGCCGCGCGCTGCCAGCCGCCACCAGAGCGGTGGAAGGTGATGGCCATGCGTTCGGAGAGATTTCTATCCGTGCGGTAGAAAGTGTCGGACATTCCCAGCGGATCAAGAAGCCGCGTGCGCATCACCTCGTCGAACTCCTGGCCCGCGACGATCTCCGCGATCCGGCCGGCGACCATGAGACCGGCGTCCGAATACGCCGTTCCCTCGCCGGGCGTATACGCGAGCGGCTGCGCGGCGATCCCCAGCACCGACTCGCGCAGAGTGAGACGCGAGTTTCTCAGCAGATCGGATTGCAGGGAATTGCGGCCTTCATTGGCAAAGAGCCCGGCAGAATGGGAGAGCAGGTGGCGGACGGTCGCGCCAGCGATGCCCGGGATCCAGCGCGAGACCGGATCGTCGAGCGAGAGTCGTCCTTCGTCGATGAGAATGGCGACGGTGGTGGCGGCCAGCGTCTTGGCGCAGGAAGCGATGTGAAACACGCCGTCCGCGCGCTGCGGCGCGAAGCCTTCCTCAAGGATGGTCTCGCCGTGGTGAAGGACGGAAATCGCCGCGCCGGGAATGGTTCCCTGTTCTACCGCGTCCTGCACCCGCGCGCGAACTTCCGCTTCTATTCCTTCACCTTTCCGGTCGCCTCGAGATAAGTGCGCTCGATGGCCAGCTCGTTACCCATCGGCGGCGTGAATCCGGCGAAGTCGCCTTTGTACTTGGAAAAGTCCACGGCCTTCTTCACGTCGTCGAGACTTCTGCCGGCGACGGCCATCTTGCGGACCGTACCGACCATCTCTTCCATGAAGGCGGTCAGCTTCTTGATCTGATCCTTGCCCTGCTGCACGGGACCGTGCCCGGGGACGGCCTGATCCCAATCGAGACCCGTGACGCCCTTAAGCGTGTTGCCCCAATCCGAGGGGAAGGCGTCGCGGAAGAAGGGGATGCCGTTCGTGAGCAGGTCGCCGGTGACGACGATTTTTTCCTTCGGCAGGAAAACCACCACGTCGCCCGCGGTGTGCCCGCGCCCGAAGTAGAGAATCTGGACCTCTCGATCGCCGCGATGCAGCACGATGCTCTTGTCGAAGGTCAGCGTGGGCAGGCTGATCTCGATCATCTTCAGCTCTTCGTAGTAAGCCTTGTTGTTCTCGATCTGCGTCCGCGTGCGGGCGCGCTGCGCTTCGTCGGCGATTCCGGCAAGCGATTCTTCCGCCTTCTTGATCTGCCCGGGCAGTTGCGCCAGCGAATCCTTGATGCTGGGGATAGCCGTCTTCAGGATGTCGCGGCGCGTGTTGTTGTGCGAGAGGAACTCCACGCCCCGCGGAAAGGCGTTGAAGTACGCCTGGTTGCCCTGCGTGTGATCGTTGTGCCAGTGGCTGTTCACCACGTAGCGCACCGGGTTCGGCGTGATCTTGCGGATTTCATCCAGCAGCTCGCGCGCGAACGACGGCCGGTAGTGCGTGTCGACCACCAGCACTTCGTTGGGCAGCAGGACGACCGCGCCGTTCGACCCGACCGGCGATCCCGGCCGGACGATTGCCGCGTACACGCCGTCGGCGATGCGTTGAAGTTCGAAGTTGGTCGAAGCCAATGCGAGCTGCGTGCCGAGAAGCAGAGCCAGAGACAAGAAGAGCGGGTTGCGTTTCACAAGACCCTCCGAGTCCACGATTGTGTCGTGGACCGGCGGGTTTTGCAACGAGGCAAACTCAGCCTTGACAAAAAGTACTTTGCAACATAAAGTACAGCCATGCCTCAAACCATTCCCGTCTCTCGCAAGCACCTCTGGCTGCCCTCCGATATGACCCAGTCGCCGCTTCTCGACGCTGCCGCACCCGCTGGACCCATTCAGCCGCGGTATGCGCTCCTCATCAATCCCTTTTATCCGAAGGATCCGAACGCCAGCTTCGGCAAGCATGTCCTGACGCCGACGCTCGCTCTCACGAGCTTCGCCGCGACGACGCCGGAGCACTGGGAGGTCCGCTACTGGGACGAGAACCTTCTCGACGGACGGCCGCCCTTCACGCCGATGCCCGAGGTCGTTGGGATCAGCGTGCACCTCACCTTTGCCAAACGGGCTTTCGAGCTGGCTCGCTGGTATCGCAGCCGGGGGAGCAAGGTCATCATGGGCGGGCTGCACGTGCTTTCGTGTCCGGAGGAGTGCGCGCCGCACGCCGACGCGCTGGCCGTCGGCGACGGCGTTGTGCTCTGGCCGCGCATCCTCGCCGACGTGGAAGCAGGCACGCTACAACCGGTCTAAACGGCCAGCTCCGAAGGCGACTATCGCCTCGATCCCGGGCCGCCGCGTGGCATCCTGCCGCGGCCCAGCTTCCTCACGACTACGAGCCTGATCGCCACGCGCGGCTGCCACAGCCGGTGCGGATTCTGCTACCTCGCGACGGACGGCTTGCGCATGCCCTACCGCATGCGCGATCCCAGCCAGGTGGTCGAGGAGTTTGCGGCGGACGAGCAGCCCTATGCGGTCTTCGTCGATAACAACTTGGGGTCGAACCGTCCTTATCTTGCCGAGCTCTGCCGGGCCTTGCAGCCGCTCGAGAAGATCTGGAGCGCGGCGGTCTCGATCGACGTGGCCGACGAACCGTCGTTGATCCGGAAAATGGCGCTCGCGGGATGCACGGGAGTGTTCGTCGGCTTCGAGTCGCTCACCGACGAGAACCTCACGGACGCGAAGAAGAAAACGCCGAAGGCCGGCGACTATGCCCGCCGCGTGCGCATGCTGCACGATAACGGCATCCAAGTGAACGGCTCGTTCGTGCTGGGATTCGATCACGATCACAAAGACGTCTTCGCGCGCACCGCCGAATGGGTTGAGGAGAATCGTCTCGAATGCGCGACGTTTCACATCCTGACGCCCTATCCAGCGACGCCGTTGTTCCGGCAGATGGAAGCCGAGGGCCGCCTGCTGCATCGCGACTGGGACCTCTATGACACTTCGCACGCGGTCTTCCGCCCGAAGAACATGACCCCGGAGGAGCTGGAGGAAGGATACGCCTGGATGTACCAGCGCCTCTTCTCACATGCCTCGATCTGGCGCCGCCGTCCGGAGGACTGGCGCGCCGTGCCGCCGTACGTGGCGATGTCGTATCTCTACAAGCGCTCGAACCGTCTCTGGCGCTTCCTCATCAAGCATCATTTGGTGCAGGCGGTGTGGCGGCCACTGGTGGAACTGACGCGGCTGCGTCATGTGCGCTTCCGCAAGGAACTCGCGGCGCGCGAAATGACCGATCGCCGCGGATTGAATATTATTACGGCCGGCGTTTAGCGCTGCGCTAGAGCGTCGAAGGCATCGAGAACGGCCAGGAAGCGCTCGATGGTCAAGCCTCCATACTGACCGCTTTCCAGGCGGCTGATGTTGCTCTTCTTCGTCGCCAGGGCGCGAGCCACCTGCACCTGAGTCAATCCGTGTGCCCTCCTGAGGACGCCAAGTTCTTTGCCAAGGGTCGCGACCGTTTCGCGTCTGGCCCGGTACCGGCTTTGGATCCGGTTGGCGGCGTCCCTTTCAATTGCCGGATCGACTTGGAGGAACTCGCCACGCTCAAATAACCGAAGCACGCCTTGGTCCGCGTGCCGCTCCGCCCTTCCCCGTGGATCCCTACGATAACGTCGAATTGGCATTCGCAGTCCTCCTTACCGCCGCCGGCGCGGACGCCTGCGGCTGGGAAAATAGGCCGTAATCGGCCACACGAGCGTTCCGCGCCGCAGCCATCGCCACACCATCTTCAGGGGCTTTCCCATGGCAGCGCATCCCAGGCTCACGTAATACGGTCCGTGCTCCTGGTGGAGCGCCTCAGCCAAGTCCTTGCAGCGCGGGCAGGTTATCATATCAGATAACTTCAAAACAAGCTCGCGGCGCTGATATCATCGCCGGATGAACACAGCGACGGAACTGGCGGCGCTTTTTCGCCGCGACTTGACGCGACTTATGCAAGAGCTCGAGGCGTTTCCGAACGACCAGGCGGTCTGGCAAACGCAGCCCGGCGTCACGAACTCGGCCGGCAACCTGGCGTTGCACCTGGAAGGCAACCTGCGCGAGTACGTTGGAAGACAACTCGGCGGCGTGGCCTATGTCCGCCAGCGCGACCAGGAGTTTTCCGGCAAGGGCGTCTCCGCAGCGGACTTGGTCGCGAGAATCTCCGAGGTCCGCGAGATTGTGCCGCGCGCCATCGCCGCGCTCACTGCCGCGCAGTGGGACGCCGTGGCCGCCGAAAAGATCGGTGGAAAGACCGTGTGCTCGAACGGCCAGTTCCTGCTGCACCTGTTCGGACACTTCAGCTACCACCTGGGACAAATCGACTACCTCCGCCGGATGCTGACCTCGGGCCAGGCCGTCGATTTCGCTGGATTATGAGGAACGATTACGCCGCGGCCGCGTGGACGGCCAGCGGCAGCACGTGGGGCAAGACGAGCCGCTCGAAGTCGACATAACGCATCCGGATCGTATCGCGGTGCGTGCCGGCGTTAAAGACGATCCACTCGTCGAGCGCCAACCTCTCGTCGGCATAAACCGGCAGGTCGTAGAGATTGCCGAAGGGCGGCATCGCCCCGGTCTCGGAGTCCGGGAAGAGGCTGACGAACTCGGCTTCGGTGGCCAGGCGCACGTTCGCGTGCTTCACGGCGGCGCGCAGCGCTCCGAGGTCGAGGCGATCCGGCGCGGCCAGGACGGCCATGGCGAAGCCCTTCCCGGTATGCACGATCACCGTCTTGACCATCATGCGTCCGGGGACGTGCTCCTCGGCCGCCACCTGCTGCGCCGTGTAAGCGACGCGGTGCATGTGCGTCTCATATGGGACATGGTTGTTATCGAGATACTTGCGGAGACGGAGGGAAACCATACGCAACCTCCTGATGAGACCATCCTACGCCTCCGGCGGCGGAGTTTCAAATTTATCATCCGTGTAACGGGATGGCTATTGACACGCCCGCGCGCCGTAAGTACGATCGGCTCTACACAGGAAAGGAGGTGGTCCAGTGAAAGACATTCCCTGTAGACCTTGTGAGGTGGCCGCGGCTTGACGCGGTTCAAGTAATCTCACGCGGTTCACCGAAGGTCCGGGCTCTCCACAAGGAGCCCGGACCTTTTTACTTTTATCTCAGAAGCTCTTCGAGGCGGGTTCCCTGATCCGTCTTTTCGTCGCGGTACTTCACGATCACAGGAGTGTAGAGAGCGAGGTTCCAGTCGCGGCCCTTGCCCGAGGTGATGCCGCGCGAGCCAGGGACGACGACCGCGCCCTCGGGGATCACCAGCGGAACGTCGCCCTCGCGGCGATAAATCTTCTCGCGGACCACGTCGTAGACGGGCGTCGAGCCGGTGAGGATCACGCCTGCGCCGAGCACGGCGCGCCGCTTCACGACGGTCCCTTCGTAGACGCCGCAGTTGCCGCCCACGAGGACGTCGTCTTCGATGATCACCGGTATAGCGCCAATGGGTTCAAGCACGCCGCCGATTTGCGCCGCCGCGCTCAAGTGCACGCGCTTGCCGACCTGCGCGCACGATCCGACCAGGGCGTGCGAATCGACCATGGTTCCCTCGTCTACGAACGCTCCGGTGTTGATGTACATCGGCGGCATGCAGGTGACGCCCGGGGCCACAAACGCGCCGCTGCGGATGGACGATCCGCCTGGCACGACGCGTACGCCGTCGGTGGCGGATAGCTTCTTCACCGGGAAGGTGTGTTTATCGAAGAACGGCAGGCCCGCGGTCTGATCGGCGATCGCGCCGAGGCGAAATCCGAGCAGGATGCCCTTCTTGACCCACGTGTTGACGCGCCATCCGCTCGGCGACGTCGCATCGGGAACGGCGGCGCGCACGTGACCGGCATTCAGCTCCGCGAGCAACGCTTCGAAGGCGCGCGAATGCTCCGCGCCCGCCGGGGTGCGGTCGAAGAGCGACTCGATCTGGTCTTGGAGCGAACTCATGCGGCCGGCAGGAACTGCGAGAGATAACGTTTCGCGGCGCGGAATCCTTCCTTCTGGATCTCGGCGAGTTCGGGCCCCTGGTGATTCGGCTGCTCGAAGAACGGATCCTCGTGCTCGATGTCCACGCCGCCGGTGTAGCCGGCCTCAAGGAGTACGGTGATGAACTCGGCCCAGCGCACTTCGCCGAATCCCGGAAGGCGGTAACGCCAGTATTCGTCGTTGTCGCGTCCGCCTTTGCGGTTCAGCACCGGCCGGATGATCTCGGTGTCCTTGGCGTGGACGTGCACGATGCGCCTGGCGAACTCGCGCGCGGCCGGAATCGGGTCGATAAACTGCCGCACCAGGTGCGAAGGGTCGAACTCCAACGCGATGTAGGAGGACGGTAGAGCCAGCATGATGCGCGACCAGTTCTCGGGCGTGGTGGCGAAGTTCTGTGGTCCCGGCCAGCCCTCGAAGGCGAGCGCTACTTCGTGCTTCTCGCAGAGTTCAAGGTAAGGCGTGAAGACGCGCTTCATCTGCTCAAGGTTTTCGCCGATCGGCTTGCCCATCGCGAGGCCGGTGTGCGTCCCGATGACCTTCACGCCCATCGCCGCGGCACGCGGGATGAGGCGCTTGAAATAATCCTGGAGCGGCGGGTCGAAATGATTGAAGTGGCAGGCCAGCGCCGCGATGGTCAGCTTCAGTGAGCGGACCTTGTCGCGGATGGCCGCCGCTTGCGCGTCACTCTGGCGCGTGACATCGAGCGCGCTGCCGGGTCCGGCCTGCAATTCCAGCGAGGCGAAGCCCGCTTGCGCGGCGAACTCCACGTTGCCGGGCGTGTAGTGGCAAAGGATGCCGAGTTTCGGCAGCGTCCCGCGCGCGAAAATCTTCGGAGCAACCAGAGCCGCGGCGCCGAGCGTAATGACCTCGCGCCGGTTCATACGGCCGCGGCCAGCAGGCCGACCTGCTCCATCGCGGCCTGCAGTTTGGCGCGATTTTCAGGCCTCATCGCGCAGAGCGGCAGCCGGTAGTTTTCCTTGATGATCCCCATCATGGCCAGCGCCGCTTTCACCGGGATGGGATTCGATTCGATAAAGTTCGCCTGCATCAGCGGCAGCAGGCGGCGGTGAATGGCGCGCGCTTCGTCGAAGTGTCCGCGCAGTCCGGCGGCCGTCAGTTGCACCATTTCGGCGGGCATTTCGTTCGATACGACGGAGATGATCCCAACGCCGCCGAGGGCCATGAGCGGTAAAGTAATGGCATCGTCGCCGGAGAAGATCGCGAAGTCGTCCTTCACGGCGTTGGCCACCTCCGCCATCTGCGTGATGTTGCCGGACGCTTCCTTGACGCCGATGATGTTGTCGATCAACGAGAGGCGCTTCAGCGTAGGCGTCTCGATATTCACCGCGGTGCGCCCGGCCACGTTGTACACGATGATCGGCAAGTGCGTGGCCTTAGCCAGCGCCGCATAGTGCTGGTAGAGGCCTTCCTGCGTGGGCTTGTTGTAGTAGGGGGCGACGGCCAGGATGCCGTCCACCTTCAGGGCTTCAAATTCTCCCGCCAGCTCGATCACCTTGGCCGTATTGTTTCCGCCGACTCCGGCGATGACCGGGACGCCGGCCGGTCGCGCTTCAGCCACGGTCATCAGCACCACGCGGAGCGTCTCTTCGTGAGTGAGCGTAGGGCTCTCGCCGGTGGTGCCGCACGGGACCAGGAAGTTGATGTGGTTGTCGATCTGGTGGCGGAGCAGGCGGTGGAATGCCGCTTCGTCGAGCGATCCATCGTCGGCGAACGGAGTGACGAGCGCCGTACCGCAACCTCTTAGCGCGGTGCTTCCCATAAGGCCTCCGAAAACTCGTAACAACCCTTGCGGCCGCGAATCCACTGCGCCGCGAAGAGGGCGCCGAGAGCAAATCCCTCGCGGCTGCGCGCGGTGTGCGTCAGCGTGATCGAGTCCGCCAGCGAATCGAAGCCCACGGTGTGGGTTCCCGGCGCGCCGCCGGCGCGCGTGCTCGAAACCGAGAATCCGCCGCGCCCGTAGATTTGTTCGAGCTGTGCAGCCAGTTTCAAAGCGGTCCCGGAAGGCGCATCTTTCTTAGCGCTGTGGTGCATCTCCCAGACCCAGGGCTCGAAATCTTTGTGGGCCTTCAGCAATTCGGCCGCTTCGCGAATGATACGAAAGAACAGGTTCGCTCCCACGGAAAAATTCGCGCCGTAGATCAGACCGGTTCCCGCCGCGGCGACGATGCTCTTGACTTCATCGAGATGCTCGAACCAGCCGGTCGTGCCGACTACGAGGTTCACTCCGGCCGCCGAGACGACGCGGACATTTTCCACCACGGCCGTGGGGAAGCTGAAATCGATGGCCACGTCGAAGTCGCCTGCGGTGAAGGGCTTGTCGATATCGAATCGCGCGGCGATCTCGTGCCCGGCCGCCGAAGCGAGGCCCTCCACCATGTGTCCCATCTTGCCGTAGCCGACGATCGCGATTTTCATGACAAAAATGCCCGGTGCAGGCGGCGGACGACTTCGCGGACGTCCGACTCCTCCACCACGAAGCTCAAGTTCCGCTCCGAGGCTCCCTGCGAAATCATAATCACGTTGCAGGCGGAAATCGACTTGAAAACCTTGCCGGAGACGCCCGGCGTCGGACGGATGTTGTCG
>CAZRND010000083.1:0-16520 GCA_964601345.1 uncultured Acidobacteriota bacterium | reverse complement strand
GCCGATCGGCTGGGCAAAATCCAAGATGAGGGGGTCCTGCCGCCGCATCTGAAACGTAGGGGCGGTTCGGGAACCGCCCATAAAGAGGGCGTATCGCGATACGCCCCTACATTGGCGGATGTCTATTCGGTTTTGGGTTTGAAGCTGAATTCGAATTCTTTGAGCTGGCCGTCCCGGTCGAGGCGGTAGTAGGTCTCGGCGCGGACGTGCTCGTCGGATTGGCTCTTGCCCTTGGGGTAGAGCTTCAGGTTGAACCCGCCGACCGTGTGATCGTCCGGATCGATCGCGGGCCCGTGCCACACATCCCCCTCCACATGGTCTTTGGCCGCCGTGGTGAATTCCTTGATCGCGCCGGTGAGGATGACGACGCCGAACTTGGTGAGCGCCTCGGCCAAGCGCTGCGTGGCTTCACCGATATCTTTCGAGGCGGTTCCTTCCGGCGTGGATTCCGCGCGCGCGGGCGCGGCGGCAAACAGGACGAAGGCGGCGAGGACAGCGGCAATCGCGGTGCGTTTCATGCCTAAAATTGTACCACCCGGCCGGCGTCTATGGAAGATACCAGAACCGGCGTACGTGGGAAATCTGGTAGACTGGACGCCGTGAGCAACCTTCCTGTCAGCCCCGAGAAAGCCGCCGCGCTGGAAGCCCGTTTGCTGAGTCTCGGCATCCGCGAGCCCGACATCGAGGAGCGCTTCGTGCGCGCCGGCGGCCCCGGCGGCCAGAACGTCAACAAGGTTGCGACCTGTGTGGTGCTGCTGCACCGTCCTTCGGGGCTGGTGGTGCGCTGCCAGGAGGAGCGCTCCCAGGGCTTGAACCGCTACCGCGCGCGAGTGCGTCTCGCCGACAAGATGGAAGAGAAGCTGCTCGGCGCCGCCAGCCGCCAGCGCCAGGAGATCGAGAAGATCCGCCGCCAGAAGCGCAAACGCAGCAAGCGCGCCAAGGAAAAGATGCTGGAAGGCAAGCGCCGCCGCGCGGAGGTCAAAGAAAGCCGCAAATCGGTTTCCTCCGACTAAAGTCGTAGACCCGCCCTGCCCGTGCCTCCATATAATGAAGGCATGGCGATCCGTTTCATTATCTTGGCCGCGCTCCTCGCCCTTGCGGCGCTGCAGGGCTGCGCGGCACTGGCCGTCCCGCTGGCGGCGGGCGGCATGGAAGGCGGCGCGGGTGCCGCGGCGACATCCGGCATCTCCTATACGTTCAGCAGCGGCGCGTATAAAACCGTCACCGCGCCGTACGAAGATTTGATGCGCGCGGTCGAGGAGTCGCTCAAACGCATGGACATGCCGATCACGGAGACCAAACAGACCGAGACCGGCGCGAAGATCAAGGCGGACGCCGGGAGCCGCCAGATCGAGATCGAATTGGACCAACTGACCACGAAGGCGACGCAGATCGAGGTGATCGCGAAGGACGGCTGGTTCTTCCGCGACCGCGCCACCGCGGCCGAGATCATTGTCCAGATCGAAAAAACCCTCGCCAACCACAAATCGTAATTAAGAACGGCCTGCGTCGGGTGTGCCTCTCGCTCCCGAGGTCCCGCGCCTTCTGGTTATCAATAATCAGGTGGAAAAGGCGCTCGCCCACGGCCGCGGTTGAGGCACATCCCTCGCGCGGCCGAAGAAATTTGGAATTTACAATGTCGGGGTGGCACTGTGAGCTGCCTTGACATGGCCTGGGCGTGGGCGGCAGGCGAAGGCCGTGCTGGCGCAGGACGGGGGGGACCCATCGGGCTTCCCGATAGGGGATGTCCCAGCCAGGAGGCCGAGCCGCGGCCGGGAACCCACGCCATTCATTGTGCAGGTCGTTCTAGAGATTCTCGTCGGTGAGGTAGCGCCCCAAACCTTCTTGCTCGGCATAAAAGTACGCGTAGTGCATCGCCGCGAGATTCGCCACCCGCTCCTCGGCTTCCGTCCGATCCTCCGCCGTCACCACCCGGATCCCGTACTTCAGCGCCACCGCGTCCAGAAAATCCATCACCCCGTTCTTGAGATATTCCACCAGCCGCCCCTTGCCCTCCGCCTGCTCGATCCGCCCCTCCACCATCAGGAACCGGTTGGGGAAGGGGAGCAGCTTCTCGAGCCGCTTGAGAAAGCGCGCGCGGGTCTCGGAGTCGTTGGAGCTGGCCGCGTAGAGGTCCGGCACGAGCGTGCGCTCCACGCAGAATAGCCCCGGCGCTTCCGCGATCGCATAGTCGCCGGCCGGCAGGTCCTGCCGCACCGTCCCGGCGATGCGTTTCAGTCCGCGGAAGTCATAGGGGTCCTTCTCGTGGCTGTCCACCAGGATCTGGATGGCCGGCACCGGGGTCTTGGACTGGCCCGGCCGCGTGAGCATGATCAGCGACTGCGGGCCGCGGATCTCAGCGGCCGGCTTCGGCGCCGCCTGCGGGCTGGGCCGGTAGGCGGGCCGCGAGGCTTTCTTCGCCGCGGCCTTCTCCGACTTGTTGGCCTGATCGTATTTGTTGCGTTTGTGCGGATCGCTCAGCGTCTGGTAGGCCTGGTTGATCATCTGCGTGCGCAGCTCGGCCTTCTTGTGCAGCGTGGGCGAGCGGGTGAAGCGGTCGGGGTGCCAGACCTGGATCTGTTCGTGCCAGGCCTTCTTCACGTCCTCGGCCGAGGCCGCGGGTGTGAGCTCGAGCACGGCGTAATAAAACGGGACCTTGCCTTCCAGCATGGGGGGGAGTGTAGCAGAAACGCCGATGGCGATTCTTCGTGTAGGGGCGGTTCGGGAACCGACCTCCTGAGGGCGCATCGCGATGCGCCCCTACGAAGAGAATTTCCGATCCTTGTAGGGGCGTATTGAAATACGCCCTCTTGCCGTAACACGCCAAAACAAAATTCGAGGGAGCGTTGTCGCGAGGCATGTGGCCAGCCCGTCAGAAGGCAACCTTCCAGGAGGCGGTACGCCGTGGACAGGTTAACTGGCTGGGTGTAATATTTGGTTTATTCACAATGAGCGCTATCTTTTCAATCGCTTATTGGCTGGACAGAGAGGGAAACTAGATGTTCCCGGCATTGACCGCCTTCGATCAAATCATGCTGCTTCTTGCCGTCATTAGCGGCATCGGCGCCGTCGTCACGTACTTCTACACCCATCCCCGCAAGAAGACCAAATAGCCAGCAAACTTGAAGTTCCAATTTGGAACATCAAGTTGCATTACGACGCCTTCCCCCAAACCCCGCATCGGCTTCCGGACGTAATCTTCTCTTCCATCTTTCTCTCCCCCGCGCGGCGTTTCTTTTCTTCCAATTCCTGGTTCCAACCATAACGGGGTGGCGTCGGGTTGTCCTGACCGGCGCAGGACTTGAGCGCGGAGCGCAGTTCTGCGGGGCCGCACCAGCGTAGACGCGGTCCGAGACGGCAGGACGCCCGATGACAGGACCCCCGCCACTGGGATTTCCGCTCTTTATCTTGCTTTCCGCCCTTTCCCTGTATCCTTTCGTGCACGCGCCCGCCATCTGTATCTTTTTGTTTTCGCCTGCCTCCTGCCGCGCCCTCGGCGCTTTTTTTATGCGCCACGTTCCTAAAAGTTCCGAATCGTGACATTGCGAAAAGGTGGTGGTAGGATTTCGGTCCGACTCGATTTGCCCATGAGCCTCGTCAAGTCAAAACAACGTGTAGCCGACCACGGTGAGGTGTTTACTCCCGTTTGGATGGTCGAAGCAATGCTCGACCTCGTCAAGGGTGAAACCGAGCGCATTGACTCCCGCTTCCTAGAGCCAGCGTGCGGGAGCGGTAATTTCCTCGTCCGGATTCTGCAACGCAAGCTCGCCGCCGTCGAACTTAAGTTCGGAAAGTCCGATTTCGAAAAACGTCACTACTCCCTTCTCGCTCTGATGTGTACTTACGGGATTGAGCTCTTAACGGATAACATCGCCGAATGCCGCGTGAATATGCTGGAGATCCTCGCCGACTACCTGAATCTCGAGGAGTCGGAGGACCTTTATCAGGCTGCTTACTACGTTCTGTCGCAGAACCTCGTCCACGGTAACGCCCTGACGATGCGGACCAGCGACGGGCAACCGATCACCTTTGCGGAGTGGGGCTACTTGGGCAAAGGTAAGTTTCAGCGTCGCGACTTCCGCTTTGACGCCCTCACCCAGATGTCGGCCTTCAGGGAGGAGGGTTCTCTCTTTGCCCACCTCGGCAAGCACGAGATATTCACGCCGACGAAGACCTATCCGCCGATGACGGTGAGCGAGCTTGCCTCCGCCCTCGGGAATGCTCCAAAGGGAGCACCATGAACGGCCAGGCGCGCTTCTCTCTCCGCGATCGCAATCCAGACGTATTGACGTGCATTGCGAACCTCTCCAACGATGAAGTGTTCACGCCGCCCGAGTTCGCCAACAGAATGCTGGACTCCATCGCCGAGGCGTGGGGAGTCCAAAACAATGGTGCGAACATCTGGACGGACAGTTCGGTGAGATTTCTTGACCCGTGCACGAAGTCCGGCGTTTTCCTCCGTGAGATCACCAGCCGCCTCACCAAGGGACTATCAGAAAAGATCCCTAACCTCGAGGAGCGCGTCGATCACATCCTGACGAAGCAGGTGTTTGGCATCGGCATCACACATCTCACCAGCCTGCTTGCACGCCGAAGCGTGTATTGCTCCAAACACGCGAATGGCAAGCACTCCATCACCAGATCCTTCGCTAGCGACGGCGGCAATATCTGGTTCAAGCGCATTAAGCACACGTGGGCTAATGGCAAGTGCCAGTACTGCGGAGCCAGCAAAGAGGCCCTTGACCGTGGCGAAGGCCTCGAAACCCATGCGTATGCATTCATCCACACGGACGACATCAGGACTCGGGTAGCCGAGTTGTTTGGAGGCGATATGCAGTTCGACGTGATCATTGGGAATCCGCCGTACCAGCTCGGCGACGGTGGGGGTGGCGGAGGTGCGTCTGCGACACCAATCTACAACTTGTTTGTTGACGCGGCGCTGTCGCTTGAACCTCGCTATGCCGTGATGATCACCCCGTCACGGTGGTTTTCTGGAGGAAAGGGTCTGGATGACTTCCGTGACCGAATGCTCCGTGATCACCGCTTCATGAAGCTGGTTGACTTCCCGCAGTTGTACGACGTGTTTCCGGGTGTGAAGATTCGAGGCGGGATCTCTTACTGGTTGTGGGGTCGCGACCACAATGGCGGATGCGAGGTTGTAACGATGATCGGGAACGAGGTCGTCGGCAAACCCACTGTGCGAAAGCTTGACGCCTATGACGTGCTTGTGCGCCGCAACGAGGCTGTACGTATCCTCGATAAGGTTGCCCGCTATCGCGTCAGTGGTCATCCAGAACTGAGCCTTGGCGATCACGTTTCTGCAAGGAAGCCGTTTGGCCTCACAAATCAACGTGGCAAAAAGGCAGCGACGGGAATGAAAAAGCCGGTCTTGGTTTACGGGAACCAGCACACGTCCTACCTCGAACGCTCTGCCATCACCAGCAATGTCGGTTGGGTTGACCGGTGGAAGGTCCTGTTGGTCAAGGCCCATGGGACGAGTGGCCGCGATGACGTGACCATTCTCGGTGAGCCTATAGTGGCCGGACCGGGGACGGCGTGTACTGAGACTTACCTGGTAATTGGTGTATGTGCTTCTGAAGCCGAGAGTCGAAACCTTGCTTTGTACATGCGCACACGGTTCGTGAGGTTCCTTGTGTCGCTACGAAAGATCACGCAGAACATTACGCGTGATTCCTATAGGTTTGTGCCACTGCTCCCTATGAATCGGATCTGGACCGATGAAGATCTCTACAAGCGCTACGGCATCGCGTCAGATCAGGTCGCGTTTATCGAGTCCATGATTGCAGAACGCCCCATCGATGAGCCGGGAGACTCTCGTGAGGAAGACGATGAATAAAACCGTGGAGGAGATTCTTGCGCCGAAACCAGTAGCTCGGCCGCGCATCTACGCATACTCAATTGACGACAAGGCGCACAAGGGTCTTCTCAAGGTTGGGCAGACGACGCGCGACGTGAAGCAGCGCGTCGCTGAGCAGGTCAAGACCGCCGCCATCAAGAACTACAAGATCGAGCTGGACGAGGCTGCCGAGCTCGACGATGGCATGATCTGCAGCGATCACTACGTGCGCGCGGCTCTCATCAGGAAGGGCTTCGAAAACGTCGAGCTGGAGTGGATGCGCTGCACGGCCAAGGACGTGAAGACCGTACTCATCGAACTGGGTACAGGCCAGCACTTTACCGGCACGCATCACCAGACCTTCGAAATGCGCGCTGAGCAGCGCGCCGCCGTGGAGAAAACGCACGCCTATTTCCATTCGATCTGGAGAGAGGATATGCACGCGGTTCCTCGTTTCCTCTGGAACGCGAAGATGCGCTTCGGCAAGACCTTCACCACGTACCAGTTGGCCAAGAAGCTCGGCGCCAAGCGGGTGCTTGTGGTGACTTTCAAGCCCGCTGTCGAGGATGCGTGGCAGATGGACCTCGAGTCTCACGTTGACTTCAATGGATGGCAGTACCTTTCCCGCAACTCCGATAAGGATCCCACCAAGATTGACCGCAAGCAGCCGGTTGTCTATTTCGGCTCGTTCCAGGACCTGCTTGGCCGCGACGAGGTGGGGAATATCAAGCCCAAGAACGAATGGCTCCACAAGGTGAAGTGGGACCTTGTGGTATTCGACGAGTACCACTTCGGCGCGTGGCGGGAAACTGCAAAAGAGCTCTTTGAGGGTGAGGAAGACGCGGTCGCCCAGAAGGAGACCAAGCTCGAATACGCCGCCGGCCTTGAGAGCGTAAACGAAGACCTCGCCGTGCTATCGGAGAAGGAGGCCGAGTTCCTTCCAATCACAACCAAGGCATATCTCTACCTCTCCGGCACACCGTTCAAGGCGTTGGCCACGGGGGAATTCATAGAGGAACAGATCTTCAACTGGACGTACACCGACGAGCAACGCGCTAAGGAAGAGTTCGCGGAAAAGAATCAAGGCAAATGGAACCCCTATGGCGCGCTGCCGCAGATGCGCTTGCTTACCTATCAGATGCCGGATGAGTTGCTAGCGATCGCGAGCGCCGGAGAGTTTGATGAGTTCGATCTCAACGAGTTCTTCACCGCGACTGGCACGGGCAAGAGCGCGCAGTTTAAGCACAAGAGTGACGTGCAGAAATGGCTGAACATCATCCGAGGCTCATACACGCCTCAAGTTGTCGAAAACCTCAAGACCGGGACACGACCACCGTTTCCATACTCGGACGTGCGCCTACTGCCGTATCTCCAGCACTCGTTTTGGTTCTTGCCAAACGTTGCCGCCTGTCACGCGATGGCGAACCTGCTGGCCGAGAAACACAACACATTCTGGCGCGATTATAAGGTTGTCGTCGCGGCCGGTGTATCGGCAGGCATCGGGCTCGATGCGTTGCCGCCAGTGCGTTCGGCTATCGGGAGCGGATTCGAGACAAAGACGATCACGCTTTCCTGTGGCAAGCTCGCGACCGGCGTGACCGTACCGCAATGGTCTTCGATCTTGATGCTTCGCAATCTCAAGTCACCGGAGACCTATTTTCAGGCCGCGTTCCGGGTTCAGTCACCGTGGTCCATCAAAAACCCCAACGGAGACAATCCGAATGAAGAGGAGATCCTCAAACCCGCCTGCTTCGTGTTCGACTTCGCGCCAACCCGTGCACTGCGACAACTATCCGAGTACGGGATCGGACTCTCGCCAGGCGAGCCCAATCCGGAGAATGCCGTCAAGGATCTCGTGTCGTTCCTCCCCGTGCTGGCCTATGACGGCGCCAATATGATACAGATTGATGCAGGCGGCATCCTCGATATCGCGATGGCGGGCACCTCGGCCACGCTCCTGGCTCGCAAGTGGGAATCCGCGCTGCTTGTAAACGTAGACAACGACACCCTGCGCCGAATCCTGGATAATCCAGAGGCGATGGCCGCTGTTAAGCGCATCGAGGGTTGGCGGTCGCTCGGCGAAAACATCATCGAAACGATCATCAATAAGAGCGAGAAGGTTAAGGATCTCAAGAACAAGGCCAAGAACGGCGATCTGACCGCCATGCAGAAAAAACAACTCACTGACGAGGAGAAGGAATATAAGTCCAAGCGCAAGCTCGTTCAGGAGAAGCTGATCAAGTTCGCCACACGCATCCCAGCGTTCATGTACCTAACCGACTTTCGCGAGAACACGCTCCAGGATGTCATCACCAAGCTCGAACCGGACTTGTTCTTGGCCGTCACTAGCTTAACGGTGAAGGACTTCCACCTGCTCGTGCGCCTGAAGGTTTTCAACACTGAGCAGATGAACCAGGCTGTCTTCGCTTTCCGGCGCTACGAAGATGCTTCACTCCGCTACACGGGAATCGAGAGCCACGATGGTCTGACCAACTATGGACTCTACGATACGGTCGTGGCGAAGGACTGACATGGCGGCGAGTGGAAAATCCCGCCCTAGGGCGGCACCACTCTCAAGAGTGGTTAATCTAAATGCTTGATCTACCTAAAGCGTAAATTCAGGAAGTACTTTTATTTATGACCTGTGAAGATACGGGAGGAGAACCCGAGCAAGGCTCACGGATCATCAATAAGGACTTCGATACCATAGTCTGCGCTGCCTTTGAGGATGGTTTTCAGAGAGCGTACGTCAAGAACAGCGCATGGTGGGCTATCAGCTTGTCCCAAAAAGCCCGAGAACAAATTAAATATCTTGCTATTTATCAAAACAGTCCTATTAAAGAAATTCGCCACATTGCGGAAATAGAAAGAATCGAACCATACAAAGATACTGGGAAATTTATTCTATACCTCGGCAAGAAAATGGAGGTTGGACCAATTCCATTGGACAAACGCAAAGGCGCAGCTCCGCAAAGTCCAAGATTTACAACCTTTCAAAAGCTGAAAGGAGCCAAAAAAGTTAGCGAACTGTGGGACTGATCAAGTAATAGTAGAAATTGGGACAGGCTTTTGCCATGCCTTCTCTATGGGCTGGTCTACTTAAAAAACGAGACCCAACGATGGAGAATGACGCGCTGACACAGATGTTGTACTTGAACTATCAGCGCGCTGGACGAGAAGCAAAGTACTGGGGCTTTTATTTTCTCCGCGACCTTAAGAAATACGGCGGGCTGAAAGTCGCAAAACGAATGTTGGCGAAGACAACGCGAGCCGGCGACACAAAGGGATTCCTAGCTCTTGCTGACGCTGGGCGGCCTGATCTATCAGTGGAAGCAGTCGTTCTTTTGCCGCAGTTTCGGAGCCTTTTCTCCGATCAAGAGATTGCCATTGCTGAACAACGATTGAAGCGGTTTCCCGCGTCTTCGTGGCGTAAGAGTGTCAAGCGTATATCGGTTTATCCAGATGAGGTACCGGAAGGGCGCGACTACCGAGAGGGAGCGGTCACAAAAGTTCTGGTGAACAGATACGAACGTGACCCTGATGCTCGTGCCGCATGTTTGGCGCAAAATGGTACGCGGTGTAAAGTCTGCGGTCTTAGTTTCGACGAGCGCTATGGCGATATCGGCGAAGATTTTATTCATGTGCACCATATAAAACCTCTTGGGATAACGCGGGAAGAGTATAAGATAAACCCGAAGACTGACCTGATACCTGTGTGCCCGAATTGCCATGCAATGCTGCACACTAGCGAGCCACCACTTTCAGTCGATGAACTCAAAGCAAAACTTTTGGCTGGCTAGTTTCGCGAGACGTATGCGGATATCAAGAAACTACACCGTCGAAAATTGGAGGGCGCTACTCTTTGCCTCCGAGGCCGATTGGGACTGTGCCATCACAATGTTTGAGGACCGGCTTGAGACCAGGTATCTGGAGCATATAAGAGTACTCCTGCCACTCAGCACGAGCGGGTTTGCCGTGCTGTCACTCGACTCAGCGCTGAACGAAACCTTAGAGCAGTTTCGAAGAGGAAAGTCAAAGACACCGAAGTATCAGGGACAACAATATTTCGAGTCGTTTCTCACTCAAACAGCATTCAACGAGTACTTTGACGTTTGCCTTGCGGGTCTATTCTACAAGACGATTCGTTGTGGCCTTCTACATCAGGCTGAAGCAGATGGTACGTCCCGTATCAAGCGAGGCGGAGAACTGCCTCTTATCGGTTACGCTGCCGATCGCGAAGGAGTTGTAGTCAACACGCATAAGTTTCACGAGTTGCTAGAGAAGGTCGTCAAAGATTATGTGGCGGAACTACGGAAACCAGATTCACAGGATCTTAGGCATTTGTTTAGACGGAAGATGAATTACGTTTGTCGAATCGAGCAACAGGAAGCGGAAGAAGGCAGCCTTACGAAATAGGATCAGACTTCTGTTTCCGGCAGTTGACGCGTTCCCTGTATTTTTCCCTGTTACCAGGGAAAGCGGGCAACCACGGGGGGTTGCCCCTACGTCGGATTAAACGTCGTCGCCTGATACCCGCGGAAGGAATAAATGGGGTCGGAGTCGCTTTTTCGGCCTCCGGGGGAGATAACTGGCGTCAGAGTCCATTTTCCAAGATGAAAATGCGACTCCGACCCCACTTATCAACTGAAGAGGGCGTATCGCAAAACGCCCCTACTCGGGCGTACCGCCTCCTAGAAGGTTGCGCGTTGACGGGCATCGTTCGTGCCTTGCGACTGCGCCCCCCCGAATTTTATTTTGGCGTGGCGGTCGGAAGATATCCGCTGCAGTTAATCACCGGAAGCGCGGGATATTTGCGGAATCTGGGATCGGTATCGGCCAGGCCGCAGCGATAGAAGGTGCTGCCGGATTTGTTGGTGAGCGCAGCCGCATGGCGGCAGGTTTGGCAGAGGCCGGGCGTACCGCTTCCTGGAAGGGTTGAAGGTAGAATTTTATTGGGGCGTGCTAAAGAGCAAAGTAAAGGGAGGAGACGCTAGTTTGGGCGGTTGCGTTCAAGGTTTTCGACGCGCTGATGAAGCTGCTCGTAGGAAAGATGCATCAGGGCCCGGGTTTCGCGGAATTGTTCCTGGATGGCCTGGTGGCGGACGCCTTCGGCTTCAATATGGACTGCCAGGCTTTCGGCTACCAGACGCACCTCGCGATGAAGGCTTTCGGCCAGCACGCCGGCATGCCGCTTGACCTCTTCGAACTTCTCGTTGATCCGGCCATTTACCTCGGTAAATCGTCGATCGAGGTCGGTGGCAAGCCCGGCAAACCGGCCGTCCATTTCGGTGGCAAGCCCGCCAAACCGGCCGTCCATTTCGGTGGCAAGCCCGCCAAACCGTTCATCCAGATATTGAATGAGCTCAGGGTCCATACCGCCTCCGTGGCTGGGTGAACAATAGCGATGATCGATTGTCCTGTCAATGAGACACGGCAGGCGGCGAAAAGGTACAATGGCAGTACGCTAGGCCCATGAAACCCTTTACCACTCTTGCCGCTGTGATGTTTGCCCTCGTGGCGCTGGTGCATGCTCTCCGGCTGCTCTACGGCTGGGAGGTCACGATCGCCGGCTGGACCGTGCCGATGTGGGTCAGCGTGATCGCGTTCATCGTCCCCGCCGGCCTGGCCGTCCTTCTCTGGCGCGAAGCGCGGGCTAGCGCCTCCTAGAAGGTTGCATGCTGACGGGCTGACCACATGCCTCACGATAACGCCCCCACGAATTTTATTTTGGCGTGTTTCGTCTTCGCTTCGCTCCTGCTGGCAGGGTGCGCCTCGCATCACTGGGTCCAGGACGGCAAGACGTCCGACGATGTCGCAAAGGCACGGGCGGCGTGCGAGCAGTCCGCGACGCCGCCTCAGGATGCGATGTATCCCATGCGCCAGTTTCCGGATCAGCGGCTGATCGCGCAGTGCATGACGGAGCAGGGGTACAAGTTGACGCCGAAAGGAGAGCGTACCGCTCCCTAGAAGGTTGTCTGCTGCCGGGCTAACCACGTGCCTCACGACAACGCCCCCGCGAATTTTATTTTGGCGTGGCGGAAGCAGAGGCCGGGAAAAAGGAGACAAAGACCATGACGATCTGTCCAATTGCTCTTGCAGCAGGATGTAAGAAATGTCCTGCGTTTAATGTGTGCCCGCTGAAAAGCGTGCTGGGCGATTACAAAAAAGAGCAGGCGCCGGCGCAGAATCAGAAGAAATAGGGCCTGCGTCGGGCGTTACGCTTTTCTGGCGCCGAGAATCAGGATGATGCCGCCGATCAGGGCCGCGGCGCCGACGACCGGTGGAAGCGGAATAGTTTTCTCCTTGTCGGCGTATGCTTTGACCGGGCCGATGTCGATCACCTTTTCCTGCGTGGTATAGGTGATGCCTTGGTACGCGAAGGCCACCACCCCCAGGATAATGAGCGCGATGCCGAGAATCTTGGTATTCATCGCCGCGGCTATTGCTCGTCGCTGAGCATGGACCGGATCTGCTCGCGCAGTTCGGCGCTTTCCTGATGGCCGTGGCTCTTGACCGCATGCTGCACGGCGGCCGTCAGCACTTCCTCTTCCGTCCCGGAGATCTTCAGCGTGCAGTGTTTCTCGCTCGGATATTGGCTGCAATCGACAAATTTGCGCTTGGCATTCATGGGCATCCTCCTTGCTGAGATTACCGTAACGCGCCGCCCCGTCAGCCCGCTATGCTCCTTTGATCGGGGAATTGTGCTAGAGTCACCGCCGATGGCTGCGCATATTGAAAGCGTCAACGCGCTGGACGGCTACCGTCTGCGTATAACCCTGTCCGACGGGTCGGTGGTGGAGCGGGAGGTGCTGTCGATGATGGGCGAGCCGCTCTTCCGGCCGATCGTCCTGGACGCGTCGCTCTTTCGCGCGGCCAGCGTCGAGGACGACGGCGTGGTCTGGCCCAACGGCGCGAGGCTCGGCCATGACGATCTCATAGCTTGAATACTTTCCGCATTCTCTTCCTTGCCGCCGGGATCGCGCTGGCCGGCTGCGCTTCGCACCAGTGGGTCCAGAACGGGAAAACCGAGGATGACGCCTACGCGGCGCTCAATGCCTGCGAGCAGATCAGGCCCGAGCCGCAGCCCGAACCGCCGCTCTATCTGCCCAAGCGCCAGTTCCCCGATCAGGCATACCTTTTGAAATGCATGGGCGACAAAGGCTACCGGCTCGTCGAGAAGAAATAATTGACTTTTTCCCCGTAATAATTCACTCTCCACCCTAACGACAGCCCCTGGAGACCCTCCACTAACCCTACTAGAAAGGAGCCCACGACGATGGCCACAAAGAAGAGGAAGCCGAGCGCCGCATTCATGAAGCCGATGCATCCGAGTCCCGCTCTTGCCGCTGTGATCGGCGGCAGCGCTCTGCCACGCACCCAGGTGGCCAAGAAACTCTGGGCCTACATCAAGAAAGAGAAGCTCCAGGACAAAGTGAACAGGCGCATGATCAACGCCGACTCCGCGCTCCAGGAGGTGTTCGGCGGCAAGAAGAAAGTCTCGATGTTCGAGATGACGAGTCTCGTCAACAAGCACCTGAAATAAACACCGTCTCGTAGGGGCGGGCCCCCGTGCCCGCCCCATCATGGGCAACCACAGGGGGTTGCCCCTACAAAATCCTTACCGGTACGGATAGCCCGGGTGCTGCGGGTGGCGCGGATCGCCGGGGGTCGCCTTGATCCCGTGGCGCGTCTGATCCTCCGCCGCCTTCATCTTCTTCGCATACCCGCCGCTCATGAATTCCTGGTTCACCGCCTGCGTCGCCTTCACCTCCGCCGGCTTACCGTATTCACCGGCCCCCTTGCCGTTGTACGGATAGCCCCCGTGCACGGTCGGCACGGCGGCTGCAGCCAGGCCCGACGCAAACACCGTCGCGGCGATACCGGATGTTATGACTGACCATTTCATACAGCGCCTCCTTTCGTTCATGCCATCATCGTAGCAGCCGCAAATTAAACGCGGATTAGTCGCGGATTAAATTAAATTCGGGATGTAGGGGCGCATCGCGATGCGCCCTCCTAAAGGGCGGTTCCCGAACCGCCCCTACACGAAGATTCACCCCATGTACGAAAGTCTGATAACCGCTGACAAATGGGCTTTGGACTTGAAGAGTCCGGAATCTGTGCTACCCTCATGGGGATGGCACATTCCGCACGGATCCGCGTCGTCACCTATAACATCCATCAGGCCCGCGGCTGGGACGGGGAAACCCGGCCCGACCGCATCGTCGCCGTGTTGGAGGAAGTGGACGCGGACATCATCGCGCTGCAGGAGGTCCTGTGGCCCCAGGCCGTCCTCATCCAACAGGCGCTGGGGATCGAGCACATGGCCTTCAACCAGACGCGGCGGCTGAAGCGCGGCCTCTACGGCAACGTCTGCCTGAGCCGGCTCCCCCTCAAGGGCCACACGAGCTACGACCTCACCTGCAAACAGATCCCGCGCGGCTGCCTGCGCGCGGACGTGACCCACGGCGCGCTCTCGCTGCACGTCTTCAACGTCCACCTCGGGCTCGGCTACCGCGAGCGGATCCATCAGGTGCGCATGCTCCGGGAGATCGTGGACCGGCGGCGGATGTCGGGGCCGCGGCTGCTCGTGGGGGACTTCAATGAGTGGTTCAACGGGGCGGCGTCGCGGCTCCTGCGCAAGGAGTTCGGCGATCCGTGCGGGAAGCGGCGCGCGCTGCGCACGCATCCAAGCCCGCTGCCGGTGTTCCCGCTGGACCGGATCTATCACGATCCTGGCGTCGCGCTGGAGAAGGTCGCGGTGCATCGCAGCAAGACGGCGCGCGCGGCCTCCGATCATCTTCCGACCTACGCCGACCTGCGTCTCCACGTCGCCTAAACATCGGTTTCCCCTGTAGGGGCGCATCGCGATGCGCCCTCCGGACGGGCGGTTCTCGAACCGCCCCTACATTAGGATCATCGCAAACTGTCGTGTGTTTACCCTTCTTGACCGCCCCGCGACCGTTCTCAAATCTGGTAGACTAAATTCATGATGAAACACATGCGAAACACAATTCTCATTGCGCTGGCGGCGCTGTTTGTAACGGCCTGCGCAACGCAAGTCATCCCCAAGGAACTTGAAGGCCAGGTCGACAAGAACGTGTCGTTCCTGCAGGTGAAGCAGGCGCCGAACCAGTATCAAAACCGCACGATCGTGCTCGGCGGCGAGATCCTCTCCATCAAGCGTGAAGGCGACGGCGCCCGCATCGAGATCCTGCAGCTACCGCTCGACCGCGACCTGGAACCCACGACCGACCGCACGAAGTCGCTGGGCCGCTTTCTTGGCGTGGAGCACCAGCCGCTCGATCCCGCCACGCTTCCCGTCGGCACTCGCGTCACGGTCATCGGCGACGTCGCCGGCACCACGACGCTCCCCATGGGCGAAGATCAGTACACCTATCCGACGCTGGTTGTGAAACACATCAAGCCGTGGGAGCCGGCGGCGCCGGCCAGGCGCGGCGGCACGGGCGTTGGCATCGGGATCGGCGGCGGCGTGTTCGGCGGGCACGGCGGAGGATTTGGGGGAATCGGAATAGGCGGCGGATACTGAGGCGGGGGTCCTGTCATAGGTCCGTAGGGGCGCTGCTTGCCGCGCCCTGGGCAGAGCAAGCGCTGCCCCTACATCGGAAAATCCCGTTTAATCCGAATCCCCTACCTGATTTGAATCCTGTTCGCCGAAGATGGCGGACTCGTGGGTGTAGAATTTGAACTCGAGGAGGTTGTGGAAGGGGTCCTCGAGGAAGAACGTCGAGTGTTCGATTCGCGTGCCGGGAAAGCGGCGGCGCGGGTGCTGGTAGAACTTCAATCCCTTGGCGGCCGCGCGATCCGCTAACGCCTGCCAATCCTTCTCCGACGTAAAGATCAACCCGAAATGCCGTGGATAGATGCCCTTCGGCGCATCGGGCGCCTGCTTCGTCACATGGCCGACCAGCTGGTTGCCGGCCAACTCCAGCGTGATGGCCGTGTCGGACACCCGGCCCAGCCCGCAGCCTAGGCCCTCCACATAAAACTTCTTCGCCTCCTCCACGTCGGCGATCGGAAACGCCAGATGAAACAACGCGCGGCCCATGATTTATTGTACCGGATTTGGTAGGGGCAACCCCCTGTGGTTGCCCTGGGCGGGCACGGGGCCCCCCTACATCCCCATGTAGGGGCGCATCGCGATGCGCCCTCCGACGGGCGGTTCTCGAACCGCCCCTACACACGGATCATGCAGGTGTACGCCTAATCTCCGCCTTTGGGCAAATCCGCATCATAATCCGCGTCGTCCTCGTCGTCGCTCATCCCCAGCCCCGCGCGAAACGACTTCCGCAATTCCCGGATCTGCTGTACAGAATGTTCGTCCCCCTCATTGGCACACCGGCTCAGATAGCGGTCACACAACTCCGCGCCTTTCTGAAAGTGCGCGGGAATCGTCTCCTCGGTGACCTGCTGCCAGGTGATGTAGATCAGGAATTCCTGGAAGGCGACGGCGTCGGGATGCTGCTCACCAAGTTTCTGGAGCGCGAAGTACGCCGCCGTGGCCTCGCGGCCGGCGCTCGCCGAGAACGTCTCTTCCGCTTCGACGGCGCGGTCGAGATCGGCGCCGAGCTCACCGGAGACGCGGGCGCGCACGAAGGAGGCCCGCGCGGCAATGGCAGGATCGAATTCCACGCGAGCCGCC
>CAZRND010000082.1:0-16564 GCA_964601345.1 uncultured Acidobacteriota bacterium | reverse complement strand
GCCGAGCGAGTACATGTCGGCGGTGTCGAAGAAATTGATGCCGAGCTCGAGCGCCTTCTGGATGAACGGACGGCTCTCCGTCTCCTCAAGAACCCACGGCCGCCAGCGCTTCGACCCGTAGGTCATGGTGCCGAGGCATATGCGCGAAACTTTCAGGCCCGTCGGGCCGAGATTGACGTAGTCCATGGAGGGAACAGTCTACCTTATCTGTGTTCATCCGTGGCCATCTGTGGTTACATGTTTTGCGTGCCGCGCTCCAGATGGATCGGCCTGGGTCTTGCCGTTGCGGTGGGCGCGGCTATTGCCGCGTTCCCGTCGCCGCACCGCTCCGTCCTGGCCATTACCGGATTCACCGTAACGCTCTGGATGTTCCAGGTGATGAACAACGGCATCGCCTCCATCCTGATGATGGCGGCGATGATCCTCGCGGGCATTCGGCCGTCGCTGGCGCTCGGCGGATTCTCGAGTCCGCAATTCTGGGTGCTCTTCTCGGTGCTCTTCCTCGGCTTTGCGATGCAGCGCACCGGCCTCGCGCGACGGATCTCGTTTTTCATTCTGGCGCGATTTCCTGCGACCTATCCTGGTATCTTGGCGGCATTTTTGGTGATTGGCCTCGTGCTGGCGCTGGGCATTCCTTCGATGACCGTCCGCACCGCGATCGTTGTGCCGATCGCCTGGGCGCTGGTGCAATCGCTCGGCCTCGCGCCGCAGAGCCGCGGCACAGCGCTCGTGATGCTGACGGCGGTCGAGATGGCGGTCGTCCCGGGCTGCGCGTTCCTTTACGGATCCCTTTACGGCCCCGTGGTGGCGTCGGTTTTTCAGGCCAAGAATTTTGAGCTGAGCTGGCTCGGTTACGCTGCCGTGATGACCTTGCCAACGCTGCTGTTTTGCGTGCTGTTGGTGGTCGCAAACCAAATGGTGCTGAAGCCCGAGGCTCCGTTGTCGGTCTCGAGCGCATTCGCGCGCGATGAGTTGAAGGCCATGGGCAAGATGCACCCGAACGAACTGGTGACGGCGATTGTGGTTTGCCTGTCGATCGCTTATTGGGCGACGGACCGGCTTCATCATTTGCCAAGCTTCTTGGTTGGGATGCTGGCCATGGGCGTCTTCGGGATGGCGGGGATCATCGAGGACAAAGACATTTCGGGCGGCGTCTCCTGGACCTTGATGCTCTTTCTCGGCGGCATTTTCAGCTTGCAGGGCGTGGTTCAGGAGTACAAGATCGCCGACTGGTTCGCGGGATTCGTGGTGCCGCTGGCCGAGCGATTCACGTTCAGCGTGGCGCTGTTCGTGGTCGCGATGGCCGCGGTGATGTTCCTGCTGCGCTTCGTTGATCCCACGGGATTCATCGCGTTGCCGGTGATGTTTCTGCCTGTTGCCGGCCTCGCGGGTTCGGCCGGAATCCCGCCGCTCGTGCTGGTCGCGCCATTGCTGCTCGCGGGCGCTCCCTTCTGGGCGGTGTACCAAAACATTTGGATTGCCATGGGCGAAGGCATGACTTCCGGCCAAGCCTGGACGCCCGTCCAGCGCTTGCGTTTGGCGCATACCTACGCGGCGGCATGTTTGATTACGCTCGCGGCGTCGGTAGCGTATTGGAAGCTGATTGGTGTTTTGAAGTAAGGGCTAGCGCCTGGAAGCCGCGTTTGCCTCTTGCATGTAGGCACGCAGGAGGAGATTGATTCTAGTCTGATAGCCGCGTCCACGCGACCGGAACCAGTCGAGCACATCACGGTCCACGCGGACCGTCAGTTGTACCTTGCGAGGCGTGAGTTCCTTTAATCCGCGGCGGACGATGCCTCGCGCGAACATCTCCGGCGTGACCTCCGGGATATCGGAAAGGTCAATCTCGCTATCCTTCATCCTCCGGATCCGCTTCCAGTCTGTCGCCGACTTGCGCAAAGAATTCTTTTTGTTCATATCTCGTTGCCTTTCGCATCGAAATGACCCGGAGCGATCCCCGCTCCTCCGTATGGGCGATCACAACCAGAGTTCCTTGGCAGAACCCGAAGGTGATGTTTCGTTCTTCGCCGTAGTCGTCACGGTCGTCGGGTACGGTGTAGGTCAAGCCCCGAAACACTTCGCGGGCATCAACGAAGTCGAAGCCATGCTTCCTGAGATTGGCCGTACGCTTCCTCTCATCCCAAACGAACTCCATGTGTGATTGTAGCTACTGATTGTAGCTACGTCAAGACTTGGTTGCCAAGAGCTACCCAAGCTGTTGCATTCGCAGGGTACCGCCTTACTTCAGCCGTCCACGTCGCCAGAGCGCGTCTAGATTTCTCGATCCATGAATCACCCGCAGGATGTCCACGCCGTCATTTTTCGGAAGATAGAAGATAAGAGTATTCTCGAAGCCTTTTACTCGAAATATGCGCAGACTCTTGAGGGCAGTCCTCTTGAGACGACGATGCCAACCGATGTTGGGCTGGGCCGCGAGAAGAGCAAAGGTGTCATGCGCCGCTAGGAGGAAGCGATGACCAACGGCGGGGCTTGCCACCGTGGCGTAGTAATAAGCTTGTTCTTCGAGATCCCGGTCTGCCTGAGGCCGGATGACGTAACTCACCGACCGCCGGAACCCTTCAAGCGCTCATCCAACCGGCGATGCTTCTGTTCCCAATACGCCGGTGTGAGTTCGAATGACTTTCCCGAATTCAGCCCCTCCATCGCAAGTTGTTCTAACTCTTCCTCAGCAACTTGATCGGCGCAGACCAAACGCCCAACATACTCGGCCACGGAGAGTCCTTCGGCTTTGGCTCGTTTCCGGACGCTGGCTTCCAACTTTGGCGCAATTGTGATTGTCATCGCCGCAAGGAGAATTTTACTCCTTAGCGGACGTAAATTCCAGGCAACCTATAGGACAGTTTTTGGTTCGCTTCTTGCCGCCTACGAAGCGTGCGCCAACGGAGTCTGTAGTTGGCGGAAGGCGGCGATGAGCGAGGGGGGAACTTCTTCGTTCTGTCCGATGGCGTGAACCAGCTCTTGGAATGCCGTGCTCTCTTTCGGCGTCAGGTCGAGCGGCACGGTGTTTTCCTTCAGCAGCCCAAGGATGCGGCTGAGGCTCCGCGCGTAGAAGACCTGCGTGTACTTCATCCGCGAGTCACGCGCCAGCGAGCCCTCCACTTGCTGAATTTCTTTTTCGATCTCGGCGATCACCTGCGCGAGCGGATGCTGCTTCAGTCCATCGATGAAATCCGGCAAATCGAACTTGGCTTTGAGCCTGACGTTTAACATAGCAACCTACTTATGGGCAGGTCAGTTGCCAAGCTGTATCTCCTGTAAATTGAACGATATGGACTGATTTGCGGCGGGAGGCGCGACGCGCCTGTAACTTTTTGAAACGGAACTTCCCTCACGCCATCGTCAGGACAACTTTGCCCTGAGTCCTGCGCTCGGCCAGAGCGCGCATCAGCGGAATCGCGTCACTCAAAGGAACGGCCTGCGAAACGGACGGCTTGATCTGGCCCGCCTCGTACATCCGGAACAGGTCGGCCTGCGCCTCGACGATCATCCCGGGATTGTGCTTGCGATACTCGCCCCAAAACAGTCCCACCACGGAAATATTCTTGAGCAGGATGCGGTTGGCTTCGATCTTGGGGATGCCGCCGCCGGCAAATCCGATGATCAGCAGGCGCCCCTCCCAGGCAATGCACTTCATCGCCAGCCCGGTAACGTCGCCGCCGACCGGATCGTAAATGACATCGGCGCCGCGCCCGCCGGTGATTTCCTTCACGCGGTCCACCCAAGTTGACTCGGTGTAATTCAGCACGTGATCCGCGCCCAGCGACTTGCAGAAGTCGAGCTTGTCGGCGTTTCCCGCGGCGGCGATGATCCGCGCGCCCATAGCTTTGCCGATCTGCAGCGCGGACGCGCCCACGCCTCCCGCCGCGGCGAGAATCAGCAGCCACTCGTTCGGCGCGAGCACGGCCCGATGTTTCAGCGCGAAATACGAAGTCTGATACACGATCGGCATGGCCGCGGCTTCCGGAAAGCTCATCGCCGCGGGAATTCGGAAGACCGATCCCGCCTTGGCCACGCAATACTCCGCATAACCGCCCCAGGAGATCATCGCTTGCACGCGATCGCCCGCCGCGAGTCCGGTGACATCGGCCCCCACGGCATCGATCGTTCCCGCCACCTCGGCGCCCGGAGTGAAGGGCAGCGGCGGTTTCACCTGGTATTTCCCCTGCACCTGCAGGATGTCGAAGAAATTGAGCGCCGCGGAGTGGTTGCGGATGCGAACTTCGCCGGGCCCGGGGTCAGGCTTCGGGATCTCGACCAGCTTCATCTGCTCCGGCTCGCCCAAGGCAATCACGTGCCAAGCCTTCATCGCGCACCCTCGTGAATGACGAAGTAGGGCTGGTTCGCGAGATCGGGAGCGAAGCCTGGATAGATCCAAGCCTGCGCCGGCCCTTTGCGCAGCTCGAAGTAATACTGCAGCGGAAAGCGTGAGGCCGTGTAGATGATCGGTATGGACGCGCGGTACGCGCGGCCGTCTCGCGTCATGGTCAGACGCTCGTAGCGCTCGGCCTGATTCACATGGCGGTAGCAGAGCACGGCGCGCGAAACTTCCGGCGCTGCGGACAATTCCAAGTCCACGGCGCGGCCGGCATGGAACCGGCCCGGCGGCGTGTGACGGCAGTCGGCCGTCTCGCGGCGCGGACGGGAAAGCGCTTCGCGAATCGCACGACTCGCGTCCGGCGATTCTTTCACGGGCGACGCCGCGAGGTGCTTCTCCAGGTCAGCAATGTCTTCATCGATCGCCGGCAGCCGGTCGAGCCAGCTCCCGCGAAGCCACGGATTTTCACCCACCGTAATGTCGGCGACGTAGACCTTCGCCGCGCGCGTGGCCATTTCGGACCATGCGGCGCGCGCCTTGCGATAGAGCTTCACCGCTTCTTCGAGCGCCGCGCGATCTCCCGTGCGCTCGTGGATCGCGTAGAGAACGCCGCAGCGCAGCTTTGCTCCAAAAAAGCGGCCGAGCCCCGCTTGGATGCGCACGTCCTCGACCACGCGCCGGATCTCCGCGCCGTCGCCGCCCGGGAGCCGCGTGGTCGCAGCGAAGGCCAGGTCTTCGATCCACTGCGCTACATCCACCGGCGAGTATTTTCCGGAGCGTTCTCCCTTGAGCAGCTCGTCAGCGAACTCGTTCATCCGCGAAAAAAGCTGCGGATCGAACGGGCTGGCGTTCGTGAAGACTTTCGGAGCGGCCGTATCGCCGTACTGGTGCCGCTTCGTCGCGTCCGCGACCGGCTGGTTGGTGTAGATTTCCGGCCAGTAGTTGTTGTTCGCGGCTGACGGCCCGTGCGCCGTGGTGATCACCGGCAGGATGCGGCTCGCCGCGCTCAACGAAGTTTCGACCGCTTGCGCGCTGTCGCGATATTGCGCGCGCAGCGAGCGTCGCCACACTTCGGGATCGGTCTCCGGGCTGTACATCATCCGTCCCCAGAGGCGATAAGAGTAGAGATATTTCTGCCAATCCCATCGCGGCCGCAGCGTCAAGTCGGCGTAGGCCGAGCGGTGGCCCGCCAGGCCCGATCCGCGCCGGCCTTTGAACGAGAGCGGCTCCATCAGGTCCGCGCCGTTCGTCCCGCAGAAATGGAACGCGCGCGAGTAAGCCGCCGCGAATGCCGGATCGCCCCACAGCAGCAGGCGTTGCGTGCCGGGCCACATGCGGTGGATGACGCCGTAGCGGCGGTCCTCTTGCAACAGGTCGGCGTAGCCGTAGCGCGTAAAACTGCGCGATCCGCTCGAGAGCGCGAAGAAGCCCTGCGCGTTGCGACTCTCCTGCGGCATCTCCTGTTCGCGGATCGCCGCCGGAAGGTAGGGCAGCGACATGTGTTCGGCGCAATATTTCGGCGAGACCTTGACGGGCATGCCGGTCGCGAGCCCAACGTCGATCATGCGCTGATCGATGCCCTTGGCGTGCATGTCGATTTCGATCTTGCGCCCGCTCTTGACGATGCCCTCAAAAACGGCCTGCCAGAACGAATAGCTGCCCTCGGCGACGCCGCTTTCGCCGTGGATGCGGAACGTCACACCGCTGATCTTGGGGCAAGCCTTGAGCAGCGCCGCGAGTGCATCGCGGCAGTAAGGGGCGTGCGTCTCCGGCGTCAGTCCCTCAATCGTCTGGTGCGCGTGCGGGCTGTTGGTCCACTGGTATCCGTGGGTCCACAGGCCAAGCTGAAAATCGATGCCGTGCGCGGCGGACTGATCGCTGATGAACTTCAACATTTCGAGATTGCGATCACGCTCGGCGTCGGGAACGTTCGTCGCGCGCACGTTGTAGCCGGGAACATTCAAGAAGAAAGGATAAGCAAAGACGAAATAGGCGTCGCTCACATCGCGCAAAAAGTCGTAGCCGATGCCCAAGGCGAGATGAAAGCGGTTGAAGCGATTGGCGGCCAGCATCGAGAAATAGGCCGGCCACATCTCGCGATCGTTGAACCAGGGATTGTCCTCGACGTCGCTGGTGAAGAGCCGCGCCACGCTGCGGACTTCATTCGCGGGGCGCTCGACGCCCGGCCTTTCGATCGCCATGGCCGCGAGCGGATCGACTCCATGCCGCGCCCTCTCGGCCAGCTCAAGGAGCGCGTACATGAGGCCGCGCGCGTCGACGCCTCCCGCATAGACCACGCGTCGAAATGACGCGTTGCCTTGGCCGAACGCAAGCGAATCGGGTGCCTCGAACTTCTCCGCTCCCGGGACAACCCCGCCGATCGCGATGCAGAGGTTCGACTCGGGCGCCTCCAAGAAAGTCTCGCTGCGGCCGACTAAAACGTCGCGTGCAATGAGGGCCCGCTCCAGTTCCTGCATCGCCCACTGGACCGGCGCCTCGGCGGTCAACCGATTCCGAGAGTTGACGACAAGCGATACGCCCTGCCGCGCGGCGGCAAACCCCGAGGAAGCGGCGGCGATCCCGAGTCCCGCACTCCTAATGAAATCGCGACGACGCATCGCTACTTGCTCCGGCGGTCGACGACGACCGCGCCCGCCTTCATCACCCAACGTACTTTTCCGATGACCACGGAGATGTCCGCGAGTGGATCGCCCTCCACCGCGACTACGTCGGCGAAGAATCCCGGCGCGAGGGCGCCGAGATTTTTTTCCTGGCCGAGCATCGCGGCGGGACTCGTGGTGGCCGCGGCGAGCGCCTGCGCGGGCGTCATGCCGGCCTTGACGAACCAACCCAGCTCGCGCGTGTTCTCTCCGAACCCGTTGTAGACGGCGTCCGAGCCCATGGCGAATCGCACGCCCGCTTTGTGCGCGCGCTTCGCGGTCTCGAGGTTGCGCGCCACGAAAGCATTGAGACGATCGACCGATCCCGGCGCGAATCCAAACTTGTCGGCATTGTCGGCGTAAAAACGGTTGTGGTCGATGGTCGGCACGTAATAAGTGCCGCGCTTCACCATCTCGGCGAGCGTCTCGTCATCGAGATCGACGGCGTGTTCGAGCGAATCGCATCCGGCGCGCACGGCGTCGCGACCGCCCTTCGGTCCATAGGAATGGATCGCGACCTTGCGGCCGAGGGCGTGCGCCGTGTCTACGGCGGCTTTCATCTCTTCGTAAGTGAAGGTCTGATCGGTCGAGACGTCTTCGAAGCTTCCGGTCGATCCGAACATCTTGATCCAATCGACTCCGGACGTGATGAGCTGCCGGACCGCCTTCATGATTTCCGGCACGCCATCGACCGCACCCGGACGCGTCGCGCCGCGCGAGATGCCGAGTCCGTAGCCGACCACGAACATTCGCGGACCGGTCATCTTGCCCATGCGAACCAGGTCGCGCATGGCCAGATCGGTCAGCTCGGACGCGTTCATGTCGCGCACGGTCGTGACGCCCGTCTCGAGCGTCCGGCGCAGATTCTCCTGCGCCAGGAACATCGAGACGGCCGGCAACCGTCCGCCGCCCCGCGGCCGCGTGCCCGGCGCCTGATCCCAGTAGTAGGTCATGTGCGTGTGCACGTCGATGAGACCGGGGATGGCCGTGTAGGACGAGAGATCGACGACCTCCGCGCCGGCCGGCGCCGATGTGCCGACCGCGGTGATGCGATCGTTTTCGACGACGATGACGGCGTTCGTCAGGACGCCGCCGCGTCCATCGATGACCTTGCCGAAACGGTAGGCCTTCGGCGCTCCCTGTGCCGCAAGAGCGAGGCCGCAAACCAAGCAGAGGAATCGGGCAAACATCCCCGTCAAGATATCAGTTTTCGAGTTCGCGGGGCAGAATTGTCTGGCTCGGCTGCCAAGCGCTGGAGATCGCGCCACTCATCGAGATCGTAGAAGCTTGCGAGCGACGAAATGGAGAATCCTGCGCGCGCGGCGGCGCGGGAAGTCTGCTCGAAGACGCGCGCGCTGCCCCATTCGACGCCATCGAAAATCGCCGGCGAAAAACGGCGCACCGCGATGAGGTAGTATCCGCCGTCCTCGGCCGGGCCGAGGACCAGGTCCGCTCGGTCGAGCGCGTCGAGCGCGTCCGTGAGGCGCGCAGCGGGAAGATGCGGGCTGTCACTGCCGAGCACAACAATCTTCTTCGCGCCGGACGCAAGACCTTCGCTGATCGCGGCGGTCAATCGCGCGCCGAGATCGCCTGCCGCTTGCCGTCCGGTCTCGATGCTTTTTGGAAGCCCTAGTGCCGGGGTCTCGTCGCTGAACAGGACGCGGCAACGTCCTGGAAAGCTCGCCGCCAGGTCGGCGGTATCCGCGATCATTGCGGCGTGAAGGGAACTAGCCTGTTCGGGTGTGAGTGCTGGAATGAGACGTGTTTTGACGCGGCCGGGAACCGGAGTGCGGGCGAAAATCAGCAGCAGGTTAAATGAACATCTCCTCGTCCTGCGGGCTGCGCTCGACCGGCCCGGAGGGACGCCGGCGTCCGACCAGGAAATCGAGAGCAGTGCGGAATCCAATCAGCAGAGCCTGGATTTCTCCGAGCGGCTTGAGAATGTTCTTTTGCACATAGGCCGTGGTTGTTTCCATGCGGTTCAGCGTGTCAGTCACCAGCCCATCGACGCGGACCACCTGCACCATGGCGCGGTCGGCCGCCTCGGCCAGGATGCCGTCGAGCCGTTCGGCCTGCGTCATGGCGAACGAGTTCACATGGGCGGCGGCGCCGTTCAGCGCGTCGACGGCCTTGCGGCCCTCGACGGTCAGCTCGCGCACCTGCGCCAGCAGCGGTTGAACTTCGTTGTCGAGCAGTTTCTCGATTTTCTGCTGGGTGCGGCGGATGCCCAGGAACATCGCGCTCAGGATGGCGATTTGAAACACGAAGGCCAATGCCGTGATCACCACGGATGCCACCAGCCAGAATTGCAGCGACGGGTCCATCAAAGCTTCCGTTTAGTCTGAGTCTCCCCGCGCCGTTGCTTCGCGATAAGCCTGTTTGCCGGCTTCGACGGCGGATTGCAGATTCTCTTTTTGCCGCGCCACGGTCTTGCGTCCGCGATCCATCAGATCTTCGGCTTGCGCGCGGGTTTCGCGGGACGTGCGCTCGAGGAAGTCGCGCCCCTCATCGAAACGGCTCTGCAGAATTTCGCGGGTTTCCTCGCCGGCCCGGGGAGCGAAGAGGATGCCGATGACGGTGCCAATGCCGAGCCCCGCCAAAAAGTAAGAAAACTTGCTCCCTGATTCATCAGCCATATGAATCCTCCTGACGCGATAGTACCATAAGTATCAGCCGGCCCGAATCGCCTCGGCAACTTTCCTGGCCACAACTTTTTCGAGCTCTTCCTGTGGCGTGGCGCGCAGTTTTTCGATGCTGCCGAATGTCTGTAGCAACCGCCGCGCGGTCTTCTCGCCAACGCCGGGAATCTCGAGCAGTTCGCTCGTCAGGCGGCGCTTGTCGCGTCGCTGGCGATGGAAGCCCACCGCGAAGCGATGGGCTTCGTCGCGCACCATCTGCACCAGGTGCAGGACGGGCGAGTGTCGGTCGAGCGTGATCGGGTCGCCCTCCTGTCCAAGAACGAAGAGAGTCTCTTCTTTTTTCGCCAGCGCGGCCATCGGATGGTTGATGACGCCGAGCGATTCGAGCGCTTCGGCGGCGGCGTGCAACTGGCCGAGCCCGCCGTCGATCAGGATCAGTCCCGGCAGTGGCTGCTTTTCGTCGAGCACGCGGCGATAGCGGCGTCCCACCACTTCTTTCATGGACGCGAAGTCGTCGTTCCCGGCGACGGTGCGGATGATGAACTTGCGGTAATCGCCCTTGCGCATCTTGCCGTCCTGCCAGACGACCATCGAGGCCACCTGATCGGTGCCCTGCAAATGCGAGATGTCAAAGCACTCGATGCGCCGCGGCGCCTCGGGCAGGCCCAGCGCCTCTTGCAACGATTCGCTGATCGCCTTCGATCCGGGCTTGAGCACCCGGAAGCGCTGCGCGAAGGAGTGCTCGGCGTTCTTCTCCACCAACTCGAGGAAAGCGCGCTTGGGACCGCGCTGCGGCGTCAGGATCTCCACTTTGCGGCCGCGCTTCTCGCTCAGTATCTCGGCGAGAAGCTCGGCATCTTCAAAATCAACCGGGACGTGAATCGCCGCGGGCACGAACTGCTGGTCGAGATAAAGCTGCTTGATGAGCGACGCAAAGAAGTCCGACGCGGAGAACTCGTCGTCGCCCGCGGGCAGCTCTTCCCAGAAGAACTCGCGGCGGTCGACCATCCGCCCGTTGCGCAGGTGGAAAAGATTCACGGCAGCGAGCGCGCCTTCGCGATGCCAGCCGAGCACATCGGCGTCGCGGCCCTCGGCGGCGGCCATCTTCTGCCGTTCCTGCAAATCGTCCATGGTGGAGATCAGGTCGCGCAGCGCCGCGGCCTGCTCGAAGAGCTGGCGCTCCGATGCTTCCGTCATCCTCTCGCGCAGACCTTTGGTCAGATCTCCCTGGCGGCCGTCGAGAAAGAGCCGCACGTCGCTCACCGCCTCGGCGTAACGATCGTCGGTGGTCAGGCCGGGGACGCACGGACCCTGGCAGCGGTGAATGTGATATTGCAGGCACGGCCGTGGATGCGCGCGCGTCAGGTCCACCGTGCACGAAGGCACCTGGAAGTAGCGGTGGATGAATCCCGCGATGCGGTAGGCAAGCTTGGCCGGAAAGTACGGACCAAAGTAGAGCGAGCCGTCCTTCCGCAGGCGGCGCGTCACGTAGACGCGCGGATATTTCTCGCCCGCCGTCAGCTTGATGTACGGATAGGTCTTGTCGTCGCGCAGCAGGATGTTGAAGCGCGGCTTGTGCTGCTTGATGAGGTTGTTCTCGAGGGCCAGCGCCTCGCGCTCGTTGTCCACCACGATGTAGTGGATCTGCGTGGCCTCGCGCAGCAGGCTGCCGGTCTTGACGTCCGCCGCCTTGTCCGCCGAAAAGTAGTTGCGCACGCGGTTCCGCAGCGACTTGGCCTTGCCGATGTAGACGGGCGTCCCGCGGGCGTCCTGAAAGAGATAAACCCCGGGATCGAGCGGCAGCGCGGCGATGGTCTCGGGGGAGATCACCACTCCATTTTATCTGTTAGAATCGTCTTATGCTGTCCGGAATCCTGAGCGTGTCGCTCGCGTTCCTGCTCTTTCAAGCGCATCCCAAGCTGCAACGCCGCGTGCCCGATCCCGTCGCCGATGCCGAGAAGGATAAAGACGAGGACAAGGAAAAGGACGAGAACGCGCCGATCGAGTACACCTACAATCCCACCAAGGCGGAGAAAGAAATTACCGTCGGCAATTACTATTCGAAGAAGGGCAATTTCCCGGCCGCGGTGCGGCGCTACGAGGAAGCCGCCAAGTGGCGTCCCGACTGGAGCGAGCCGTACATGAAGCTGGGGCTGGTCTTCGAGAAGAAGGGCGACTACAGCCGCGCCGCCGAGGCGTACAAAAAATATCTGCAGATGAATCCGCAGGAAAAGAACGCCGCGCAGTTGCGCCGCAAGATCGAGCGTCTGGAGAAGGAAGACGCTAAAGAAAACAAATAAAGGAGAGTTCCATGGCTGAGAAGATGCCGCAGACCTATGCGAACCACGCGAAGTTTGTTCCGCTCTTTCACTTCGTGCTGGCCCCAATGCTTGTCATCAACCTCTTTTGGAACGGGTACGTCCTGTGGGGCGCGCTGAGCCTGGGCGCCGGCCGGCGCATGGCGGGCTTCTCGTTTCTCCTGGCGCTGGCGCTGCCGCTGCTCTTCTTTTTCGCGCGCATCTTCGCGCTTCAGGTACAAGATCGCGTAATCCGCCTGGAAGAGACGATGCGTATGCAGCGAGTGCTGCCGGAGAATCTGCGCTCCCGGATCGGGGAATTCACGGTCGGCCAGTTTGTCTCGCTGCGGTTCGCCAGCGACGCCGAGTTGCCCGAGCTCGCCGCCAAGATCTTGAACGACAAGATCACCGACCGCAAAACGATCAAGCAGATGATTAAAACCTGGAGACCAGACTACTGCCGGGCTTGAGGTACTCCCAGGCGAGCGACAGCCCGAAGACGAGGCTGCCGAGTCCCACCGAGAATTGCAGTCCTTTGATCAGCAGGGTGAATCGTCGCGGCGTCAGCACAAACGGCGCGCTGATGACGCTGCTCATGAGAATCATTCCGCCCACTGATCCGAGTCCGAAGACGGCGATGTAGGCGAGTGCCGCGGCCGTCGAATGAATCGTGCTGAGGACCAGGATCATCAGCCCCGCGCTTCCCGCGAGTCCATGCACCATGCCGATGAGAAAGGGCGGTGCGCCGACGCCGAGGAAATGAACGTGTTCGTGCGAGTGGGAGTGCTGCTCGCCGGGATAGTGAAAGTGAATGTGGACATGCTCGCTGCCGTCGTGCGTGTGCGTGTGGACGTGCATGGTCATGCCGGCGAGCGACCGCTTGATGGCGCGCGCGCCGAGAGCGACCAGCATGATAGAGACGGCGAACTCCATCCAGTTCGCGGCCGTGCCCGAGATCTCGAGGCGCAGCGCGATCACGATGAGGCCAACGCCGAGCAAGGACGCCGTGTGTCCTATGCCCCAGAACGCCCCGACCAGCGCCGACTTGGCCATGGTCTTATGCTCGCTGACGATGGTCGAGACGGCGGCAATGTGATCCGGATCGAGCGCATGCCGCAGCCCGAGCACAAAGCCCAGGCCCAGCGCCGCCGACCAGAATTCGTTTGTCACAGTAGTATTTTTATCACAAGACCTCTTCCAGCCTCTCCGTTTTGCGTTCATACTTGTCAGCGAACTGGATTTCGGACAGCCGACAAGAGTGGGAGAAGACATGCCCTTTTAAAGTTCTGGAAGCGCGCAAAGGAAGAAGTTCTCGAGCTATCAATCGAACAAGTTGTCAAGAATGCGGGTGATGGTAGTTTGCGTGATGGGGGAGCGTGTTCGCAAGAGTTGCGCCAATACTTCAACGTCGCGCCCATCGAGAGCCTTTTCAGCTATGCCCGACATTGCCTTGAAAAAACTTTCGACAAGAGTGGTCTCGTCCTCCAGGATGTTGTTAACGAGTTCGGCCTCCGGTTAGATTTTGACGTGGAGAACGGTCTGTATCAGGGAAGACGCAACGCGGTCGGCTTTGACGGCGTTTGGCGGGTCAAAGGTGAACCGGATCTAATTGTGGAGGTAAAGACAACCGACTTCGTAGCGGTCCATTTGGAGACGCTGGTCGAGTATCGTGAGAAGCTCTTGGCGGATGGTAAGGTCGGAAGGGCCGCATCATTTCTGATCGTGGTGGGCCGTGAAGATACCGGAGCCTTAGAAGCGCAGGTGAGAGGTTCGCGATTTGCGTGGGATATGCGACTCATCAGCGTTGAGGGCTTAATCAAGCTTGTGCAAGTTAAGCACAAGTCAGATGACTCCGGTACGCTTAGTCAAATCCGACAATTACTGCGGCCTTTCGAGTACACCAAAATCGACAAGATCATTGACGTTATATTCACGACCGCAGTGAGCGTCGAAGATCAGCAAGAGACGGCCGAATTACCGCCGTCAAGGGGCGAGTCCAAAGGTTGCGAGCCCCACCGTCAAGACAGGACTGCCCCGGAACTTCTGGACGCAAAACGGCAACTTGCGGTCGACTCGTTTGCGCTCTCGAAAAAGCAAGAACTTGTGCGTAGCAGTAAAGCCCTGTTCTGGAGCCCTGACAAAAAGCTACGGGTGTGCTGCGCAGTTTCTAAGCGATATGACAACGATTACCAACCGTACTGGTACGCCTACCACCCTAAGTGGGACCAATTCCTCGCCGAAGGCAAAGAAGGGTTTTTCATTATCTCGTGCATGGATCGAGATGAAGCGTTCGCCCTGCCATATAGCTGGCTCCAAGACCACAAGAAGGCCCTTAACACCACCGACCGAGGCGAGCGGTCCTATTGGCATATTCCCATTACGACGTTGGACAACATGGAGCCCGCGATAAACTTGTCGAAAATTGGTAAGAAGGTACCATTGAGACCCTTCGGCTTCCCGATTCGCTGATGCACGATTCGAGGGAACGCGACTTCATTGGAGTTCGCTATTCCTTTCTTCTATCGAGTGTCTCAGATATGATACATTGGTGAGCAGTGCGGCCAGTACTGTTTCATCCGAAGGCCATAGAGGCCATCCGTGGATTCCCTCGGGATGTGCGCGGGTGCATTGGCCGGGGCCTCTTCAGACTGCAAATGGGAGACTTGCTGGGAATGCCGGTTTCCCGACCGATGCCGGAAGTTGCCATGGGCGTCTCTGAGCTTCGAGTAAGAGGACAGGATGGCGTTTTTAGGGTCTTCTATTTGTTGAGAGCGATGCCCTGGATACTCGTTTTCCACGCCTTTGCGAAGAAGACGAGGCGAACGCCGGACTTTGAAATCAAGCTGGCTCAAAAGCACCTGAAGGAGTCGCTGAATGCCGAGAAAGAATAAAGCAAGGATGACGGTTGCCAAAACACCGGAGGCCTTGGCAGCGGCGCTCGGTCTTGCGCCGTCCGATGCCAAGGAGTGGCAGTTTCAATACGCGCTTCTCAGCAAGCTCAAGGCAATCATGCAACGCCGAAAGCTTACTCACGCCGAAGTGGCCCGCTTGGCAGGCACCTCGAGAACACGGGTTACCGCTATCCTCAACGACAACCTGGAGCACGTTTCGAGCGATCTTCTAGTTCGGATCCTCGCGTCCCTTGGGTACGGAGTGAGGGTTTCCGTTCATCGAGTCCAGGCGGCCGCCTAGATTTTGCACCGCCGCAGCAGCGGCGCAGTCATGAATGTCGTGACGAAGGCCATCAGCACCATCATGGAAAACACGGTCGGCGAGAGGACGCCGAGCTCGAAGCCGATGTTGAGGATCACGAGCTCGACCAGGCCGCGGGTGTTCATCAGGATGCCGAGGGCGTTGGCGTCGCGCGACGACATTCCCATCCAGCGGCCGACGGCGAGGGCGGCGAGCCACTTGCCCGCAACCGCCGCGACGATGACCGCCAGCGTGTACATCCAGAAATCGCCGGCCAGGGCTAGGCTGAAATTCGTCCGCAGCCCGGTCAGGGCAAAGAACACCGGAAGCAGTAGCGACGTCGATACCGGCTCCACTGCCTGAGAAATCTCGCTCACCAGTTCGGGCGTTTTGCGCATGACGACGCCGGCGAAAAACGCGCCGAAGAGCGCGTGGACTCCAATCCACTCCGTGGCGTAGCTCGAGAGCAGCGCGAAGAGCAAGGCGGATGAAAGCACAGGACGCCGGAGAACGAATCGCGCCGCCCCCATCATCACGAGATATCCCGCGAGCAGGACGAAGGTCAGCGCCAGAGACCTCTGCTGCTGCGGCGCTCGGATGAATCCCAGAATGCCGGCGAGAATCAGCCAGGCGCAGACATCGTCCACGGCGGCGCACGAGATCGCGATTGTGCCGAGCCGTGTTTCCGCGAGGCCCGTGTCGCGCAGAATGCGCGCCAGCACCGGGAAGGCCGTGATGCTCATGCACACGCCGATGAACAACGCGAACACCGGCACGGAGGCTTGCGGACCGGCCAGCCGTTCGTGCCACAACGAGGCCAACATAGCTCCCAGCACGAACGGAACGGCGATGCAACTCAGGCTGATGGCTAGCGCGCGAGCATAATTCTCGCGCACATGATCGAGATCGAGCGTGAGTCCGACCGTGAACATGAACAGGACGAGCCCGATTTGTCCGACCAGGTTCAGCAGCGTCAGGCTCGTTTCCGGAAAAAGTGCGTGATGCCATGAGGGCGCGAGCCAGCCCAGCAGCGACGGTCCAAGCGCGATGCCCGCCAGAATCTCGCCGATCACCTGCGGCTGGCCGAAGGCGCTAAACGCTCTGCCCACGAGTCGCGATGTAGCCAGGATGACACTGAGCTGAAGGAGGAAGACGAGGGTCATGCGTTCCGGCCGTTATATAATACAAGCGGATGGTTTCTGTCGAAGAAGGGACCACAGCAGGTAATAGTTTCATTTCCAACTATCCGCCTTACTCCTTCTGGAGTCGGGAGAGGGTAGCGGACGCGCATCGCGCGCTCGACCGCGCGCCTGCGCCCGGCACTCCGCTCGGCGTTTACCTGCACATCCCGTTCTGCCGCAAGCGTTGCCATTTCTGCTACTTCAAGGTTTACACCGATAAGGATTCCCAGGAGATCGAGGCCTACCTCGACGCGGCTGT
>CAZRND010000081.1:0-16840 GCA_964601345.1 uncultured Acidobacteriota bacterium | reverse complement strand
CGTAGGCTTCACAACGGGAACCTATGGATCGCTCGCCTCCTTCGCGGCGCGCGCTTACACCGGCACCAAGAAGTGGTACGGGACGAGCGGAAACAGTTTTGTCGCCGTTGTTGAGTTCGGCGATCGCGTGCGGGCGCGAGCCGTGACGGCGGGCGGCGAGAGCGGGCATCCGGACAACGCGCACTTCAACGACCAGGCCAAGCGCTACGCCACAGGGGATCTGCGCGAGGTCTATTTTTACAAGGATCAGCTACTCGGACACACGCAACGCGAATACCACCCCGGGAACTAGAACGAAAAAGTAACCACAGGTGGTTACTTCTTTTTGCCTTTCCCTTTTTTGCCGCCGCCCTTCTTCCCGGCCTTTTCTTCGCGGTCCTTTTGCCGGCGCTCCTGGGCCTCTTTGACCTGTCTTTGGCGTTCCTCCCGGCGATCCTGAAGTTCTTCGGCGGTGTCCTGCTTCAGCGTTTTCCAACGCTCGCGAGCGCGAGCCGCGAACTTCGGATGCAATCCTTGCACGAAGCGACCCTCGCGGTGCAGCAGGTGGGCGCTCTGTCCGCGGTTGACGCTCATGTTCCGGCCGCTCGCTTTGTGCGTGAAGTTCACTTGCCCCTCGTGGACGTGAACCTGCGTCACTTCGTCGTCGCCCTCCACTTCGAAATTCGTGCCAAGAACGCCGCATACGGCCGTTGACGTATGCACTTCAAATCCGGCGCCCTGGACCTGGCTTACCACGTTGGCCCGCACATAGCCATAAGCGAGCTCGATCTGGGTGGCCTTCGATGACTCGTTGTGTTGCGTGATCTTGAGTGACGAGTTTTGGCCGACATTGAGGATCGATCCGTCGCGGAGTACGACGCGAGTCCGCCCGTCGTCTTTGGTCTTGATCTCGTCCTGCCATTGGACTGGGATCAGCGGCTCTACGGTGGAATCTTTTCCCGCTCGGTTCAGCGTGGATGGCTGGATCACTCTCGTTACGTGTCCAGCAGACTGCGCAGCGGTCCGAACAGTTGCCAGCAAGAGCCAAAGAAGGATAAGCGCCATGTCTGTCCCCTTATTTCGGTGTCGCCGTCATGGATGAACGATGCCCGGTGGTCGTCTCCCAGTAATCGATCCACCGCTCGCGGATGCCGCTGGTTCGCTCGACCAGCTCGCGGCTGGGCTTCGCGCCATGCTCGACGACCATCACCATCCCGGTGTTGAACTTTTTCTGCGCGTGATCCACGTCGGGCAAGCGCGGTCCCTCGACGGCGATGACGTCCTGCACCGTGACCTTGGTCCGGTCGGCTTTGAAGATGGGATGGCCGTTGGCGTCTCTCCCCGATGCCGTCAGGTTGCGCAGGATGAAAAAGTCCGGCACTTCCGATGCGGTGGTCAACCCCATGAGATAGAGCTCGAGATACGACCACCCGGTGACCGGCACGTAGTAGTCGTCATCGAGCTGCGTGAAGGTGCCGTCGAAGTTATCCTGCCAGACGCCGCCGCCCATGATGGACGCTTCCGTGGGCCGCTGATACGGAAACGCCACGGGAGCGTGGAGGCCGCGTGCCCAATGCGTCGGCCCCAGCGGAATCGTCTCGCTGCCCACTTTGGCCGAGACAAACGCCGACCAGCGATGGCCCATCTCGTGCGCAATCTGCGAGAGTCCGTAGTTGTAGGGCGGCATCTTGCCGTCGGGCGTGCGCTCGCCAAGCTGGCGCGTGTAGAAGGCGATGTCGCGATCCGTGCGCGATGTCTGCCCTTCGGGCGGCTGCTGCTGCATTTGGTTCGAACCCACATAGACAGGCTGCACGAATTGCCACTGGAAGCGGCCCGCCGTGCAATAGCTCTCGAGCCCTCGCTGCGTCGCTCCGATTCCGGTGACCGCGCCGCCCGCCGGACCGCCGCCGAGCGGTCCGGTGCTCGGCGTGCCGGCCTCCTGGTTGTCGACGCGGAAGTCGGAGTAGTACGCCAGCATGTCGAACTTGTCGCCGAGCGCCTGGATGACCGAGCAAGTCATGTCCCGTGGATTCGGCAGTGCGAGGTAGTGGAAGGACTCATAGATCACCTGAAACGCCCCGTCCTGTTTCTTGAGTGTGGAAAGATCTGCCTCAGGACTACGAACCCCGGTGAGCTTCACTTGTTGCGCAGCGATGCGATCGGCTCCAGCCTCAGCTTTGACAGCAAATTCCGTGACCGCAGGCAGGATCCCTTGAATCGAGATCGTATTTCCCTCCACTTTGACGCCGGGCGACACGCCGGGCCCCGAAGCAATGTACCGCGCACCGCCGCCGCGGCCGCCGCGGACCGGCCGGACGGTCCAGCTTTCCGCGCCAAGAGAAACGCGGTACGTCGCGCCCTCGGAATCGCCCGGCGCAGGCACGGGTCCGCGCGTCTCGAACGTAACCTTCAGAAAGAGCCCGTCGACGACCGCAAGTCGTACTTTGATCTCCGCGCCGGTCAACGTGGCCAGCGGGCGTTCCACGCCCGCCGTCACCATCGGGAAGACGCCGACGATCGCGTCCTTGGCGGCGATCTGCTCATAGGACATTTGAATGACGCCGTCGCGCTGCAGCACGGCCTGAAATCGATTCACCGTCTTCACCCAGGTGAAATCCTGGATGCCGCCGACCGGTTCGGTCAGGTCCCACGTGATGGTCACGCGATCGGCCTGCTCCTTCACATAGTGCGGCCCGGACGTGCGCGGTTTGAAGAACACACAGATGGCCGGCGCCGTGTTCACGAGATTGCGCGCCGCGTCCTGCAATTGATCGAACCTGCCGATGGAGACGCCGCCGCGTCCACCGCCGCCCGGCGCTTCCCCAAATCGGATCGAACCCCAGACGCCGACCGACAGTGAATCCCACTCTTTTCCGGAGAACGGGAATTTGAAGTTGCGCAGCGTGACCTGCGCGCCCGCGGACTCCTCGCCAAACTCCGCATCCCACTTCAGGGGCAGATTCTCGACGCGATATCCCACGCCGTCGGGAGTAAAGCGCAGCGTGCGCCCCGCCAGATCGAACAGGTTCGCCTTGCCGAGCACATCCTCATCGAGGGTCAGGAGGATCAAGTCGCCTTGCGTGGAAACGGTTCCGATGCGCCGTCCCGGCTCCTGCCGGAATCCTTGAGCCTGGAGGAAAGACAGTACACAAAGAGAGAGGAGCAATAGGAGGCTGGTTCGCTTCATGCGGCCCATTTTGCCACGGCCCGGGCTCGAAAATTGCCCGAGCTTTCCGTGATACCTTAGCGGCATGAAGAGACTTTGCCTGGTCGCGGTCCTTGTGTATGCGGCCCTACTGTCCGCCCAGGGCGGCAAAGCGCCGTTATCTTTTGAAGTTGCATCCGTCAAGAAGAGCGCTCCGGGAGGTCGCGGCGGCGGCATCCGTCCCACACAAGGCGGGCAGACCTACGTCGGCACGAATGTCCCTGTTCGGTTGATGATCAAATTGATGTACGGCATTACCGACGCACAGATCCAAGGCGAGCCGGATTGGGTGAATACCGAGCTCTACGACGTCCGTGCCAAGGCCGAGAAGCCTTCGAACATCAATGAGCTGCACGAGATGTTCCAGACGCTGCTCGCGGACCGCTTCCAACTGAAGTTCCACAAGGAAACGAAGACGATCGGAGTTTACGAGCTATCGGTGGACAAGAAAGCGAAGATGCGGGTCAACGAGAGCACCGAGGCGTTTGCCGATTTCCCGATCAAAGGCGCGGGCCGCTTCAAGGTAGCCGGCCAGCGCGTCTCCACGCAGTATCTGAGCTGGTGGCTCTCGAACCAATTGAATCGCCCCGTGATCGACAAGACGGGCTTGGCTGGATTCTTCGATTTCGACCTGGAGTTTGTGCCCGAGCCCCCGCCGGGCTTCGTTCCGAATCCCAACGAGCCGGCTCCCGAAGGTCCGAGCATCTACACCGCGCTCCGCGAGCAGCTTGGCTTGAAACTCGACTCCAGCAAGGGTCCGGTGGTGGTCTTCGTCATCGACAAAGTCGAGCGCCCGACGGAAAATTAGTGCGGGCCAATTCAAAGGAAATATGGTTCGCAAATCGACTCGCTCTAGAAAATTCGCGACTGAGCCGCAGGAGGCCGACTGGTACGCGACGCCGGCGGGGCGTCGCCTGACAATACGCGAGTTCGCCCGCGCCCTTCGCTCCGGGAGCGTGGATCGTTCCACTGGACTAAGAGCGGCCAAGACCAATCCCAAGGTTCTCGAAGAACTGATGTCTCGCGCCAAGGAAAGCGCCACGCGCGCTATTTCTCTTCGCGTTTCAGTCACTGATCTCGAGCGAGCGAAGCGAATCGCCGTTTCCACAGGAGTTGGCTATCAAACAGTCCTTAAGCAAGCCATCCGCGTGGGGCTAACGAGAACGTGACGGAAGAAACGATGAAAGCTCGCCGCATCCCCGACACCGACTCGATTGAGGAGCTGGCCAGGTTCTGGGACACGCACGACCTGACGGATTTTCAGGATCAGCTCGAAGAGGTTGCTACGCCCGTCTTTGAAAAACGTAGGCCCGCGCCGGACAGTTTCCCTAGACCCGGCTGAGAATTAATCCCTAAAAGTCAATCCGGTAAAGTCCCGATGGCCAGATTGGGCCTTTCGGTTCAACCCAGGCCTTTCCCGGCTATGCTATTCCTTATGGAGTAGGGGAGTTCCTATGCGCGAACTGCTGAAGAGGCCTCTGCCCGCCGCCGTCGCGAATCTGGTCGTTGTGCTTCTCTCGTTCTTTGTACTCTGTGCAGTCGCGCTCCTCGTCCTTGTTGTCGCGGGACAGCGAGCGGCAGCCGCCGTTGCCTTCTTGTTCCTTCCCTGGTTGGTCTGGGCTGCGTGGATCGGTTATTTCCCGGGCCTTCTTTCGCTCGCGCTCATCGCCTTTGTGGCTCCACGTTTGTTCAACACCCGCCAGCGCCCGCCTGACCCGGTCCAGTTGGGCCTGCTCGCTACGTCGCTGGTGCTCACCAGCCGGCTGGCGGACACCAAGCGGCGGACAGCCCGAGAGCTTGAAGAGCGAGTAGCCGAGCGGACGCTGCAGGTGTCCCGAAGCGAGGCAAAGCTCCGCGAACAGGCCGACCTTCTGAACTTGGCGCACGAAGCCATCTTCACGAAAGATCTGCAAGACGTGATTCAGTTCTGGAGCCGCGGGGCCGCGGAAATCTACGGTTGGACGGAGCAGGAAGCCGTCGGGAAGAAAGCTCGTGAACTCCTCAAGTCGGCCTTCTCCGAGCCCTTGGACGACATCGAAGCCAAATTGCTGGCCACCGGATTCTGGCACGGCGAGATTACTCACGAGACGAAGAGCGGATCGCGGCGCGTCCTGCTTTCGCGATGGGCGCTCCGTCGCGACGTGGTCGGGGCGCCGAGCGGCGTTCTCGAAATCAACACCGACATTACCGAGGCGCGAAGAGTGGAGGAAAAGCTTCGCCACGCACAGCGAATGGAGAGCATCGGCCAGCTTGCCGGCGGCGTGGCCCACGACTTCAACAACCTGCTCGGCGCGATCATCGGGTTCAGCGAGTTGACCCTGGACCAAATGAATCCCAGCGATCCCCTGCGGCGATATCAGGAGGAAATCAAGAAGGCCGGCGAAAAGGCCGTCCTAGTCACGCGCCAGCTTCTCGCCTTCAGCCGCAAGCAGGTTCTCCAGCCCAGGATCTTGAATCTGGCAGAGGTGACTCGCGGCATGGAGGTCATGTTGCGGCGCCTGATCGGAGAGCACATCCAGGTTGCCGTCCAAGCCGATCCTGAAACCGGTCAGATCAAAGCCGATTCAGGACAAATCGAGCAGATCATCATGAATCTGGCGGTCAACGCGCGCGATGCCATGCCGCGCGGCGGAAAGCTCTCGATCGGAGTTCGAAACGCGGAAATGGACGACAGTTACGTCCAGTTGCTCCCCGCCGCCAGAGCCGGCTCCTACGTGTTGCTGGTGGTATCCGACACGGGCTGCGGAATGGACGCGGCCACCAAGGAACGAATCTTCGAGCCTTTCTTCACCACCAAGCCGGAAGGCAAAGGCACCGGCCTCGGCCTGGCCACCGTCTACGGCATCGTTCAGCAAAACGGAGGAAACATCTGGGTCTACAGCGAGCCGGGCATCGGCTCCACGTTCAAGGTCTACCTTCCGCGCGTGGAGGCCGCCCCAAGCGTCGCGCCCGTGCTGCCAAAGGGCGATCTCCGTGGCGCGGAGACCCTGCTCGTCGTCGAGGATGCCGATTCGCTGCGCGACCTGGCCCGCGAGTTCCTGACTCAGGCCGGGTATCGCGTCTTGACGGCCAGCGATGCCGTCTCCGCCATGAAAGTGGCCGAGGAAAACGCCGGGACAATCCACCTGCTGTTGACCGATGTCATCATGCCCGGGCCGAGCGGCGCGGAACTGGCCGTGCAGATGAAGCGCGTGCATCCCGAAACCCGAGTCCTGTTCATGTCCGGATACACCGACGACGCTCTCGGACATCACGGCGTGCTGGACGAGGGCGTGATGTTGCTCGAAAAACCGTTTACGCGAAACTCCCTACTCTTGAAGGTCCGCGAGGTCTTCGAGCGGCCGGCCCTTACGCTCTGACGGGAAAATCTAACACTCGCGCCGCGCCTTCCGGAGACAGGTAGCGATCAAGGAGGGGACGCGGCGTCTGGCGCAAGTCCACCATGATGAGCGCGTCCAGCGCGTTCGAGAATTGCCGGTCGACATTGAGGCCGAGCAGCCGTCCTCCCAGCTTCAAATAGTGCTTGATGAGAATCGGGACGCCCTTGCCGTCGCCTTCCAGATCGGCGATCGGATCGGCCAGTTCTTCCACTTCGTGCAGAAAGCGACGCATCTCCCGCGCTTCCCGCACCGTGGCGCTGTGTGCGCGAAACGGATTGCGCGCCCGCACCAATCCCGACAGGTTCTCGGCCCGCTGTGTTTCGAGAAAAGCCGCCAGCATCTCGCGCGACTCCGGCTGATATTCATCGCTGATGCTCACGGCGCCGAACATCACCGCGCACTCAGGACGCGACGAGACATAGCGGCCGATGCCCTTCCAAAGCAGGAGAAGCGGAGTGAATCCTTTTTGATATTCGGGCCGGACGAAGGAGCGGCCCAGCTCGATGGCCGGTCCAAGCCGCTCGAAGAATTTCCGGCGGAAACGGAACAACGTGCTGGTGTAGAGTCCGGAAATTCCCCTGGCCGGCAGCAGGTCGGGCGTCGCGCCCAGCCGATAGGCGCCCGCGACTTCCTGATTCCCCTTGCTCCACAGGAAAATGTGGCGGTAATCACGGTCGAAGCGATCGAGGTCCGACGGCTGGCCGGTTCCCTCCCCCACGGCGCGAAACGTCAGCTCGCGGAGCCGTCCGATTTCACGAAGTACGTTCGGGATCTCGCCGGCCTCGGCGTGGTACACCGAGAACTGCTCGGTCTCAAGCGCCAGGTTCCGTTCGCCGAGGCCGGCAACGTCCTTCAAGAGCAATTCGCGCGGCACGGACAAGGCCACAGGCGGTTGGTAGGAGCCGGCGCGACTCTTCAGCAAGAACGTCCGGCAGCGCAGGTAATCAATGGTCTGCTGTGACGAAAATGTCACCAGCGATCGGGACGGCACGGGCCGGCCCACTTGCAGCGCGATGCGCTTGCCGCTCTTGTTCAAGAATTGCCGCGGCAGGCTGCCGGTGAGAAGGTGGCGATGGAGTGTTCCCGCGAGCTGAAAGATCGCGCCGTTCGATCCTTCGAAGAACACCGGGACGACGGGACATTTGGCCAGCCGAATCAGCCGGCCCACCGAGGGACTCCACGGAGGATCCTTCACGGCGCGCTCCTTCCAGTTCACCCGGGCCACCGCTCCCGACGGAAAGATTACCAGCATGCGGCCGGCGTCGAGCCATCGCAGAGATTCGCGCAGCGGCCGGTAGTTTTCGCGAATCGCTTCCTTTCCCCCGTAGGGATTCACGAAAACGAAACCCGGCTGGAACGCGGGAATCTCCGACAGGAGAGAATTCACCATGATGCGGAAGTCAGGACGCACGCGCCGGAGCATCGCCGCGAGAATCGCGCCTTCCGGCAGGCCGAAGGGATGATTCGCTACGACGACGACCGGCCCTTGCGCGGGAATCTGCGCCAAGTCGTTCTCGTCGACGTGATAGTGAATATTCAGCTCGGAGAGCAATCCCTCGAACACGTCATGACCGGAGCAGCGCTCCGCGGCGGCGCGGAAGGCGCGTCCCAGGCGATCGATCGCCGTGAGCTTGCGAATCGCCTGCAGCCACAACGGCGGCTTGAGCGGGCCGGGCTCCGGATGAAACTCCTGGGCGAGAAAGTAGGAGACTTGATTCATGGCGGTTACCTCGCGAACCACTCGGGAAGAGTGGTCGTCAGCGCTGGAATGAACGTAATTAAGAGGATGCCCACGAAGAGCACCCAGACCATGGGGAGCACCGCGCGCAACACTTGCGGCACCGGCTTGTTGAAGCGGTACGAGGAAAGCAGCAGGTTCAACCCGACCGGCGGCGTCAGGTAGCCAAGCTCGAGATTGGCCAGGAACACGATCCCGACATGCACGGGATTGAGTCCGTAAGCAGCGGCGATGGGAACCAGCAGCGGCGTCTGGATGACGATCGCCGCGTAGATGTCCATCATGCAGCCGACCACCAGCAGGAACAGATCGAGGACCAGAAGGAAAAGCCACTTGGAGTGGATCGTGCTCGTGGTCCAGGCGACGGCGCGCGCCGTGATTTCCTGATCGACGAGATAATTCGTCAATCCGAGCGCCACGCCCTGCACCAGCAACACGCCGCCCACCAGCAGCCCGCACTCGGTCATGACGCGCGGGATGCCGTCGCGCCAGCCGATGTCGCGATAGACGAGCGTCTCGATGCCGAAGGCGTAGATCGCGGTGATCGCCGCCGCCTCGACCGGCGTCGCGATTCCGCTGAAGAGCGCGGCAAAGGCGACGAGCGGCAAAGCCAACTCCCACTTGGCGTCCCATGCCGCCGCGCACGACTCGCGAATCGAGAAAGGCGGCCGACCGTTCACGTGCTTCGGTTGCTGGTAGATTCCCCAAGCGGCAGTGGCCGCGACAAGAAGCAGTCCAGGCCCGACGCCGCCGAGAAACATGTCGCGAATTTCGATGCGCGCGACGATGGCATAGAGGATCAGCGGCAGGCAGGGCGCGAAGAGCATCCCGAGCGAACCGGCGCCCGTGACCATGCCGAGCGCGGCCTTTTCGCTGTAGCGCTCGGCGAGCAGGATCGGCATTAGCAATCCGCCGAGCGCGATGATCGTCACGCCGCTGGCGCCCGTGAACGAAGTGAAGAAGGCGCAGAGCAGCGCGGTGACGATCGCCGAGCCGCCCGGCAAGCGGCCGAAGAGCGCCGTAAACAATCGCAACAGCCGCCGCGGCGCGCCGCCCTCAGCAAGGAAGTATCCCGCCAAGGTGAAGAGCGGCAGCGTGGGCAGCGCTGGATTCACTGTGAGCGAATAGTGGTCGAGCGGAATCGAAGCGATCGGCTGCCGCGCCGACCAGAACAGCAGCAGCGCCGAGCCGCCCAGCGTGGCGAACGCGGGAATACCAACCACGCTGGCGACGAACAACAGAAGGAAGCAAGGGAAGAACACCAGGCTCGGCGATTCCGAGAAGATTCCGCAAACGGCCAGCAAAAGCGCCGTGAGTCCTACTGTGGCGAAACGCGACATCCAACGAGCCACCGGATCGCGGTCCGTCTCGCCGCCGGAGTGGCCGATGATCCGCAGCGTGATCGCGGCGAAGCCCAGCGGCAGCAAGATCTGGAACCACCAGACCTTCAGCCCCCAGGCCACGACCGATCCCGCGGCACGCTCCGCTTCCACCAGACGCATGCTGGCGACGGCGAGCATCGCGCTGACGGTGGCGGCCGCAGCGCCGGCAACGGCTCCCGCAGCCGTTTTCCAACGGCCGGGGAGCATGTTGCCGAGCGTCGAGAGCGCCAGCAGGCGGTTCTCGCGCGCGCCGAGCGCGCCGCCCAGCATGCCGACGATCAACGTCAGGTGCTGGACGAGCGCCGACGATCCCGGCACTCCGCGATGCACCGTCAAGCGCATCACGATCTCGAGGAGCGGCAGCGCCATCATCGCGCCGAGCGCGGCGACCAAGGCGAGGTCCTCGATCTGGCGCCAGGGTATCCGCCAAGGCCTTCCCGAGGAAAAAGGGAGGACGTTAGTTGCGCTCATTGGGCCCTCCCGCTCCGGAACCTGTAGCGCGACGTTCCTTCAGCATCCGCTGCACTTCGTCGAACATGTCGGCGGGAACCAGGTTTCCGCGGATGCGCGGATAAATCTCCTCGGCGGCTTGCCGCCATTGGGCTTCGAGCGCCGGAGGCGCCTCCGTCACGACCAGGCCGCGTTGGCGCATGGCGGCGACGGCTCCGTCGCTCTCCTTGCGTGATCGCGCGACGATTTGCGCCATCGCTCCTTTCGCGGCAGTCGAGAGCGCGGCGCGCTGATCGGGCTGGAGCCCGTCCCAGGCCTTGCGCGACACCACCATCGCGCCGGTCAGCGGCGCCCAGTTGATGAGCAGCATGTGATTGGCCGTGGTGTAGAGCTGTCCCGACAAAGCCACGTAGGGAACGGTGGCCACTACGTCGATCATCCCGGTCTGCAGGCCGGGAAGGACGTCGTTCACGCCGAGATCCACTGGCTGGTAGCCCAGGCTCTTCATCAACGACGACTGGCGGTTGTCGCCGGCCCAGGTCCAGATCTTCATGCGCTTCAGATCGTTCGGTTGGACCAGGTTGCCGCGCGAAAAGAAGCGGATCCAGCCGGCATCGCCCCAACCAAGCACCACGAAGCCCTTCGCTTCCAGGCGCTGAGTGATGCGCGGCACCATTTTTTCGCGGACGTATTCCACTTCGTCGAGCGACCGGAAGACCATGGGCATCACCTGCAGAGCCGTGACCGAGTCGTCGATCTCCTGCAATCCGACCACGGTCAGCAGCGCGGCCTGGAGTTGGTCCACGCGGATGCGCTTCACCGTTTCCGCCTCTCCGCCCATCACGCCGTCGGAGTAGACCGTGAGCGCCGCGCCGCCTCCCGGCGCCTGGCGCCACTTCGCGCCCATTTCGAGAAGGGCCAGGTGAATAGAGCTGCCTTTCGGCGCTTGGGTCGCCAGCCGGACTCGGGTTTGCGCGCGAGCCGTGAGAGCGAAACTTGCGACGGCCAGCACGCACGCGAACAGTTGTGACTTTTTCATGGTGTTCTCCTTGTTATTGGCTGCTGGATTCCACAAACAATCGGTCGGTGCGCGACAAGAGCCATCGCGCGCGCCGCTGCATAATCAGGTTTTCAAGACGCCATTCCGGCCGCGCCGCGGGATCGACGGCCAGCGCCTTCTTCAAGAGGTCCTCGAATTCGTCGCGCTTCTGTTGCGCGACCGAGACGTTTTCGGCCAGCGTCACGTAGGGCGAGGCGAGCTTGCCGCCGGAGAGCCGGATGGCCTCCTCGAAATGCTGCCGGGCGCGATCGTAGGGATCGCCGGGCGCACCCTGGCGGCTGGTTTCGTAATTCACCAGGAAGCCGTGGATCGCGCCGGAATCGAAATCGGGATCGAGGTCGCGGGCACGATCGATCAGCGCTTCCGCGAGCCGCTGATCGGCGACGAGTTCGGGGTTGTCCTTCGAGAGCGCGATGGCCGCGCCCCAGGAAACGGCGGTCCAGTAGAGCAGCGGGACCTCGTCGCGCTTTTGCACGCGCAGGACGGCGCGCTTGCAGTCTTCGCGCAGGCCGCTCTCGAAGCCGGGATGCCGCACCGCCAGGCCGCGCAAGCCGTAGTCGCGCGCGCGCAGATACATGTTTCGAGCGCGCTCGCGCACCGCGCCGGCTTTCGACAGGTCGGAGTCTTCGGAGTCATCCGCCTCCTGTTGCAAGAAGGCGTAAGCGTATTGCGTGAAGCTGCGCGACGTAGCCAGCAGGAGCGCGCGGTGCTTGGGCGCCTCCGCCAGCAGGCTTTCCATCAGCTTCAGGCTGAAGGGTACGGCGTCTCGAACCAGCTCGGGATCGGGATCGCTGGACCAGACCGCACCGCCCCCGGCCAGAGCGCTCGCGAGTTTGTTGACGGCCATCTTGCGGATGGAGCATCCCGGCGTCGTGAACAGGACCACCAGCAATGGAATCGTTGTAAGTTTCTTCATGCGTTCTCCTTTCTTCGGCAGGCAGTTTCGCGCGCATCGCAGAAACAGGCAATGGAAGGGGAATGATTGCGAAATGAAATCTGGATCAATTCGCAAAATAATGAAAAGAAGAGTGTTCGAGTCGCAGATCAACCCTCTTTGACACGTGTTAAACTGCAACCGGCAAATGGATGCACTGCCCTCCGACGTGCGCGGCTACAAGTTCGGAGCCTTTGAGCTCGATCTCCGGTCGGGAGAGCTTCGCAAGAACGGCCGAAAGATCGAGCTGATCGGGCAGCCCCTGACGGTTTTGCAATTGCTCCTCGAACGGAAGGGTGAAATCGCCACGCGCGAGGACATCAAGAAGAGGCTCTGGCCCGACGACACCTTCGTCGATTTCGACCGGGCCATTAACACAGCCGTCTACAATCTCCGCGAGGCGCTCGGCGACCAGGCCGAGAATCCGTTGTTTGTTCAGACGGTGCCGAAGAAGGGCTTCCAGTTCATCGCACCGGTCGAGCCGGTTTTCGATGGCGTACCGGCTGCGCCTCCCGCGGAAGTAACGCCACCGCAACGGACTCCACGCTGGAAGATTGCCGTGTACCTGGCGATCGGCGTTGTCTTAGCCTTTGTCGGCAAGCGCGTTTGGGACTACCTGATGCATCCGCCGGGCCCGGTCACCATCGCGGTGGTGCCGTTCTATGGCGATCCTACTGAAGAGTACGTGAGTCACGCACTCACCGAGCAGCTCATCACCAAGCTGGGCACGCTCGACCCCAACTTGGTGGTGAAGAGCGCCGGCGGATACACCAGCAAGGACGATCCTCTCAAGGTGGGGCGAGCCTTGAAGGTAGGATACGTGATCACCGGCAGCGCGCTCCGTTACGAGGAGAAAATCGAAATCAGCGCGCGGATCATCTCCATCGCCGACGACCGCGTGATGGATCCGACGACCTACCGGCGTGAAATCGGCGACATCCCCGCGATGGTCAGCGAGATTTCCGAGGCCATCGCCGACACGGTAAAGATCCGTCTGCAGCCGCAGCCCAAACCGCGTCCTGTGAATCGCAAGGCCTATGAGGCCTGGTCGCAGGGGCGCTTTCTGATGAGCAAGCGCACCGACCGCGACTATGCGCGAAGCATCGGCTATCTGCAAGCCGCCATCCGGGAAGATCCGAATTTTGCCGATGCCCACGCCGCGCTGGCCGATGTCTACAACCTCATCGGATTCTATGGCGGCATGGCGCACAAAGAGGCGTATGCGTTGGCGCGCGAGGAGGCCGATAAGGCGCTGGCCCTCGATCCCAAGAACGTCGAGGCGCACGTAGCCAAGGCGGACATGTTCTACGTTCACGAATGGGACTGGGGCGCGGCGCGCATGCACTTCGAGAAGGCTCTGCAATACAACCCCAACTACGCGCCCGCTCACCAGTGGTATGGGATGTTCCTCGTGGTGCAAGGCACGGAGCACATGGATCAGGCGATCAAGGAGCTCGAGACGGCGCGCGATCTCGATCCGGTCTCCGTGGTGATCAACGCCGACCTGGGCCTCTGCTACTACTACAAGCGCGATTACGCGCGGGCCGTGGAGCAATACGAGAAAACGCTGGAGCTGAACAAATACTATTCGCTTACCCATAACTGGATGGGCCTGGCGCTCGTCCAGATGAAGCGCTATGACGAGGCGATCGAGCACTTCAATAAGGCCGTCGAGTACTCCGAGGGCAGCCAGGGATCTTATTCGCTGCTCAGCTACGGCCTCGGTATGGCCGGCCGCAAGACGGAAGCGCAACAAACGCTCCAGAAGCTATTGGCACTCGGCCAGTCGGGACACTTTGTGTCGCCCGCCTACGTCGCGATCGCTTACATCGGCCTGGGAGAGAAGGACAAAGTTTTCGAGTGGGCCGATCGCTGCGCTAAGGAACATGCCTCGCTCATGATCAAGCTGAAGGTGGAACCGGTGGTCGACTCGGTGCGCTCCGATCCGCGCTTTCCGCCATTGCTGAAAATGATTGGTCTGAAGCCGTAGTTATTGCGGGCGTACCGTCAGCACAATCCGGCGGTAAGACGTCAGCGACGGCGATCCGTCGTCGGTGACGGCCAGGATCACATGCGCGATGCCGGGCGAGGGCGGGCAGGCCCGGCCCGCAATCCAGCGGGGACGGCACGTGGCCGTCGCGGTCACCGTTGCTTTCGGTGTGTCCGCGCCGGTGATTGTGATCGCCGCGAGGTTGCCGTCGGTCGAACCTGCCTCGGCATAGTGGAACCACGCGTATCGCAGATTCTGCCCGTCAGGATCGCGCGTGCCGCTCGCATCGAGCACGACAGGCTTACCGACTTCGGCATCGAGCAGGAGCGTGCCCGTTCCTGATTGCCCGTTCACCTGAACCACTGGATTGTGGTTAGCGTGCTTGTAATCGGCAACGGTCCAATCCATGCGCGCCGCAAAGTCGTGCTGGAAGGCGTCGCGCCATCGCCAGATTGTCGCCTGGTCAGAGATGTATTCCCGGCCGTCGGCGCCGCGCACCGTATCCTGCGAGGTGACGCGCGAAAACATGTCGCCGCCCTGCGTCCAGATCGGATGCGACTCGCCGTAAGGCTGGCGAAGGATATAACGTCCGCCCCAACCTCCCCAGTCGGGACGCGTCCACGCGTTCAGGCCGTTGTTGATGAGTCCCAGAAACGACGGTGTGTCGCCTTCCATAATGAATGCAAAACGTGGATAGTGCTTCCCGAGCGGGCCCTTGCTACGGATGTTCTTCTCGAGCCATTCGTTTGTGACCGTCTCGGGATTTGCGCCCAGTCCGTTCCGGTATGAGACGTCGCCGCTGATGCCGGGCCACGTGGCGGAATACTATTCGCCGCTATTCGCCGATCAAGGCTGCACGATGTAGAACAAGTCCGGAAACTCGCGGCGAATCCAGGGACCCGCGTCGTCCTGGTCGGAGATGGAATAGACTCGCAGCTTCGCGACCAGTTTCCTTACGTCTTCCGGCTTGCGCGTCGCGCGGACTTCGATCAGCGCCTGGGCCAGCGTGTTCGCGCCGCCCCAAATCGAGATCCAGAGCGGCCGCGGATCATCGCGATCCGCCGCGCGAATGATGGCTTGGGCGCCTGGCGAACTCTTCTCCGCCCCGGTCGCGGCGAGTCCATAGCCCGGCTGCCCCGTGTGAATGCGCGCATCGAGATCCTCGGCCGCCGGCCATCCCTTGGCGTGCAAAAGCAGATTCGATCGCACCTGCCCGTACGCGGCAACGAGCGCGTGCATGGTCTCAGGATGCGTCGCGGCCTTCTGCCACGTGGATGTCGACGCGATCAGCGCCTCGATCTCGATTTCGTTGGAATATACCAGGAGTCGTACGAGCGACATCTGATCGTCCGGCTCGTTGCCGATGTCGCTGATGATCACCGCGCGTGGAAAGGGCTGCGCGCCCAGCAGGGCGGCCAGTCCAAGGAGCGCGGCCAGCAGCCGTCCCTTCATCGCATCGTTCATACACGGCGATGGTATACCATCGGGGAATGCCCAACCGACGAGATCTCCTTAAGTTCAGCGCGATCGGCGCGATCGCCGCGCTCGGCGCTCCGCCCGCTGAGAAATTGCCGAATGCCGCGAAAGCCGCTTCTCAAGCAGCGGTGACACACGAGCCCTTCGGCGACCTCAGCGTGTACTTCGATGGTCCTACGGATCAGCTCGCCGCTATGACCGCCGGCAGCTTGCGGCTCAAGCCGGGAATGACGCCGCACCCGCCGCACCAGCATCCCGAGGAAGAAATCATGGTGATCACCGAGGGATCGGGTGAAATCTCTATGGAAGGAAAGATCACCAAAGTGAGCAGCGGGACGATGATGTACTGCGCGGCCGGCAAACTGCACGGCATCGTCAACACGGGAAAGACGCCGCTCCTCTTCTACTATTACAAGTGGAAGCGCTAGCGCGCCCGGTATCCCTGCCACACATATTCGAGCGCCTCGGCGAGCGTCTGCCGCTTCACCGCGCGGTCGCTGTGGCCGGCGTTGCGGGCAAATACAAACTGATAGTGATAGCCCTTGGCCGCGGGTACCTTGGCCATATTCTCGTTGGCCAGGACCCAGTCATGCATGTTGTCGCGCATGGCGTTGGGATTAAGATTGTCGCGGTCGCCCACTTCCATCCAGATGCGGATCGGCTTCACGGCGCTGTTCGGAATCAGGCGCTCGTGATATTCCCACGCCCCATGCGGCGTTTCGGCGCGCGACGGCCACTGCTGGTTCACGTACGTGCCCGAGTATGTGAGGACGCGGTGATACCACTCCGGGTGATACCAGGCCATGCTCAGCGCGGCCGATCCGCCGGAACTTCCGCCCATCGTCGCGCGGGCGTCGGGATCCTTGGTCAGCTTCACATTGCATTCCTTCTCGACCAGCGGAAGCACTTCCGTCTCGACGAATTCGGCGTAGAGTCCGGACATCGTGTCGTATTCGAGACCGCGCTCGCTGCCTTGCGCATCGCCGCTTCCGTTTCCGATAGAAATCGCGATCATCACCGGCACACGCTTTTGCGCGATGAGGTTGTCGAGCGTGGTGAAGAGAACCTGGTCCGGCCCGTCCGCGCCAACGATGAAGGGCGCCGCGCTTCCGGGCACGTATTGCTTCGGGACATACACCGCGAGCTTGCGCGTGTACGGCGCAGGATGGCTCGTGGTAACGATGAGCTTCGCGGGATCGTTCGGATCGGGCTCGCCGAAAGTTCCGGCGTCGCGCGCGACGCCGGG
>CAZRND010000080.1:0-16856 GCA_964601345.1 uncultured Acidobacteriota bacterium | reverse complement strand
GTGCGGTCGTCGCTGTTTTTGATCTTGTACGTGACGGCTCCCCGGTAGGCGGGGCGCCCGAAACCGCTGGGCAGCAGGACTAGAGTGCCCACCGGGAGTCCCGTCAGCCCTGGAGCACAGGGTGCGGTGGTCGCCGACAAGCACTGCGAAAAGAGAGAAGCCCCGATCTGCCGGTAGACAAACTCGAAGACAAAATACTTGGGCGCATCAAGGTAAGCGGCGGCCTGGATGTTGCGGTTGTCGTTGGCTCCAAAGACCGGGGGGAACGCTTCGCGCTCAATTTCGTAACGGAACAAGGGGGAGAACTGCCAGCCCTTCATATCGATGATGCTGCGCAGACTTCCGGAAAAACGGTTCGTTCCGGTGGTGTTGCCGGTAAGGACATAGTCTTCGTTGAAGCGATGCTCATAGCCGAGCGAAATCAGCGTGGTGCCGAAGGGGAGCGACGCCTCCACGAAGGGGATCTTGGTGTTGCGATCGGTCTGCGCGACGGGTGAGGTGAGGAGCGGACCCTTCTGTTGCCGCTCGCGATATCCCACGTCGAAAATCGATCTTCCCAGATGCGGCACCTGGCGGAAGCTCAAGCGGACTTCCGGGACGCGGAAGGCGGTGGTTCCCTCCGGCCGGTTGCCATCCAGGTTGTTGCTGGTGTAGCGATAGGCGCCTTCCACCGTCACGTGCGAACCGACATCGTAGGTGGCGCGAACCGAAGTATCCTGCAAATCGGCGAGCTGGCGCGCGTTTACCGAGAGAAAGTTCGGCATCATCCGCGTGAAGGACGTTTTCAGCGAGAACGGGCCCTGGCGCGTCGTGGTATCGAGGCGCAGCGCGTAGTCTCCATTCTTGCTCTGCAAGTGCGCGGTGTCCGGGTTCGAGCTCGAGACGGCGGCTTCGCCGTCGAGGCTGAAGACGCGTCCGAAACTCATCCGCGTGTCCACGGAGTAAGTCTGATCGTCGGCCGCCAGGAAACCGCCCAGCAAATCTTTCCGGATCGAAGTCCGCAAGTCCCGGCCGTGCGAGAAATTGAAGCCGACGACTTTGTCGGGCGTGAAGCGCTCTTCCGCGCGGAACCCAGCCACGACTCGCGTAAAGGGCTTGCCGGTAAGATCGTCCTTGAAGAGCGATCCCCAGCGATCGGTGAAGACGCCGACGTTGGCCATGACCCGGAAATCGTCGCTGAACTTGTGGATGACGTTGACGCCCTTGACGTTCTGGTTGTAGGTGAAGCGCGAGTAGTTCACCAGATAGTCGCCGAAATTCCATTCCGTATTCGGCGTCATCAAACGGATGTAACCGCGCTGGAAGCTGTTCTGCTCCGGATCGATGCGGATATCGTTGGTGTTGCGGAAAATTCCGAGCACCTGAATGCGGCTATTCGTGCCGAACGAGTGATCCTGGAAGTAAGTCAGGTCGAGGCCAGTGTTTCCGCCCGGCGTCAGGAACGAGCGGCTCGGCCGTCCATCGGGACCGAGCTTATCGTTGATGCTGGTATTGTTCACCTGCCACTTCACTTCCATGAACAACTGGTTTTCTCCGCCCATCGGCAGCGTGGTCGGAGCGGCCATCGCTTGTCCGGTTTGCGGCTTGACATCCGGCGCAGTCTGCGCCGGCTGGGCGGGAACGGCGGGCGCCGTCTGCGCAAATGTGCAAGTGCTCAGAGAGAAAACGACAAGAGTAAGTACTGCAGAGCGCATCCGGATTCTCCGATACTGGTTAGTAGAGCCCAACTCGTTTTCCCCGGCGCACAGAAGCAAAAAGGGGGGACTCGCATCCTCAGCCCCCGCCTAGGGGGGCTTTCGCATCCTTAGGAGCAACAGCAAGCAAAATGCCACATTCCATTGGCTCTTGTCAATGGAAACCACCGGTCTATCCAGAGTGGAAAACTTGGTACAAGGGACCCTAGGACCCAGGTTTGTGCATGGGGCTAAACCGTGGCCCTTTTGGGCAATTGGAAACAGTCTGACTTAATGGTATTCTAACAAATGTGAGGTGGGCACTCGTGCCCTGCGCCGCGCCAAAGTAGGGAGTCGTGTTGGGGACCAGGCAATGGGTTAGACAGGCTGACGGCAGGGCAGCATACGCCATTCTGGCGGCGCTTCTTCTTTCCACCCAACTTCTGGCTCAAGGGGCGGGTCACCGCTACCCATATCTTCAATCGGTTGAGCGGACTCGCGCCATCGTCATGTGGACCGCCCTCGCGAGCGGCACGGGCGTCGTACAGTTCTCCACCGACAGGAGTTACTCTCGCAGCGCTGCCGCGGTCGGCAAGCCGTTCTCCGCTTCGCAAACCGGACAATCCGTCTCCTACACGCAATACGAGGCCGAGCTCACCGGGCTCGCGGCCAACACCACTTATTTTTACCGGGCGATGCTGAACGGACAGAATCAGGCTCCCAATGACGAGCTCAGCTTCCGTACCGCTTCTTCCGATCCCTTCACTTTCCTGGTCTTCGGCGACAGCGGGCAAGCGACTACCGATCAACTGAACGTGGCCACGCGGATGAGCATCCTGGAGTATCCGACCTCGGGACCGGGCGGCCCCGCCTTCGTCTTGCACACCGGCGACATCGCTTACTTGGACGGAACCTTCGACCAGTTCGAGAGCCGCTACTTCGCCTACTACTTACACATGATGAAGAAGACGCCCTTCTTCCCGGCGCCCGGCAATCACGAATATGTGACCAACAGCGCGGCCGCTTTCGTAGCGGTTCATTCCGTGCCGACGGCCACGGTACCGCCGGCCGACCGGGGTCGCTATTATTCCTTCGATTGGGGCAATACTCACTTCATCTGCATCGACAGCAACGATCCGCTCCTTGCGGCGGATGCCGGCCGGGGTCAGATGCTCCAATGGCTGGAAGACGATCTGCAGCGCACCAATCAGTTCTGGCGCATCGCTTACTGGCATCATCCACCCTACGCTTTTGGACCGAACAGCGCCGATCCATCCTCGATCGTGATCTACGACATCCTGAAGCGGAAGCTGCTTCCCATCCTGGAACGGCACGGCGTGCAACTGGTCTTCAACGGGCATGAGCACAGTTATCAGCGCAGCAAGCCGATTCTGGCGGGAGCCGTCGCCGACGACCCCAACAACGGCATCGTCTACATCACCACGGGAGGCGGCGGAGCTTCGCTCTATCCGGTCTACCCGCGGCCCATTGTGGAGTTCGGCGTTTCCGCTCCGCATTACATGCACGTCGACGTTCAGGGCGGCAAGATTACGATGACGCCCGTCGGAGCAGATGGTTTGGCGCTGGAGCCTGCCCAGGTCTTGGCTCCGAAGCCGGTGATTACTACCGGCTCGGGTGTCAATTCGGCTTCCTTTGTTCCGTCGCTGGCGCCGGGATCGCTGGTCTCGATCTTCGGACGCAACTTGGCCTTCGAGCCGGCCCTCGGAGACACTTTCCCTCTTCCGTCGAAACTCGGGAACGCCGTGGTGACGATCAACGGACGTCCGTTGCCTCTCTTTTTCGCGTCCAGCGGCCAGATCAACACGCAGTTCCCGTTCGACGTCACCGGGACGGCGGCGCTGCGCGTCACGACGCCCAACGGATCGAGTGAAGTAACCGTCAACATTACGACCGCCGCGCCGGGAATCTTCTTCGCCAATCAAACGCCGATCGTGACGCATTCGGCCACGGGCGGATTGGTGACTCCGCAGTCCCCCGCAACCCCCGGAGAGTTTGTCACCGTGTACATGACCGGACTGGGCGCGGTCTCGGGAACGATCACGGAAGGGCAACCGGCCCCGCTCGCGCCGCCTCTGCAGGTTTTGGCGAGCGTTTCGGTACAAGTCGGAGCCGTCAACGTTCAGCCCTCGTTTGCCGGCCTGACGCCGGGACTCGCCGGGCTTTACCAGGTAAATTTTCAAATCCCCCAGCTTCCCAGCGGAAATTTTCCCCTGGGCATCAGCGTCGCCGGAGTGGCGGCCAATCCGGCATTCGTGCCGGTTCGCGCCAACTGACGGAACGGGGATACAACTCCCCTCGTCTGTCTGTGTTAGAAAATGAAGATTGGGAGGTCTTTCTTGGTTATGCTTCATCGAAGAGTTTGGCTGGGCCTGGCGGCGCTTGTCCTCTGCTCGTCGCCGTGGATCGTCGCTCAGACCACGGCGGACTTGTTCGATCCGACAGTCGTCAACGACATTAAAATCACGATGAACCCGTCGGACTGGAGCACGCTGAAAGCCAACTTCCTCAGCGATACCAAGTATCCCGCGATCTTCACCTGGAAGAACATCACCCTGGAAGTAGCGATCAAGTCCAGAGGTTCGGGCAGCCGCAGTCCGATCAAACCGGGGATCAAGGTGATCTTCGACTATTACGAACCGGGACAGTACTTCCTGGGTCTCGAATCCGTCACTCTGCGCAACAACACCCAGGACCCCTCGCAGATGCACGAGAAGCTGGCGATGCTGTTCTATGCCAAGATGGGCCTTCCCGGCTGCCGCGAGGCTTTCGTCCGGTATTACGTCAATAACGAGTACATCGGCCTCTACACGATCGTGGAGAATCTCGACGTCTCATTTCTCAACCGCGCCTTCAACGAAAGCAACGGCTACTTGTATAACTTCCAGCACACGCCGCAGTATTACCACTGGGAGGTTCTGACCGACCCGGCTGTCTACCAGCCGCTCTTCCAGCCCGAAACCAACAAGGATCATCCCGATTGGAGCGCCCTGCTGGCCCTCATGCAGTCGCTCAATTCATCCTCCGACGCGTCGGGCGATCCCTCGAAGTACGTAAACTTCAACACCTTTCTCGCGCACCTGGCCGTGGAGAACTACGTGGCCGAGAACGACGGCATCACCGGCGATTTTGGAACCAACAATTTTTACCTCTACCGGTTCGCCGGCAATACGATTCACCAGTTCCTTCCCTGGGACCGGAGCAACACATTCAGTTTTCTCGGCAAGAGTTCCGTGACTCGCTCCGTCTTTGCCAATACCGACCTCAACGTGATCACGAAGAAAGCGCTGGCTGTCCCTACCTTTAAGACCGCGTACCTGCAGGCGCTGGTCAAGATGGCGACGCTGGCCGGCGGCGCGGGAGGCTTCCTCGATACGGAGATCACGAACGAGTACAACCAGATTCGCAGCTATGTCTATGCCGATGCCAACAAGCAGTGCCCGGACAGGCTGGGGAACATCGTGGCCTGCACCAACGACCAGTTTGAGACGGAGATCACGCTGCTGCACGCCTTCGCCCAACAGCGCCCGGCGCAGGTCCTCGCCGAAGTGGCCGCGGCGGGACTGCCGGTACCCTCGCTGAGCATTTCTCCCTCTTCGCTGACGTTCCAGACCACGCCGGGCACGAATCCTGCATCGCAGACTTTGAACATTTCGGTTACGAATTCCAGCACCGCGGCGAGCTACACGGCGACCGTCAGCAGTGGCGCGACCTGGCTGACTGTCTCGCCCGCTTCCGGATCGACTCCCACGCCGATCACCGTCAGCGTCGCGCCCGGCGCTCTTGCCGCGGGCACCTATTCCGCGACGATTTCGATCGCCTCCGCGGCGGTGGCCAATTCGCCGCTCACCGTGAACGTGACTCTGACCATCGGCGCGAGCGGTCCGGCTCCGATCCTGGCAAACGGCGCGGCGGTGAATTCGGCGACTTCGTCGGGAGCGATCCTGGCGCCCGGCTCTCTCGTCAGCGTCTATGGAGTGGGCATGGCCACGACCGCGGCCGGAGCGCCGCAATTGCCTCTGCTAACGGTGCAGAGCGGCACATCCGTTCTCGTCAACGGCAGAGCCGCGCCCCTGCTGTACATCTCGCCCGGCCAAGTGAATATCCAATTGCCTTGGGAGATTCCCGCCGGACAGGCAACCATCACGGCATCGCTCAACGGCGCGGTGAGCAACGCCATCTCCGGGAACGTCGGCCTCTACTCGCCGGGAATCTTCGTTTGCGTTTATGTGGACGGCGCTCCGGTCAATTCGTCGCGCCCGGCGGGCGCGGGCGATGTCATCGTCTGCTACGCGACGGGATTGGGCCCGGTGACGCCGACGCCGCCCAGCGGCTCGCCGCCCTCGGGGCTCTCCACCACCACGGCAACGTTGAATAGCACCATTGGCGGCGTCACCGCTCCGGTGCTTTTCTCCGGGCTCAGCGGATTCGTCGGACTCTACCAAGTCAATGTGCAGGTGCCGGCAGGCGTGGGCGCCGGATCGAAGCCCGTGGTCTTCACGATCGGCGGACAGCCTTCGCCGCCCTCTACAATCGCAACGAAATAGAGCTCACGTCGAGCGTGGAGCAGCCGCGCCGGCGTTCGAGCGCCTCGAGATACGCGAGAAAGCCGGCGCGCAACTCCGCGCGATCCCACGGCGGAGAGGCGTGCGCCAGCATGGAGCTGCAGAATTCGAGATAACCGTCCTTGGCTTTGCCTTTCTCGGCCCGCGGCGCCGAGCTCTCTCTCACGCGGTGGCAAACGGCCGGCTTCGGCGCAAAGCTGAACAAATCTTCGATCCATTTCTTGGGCAGACCTGTGGCCGCGCCAAAAGCCATCGCGCTCTGCACGTAGGGTGCGGCAACCACGGTCCTGCCCTCTTCGAGCGCGGGACGAATCTCCCGGCGCAGGCGGAACGCCAGATCGGCGGCGAAGAACAGGATCAGATTACGCGGCGAGGGCCCGAGTTTCTTGGCCTTGGCTTTCCGCAATTCGTGGAAAATGCCCGATGCATCCCACAAGCTAATCGCGCAACTCGCGCCTTCATCGGCCAGGAAATCCATGAGGCGCGGGCCCGCGGCGGAAAGGAGCGGACCACTCGCACCTTCGAGAGCCACGAGCCGGCCTTTGCCTTTGCCGGCCGCCTTTCTAGGCATCGGGCAACTCCGGCGCACCGCCCTTGCTTTCCAGCCACTCGAGCATCGCGTCCATGTTCCATTCGGCCCACGGCAGCCGCTGTTTTTCGAGGAACAGGTCGCGGATGAGCCGGTGCTGGTGATACATCGGCTTCTCCGCGTCGACGGTGACGAATTCGAAGATGGTGGCCAGCGCGTCATACTCCTGGATGACACGAGCGGCGAACTTTTGATAGCTCTCAAAAGGATCGTCCAGGTTGGTGATGTCCTGCCCGGCGTCGTAGTATTCCGGCGTCCCCAGCGCGGCGACGCGCTTGCCCGACGTCTCCGCCGACATCGCAAAATAAAAAACCACATCCGGCCAGATCATCGGATGATAGACGTTCAATATCCAGTCGAGCCGCAGCCCGCGGGCCGCGTCCCGCGCCAGCGCCGTGAAGAGATACCGGTCGGCGAGGACGTTTCGGCCGCTCCACAGCGCCGGCAGAATCTCGGTCTCCACGCGATGCCGGAAATCGGCGGCGTGCAGCAGGCAGAATTCCTCGGGACTGAAGTCGCGCGCCTCCTTTCGCGACTTGATCAGAGGCCTGACCAGCTCGGAAGAGTTCCACTTCGTAGTGACCAGGTCCTGACCTTCGGTCTTCATCCAGTTTTTGAAGAGATTCCGTTGCGTGGTTTTGCCCGAGCCGTCCGGACCTTCAAACGCGATCAGCAGACCGCGTTTGCTCTCCTGGTCGCGCAGCATGCCGTGCAATTTCCGGGGAGAGATCCTGCTCTTGCTCATGGGAGCAGTCCTTTCAACAGCACTACATCGGCATCCGTGTCGGCGAGCGCGGCATAAATATACCGGCTGTCCTTAGTCCACGATATCCTTCGCGCAATCAAGAGCGACCGCTCTCCGAAATCCGTGAGCCGCCGCAACGGACCTCCGCTCGACGGCATCGCCCAGAGGTTACAAGTCGTTCCGTCAAGGAAGGGCCCGGCGAGCAGCTTGCCGTCTGGAGAAAGCTGCAGTTGGAAGAGCGCGGATGTGATTGGGACGCGGTCACCGCTGACATGGCTCAGTTTTTCCGGGACGCCATTCTGCGGGCGTGCCCTGAAAATGTCGAAGTCCCATCCGCCGCTGGACCCTCCCGTTTGCGTGGCATAGTACAGCGTCGAGCTATCCGGTATCCCGAAAGTGATGGACGCATTTTCGCATCTTACGGATGCGGGAGAACCGCCCGCGACCGAAACTCGACTAATGCAAAATGGAGCGGGCCGATCGTTGGGACCGTAGTAAATCCATTGACCGTCCGCCGACCAGTAGGCGCTCGCTGCGCTCGTGACGAGCTGGTGGAGGCCGCTTCCATCGGAGTTGATGAGCCATTCGCTGGTACCGCCTTCTCGCGACACGATGAACACAATCTGAGGGCTGACCGGCGACCAAATCGGAACGCCGATGGAGACCTCCGGACTGCGCTCAAATGTAATCTGCCGGGCGCCGGATCCGTCGGTTTTGACAATCCAAAGATTCCCGTGACCTCCGTTGTCGGAAAGGTAAACCAACTCCTTCCCATCGGGGCTGAGCGAAGGAGTCTGCGCCTGTCCGGTCTGATGCGTGATCCGCATTGCGTTGCGGGCGTTGTCGGCGGGCGAACCGCTCATCGGGATCTTCCAGATGTCTGCTTGACGGCGGATGCGGCTGGCGAACAGCTTGCCCGAGGGACCCATGTCGGGTTCGACGTAAGAGAATTCCCCGAATGTAATTTGCCGGTCCTGGTGTCCGTCGAGGCTGGCAGTCCGCAAATTGAATACCGGAGGATAAAGCACCGTACTGCCGCGCGAGCTGGAGTAAACAAGGCCGGAGCCATCGGAGAGCCAGGACAACCCTTGCTGATACTCGCCTGCGGCCACTTGAATGGGCCTGCCGCCCGTCAGCGGAATCGCATAGATCGCCTGATGAAACGAGAGCGACTGGCCCTCGTGGAAGGCCAACATCGAATCGTCGGGCGACCAGCGCGGAAGATCGTAGATGGCCTGGTTAGGCGGCGGTAGAACGCGCTCTGTGGATGAGCCGTCGCGCGAGAGCACAGCCAATTCAACGCCCTTGGCGCCGAGCCGGAACAAGGCTAAATGCCGGCCATCATGGCTGATATCGCCGCCGCCGAGCGCCGAAGCGATACGGCGTGGCGCGCCGCCGAGCGCGGCCACTTCCCAGATCGTTCCTTGTTCCGCGGCCGATTCCGAAGCCGTGTAGTAGATGAGCGAACTTGAATCCGGACTCCAGCGCGGGTTCAAGTGATCTACCGGCTCGTGTGTGAGCTGAAGCGACGATCCCGCCGCCAAAAGGCGAATCCAGATTTGGCGTTTGCCGGCTGCGGGCGCGACAAAGGCCACCGTTTTTCCATCCGGGGATGCCGCGGGAGTTTCTTCGACACCGATCAGATCTGTAATCCGTTCCACGCTGACCTCGCGCGGCGCCGACGGCTTCGGACGCACCACGAGCCATGCGGCCACAAGGATGGCCGATGCGAGGCTCATCCCCGCGGCAACCCAAACGAGTCTGTTGGATTTCTCGTGAATCTTCGCCGGCGCGGCCGGAGCGGCGGGAGCCGCGAGCGCGTCTTCCACTTCGATCCGCGCATCGCCGATATCCCGGAGCCGCCGCTTCGGGTCGCGCTCTAAACATCGCCGGAGCAATTCCTTCACGGAAGCGGGCGCGTCAGCCGGCAACGCGGACCAATCCACCGCGCCGGTGAGCAGCGCTGCCAGGATGTCGCTGCGTGTTTCGCCAGTGAACGGACGCGCGCCGGTGAGCAACTCATAGAGGATGACGCCGAAGGCCCAGATATCAGCGCGCTGGTCCGCGGCCTTGCCGCGGGCCTGCTCCGGCGACATGTAGTAGGGTGTCCCCAGGATCGCGCCCGTCTTCGTCGCAGCCAGACTCATGGTCGGCGAGTCGCTCGACGCGGCGGAGGGAGTTTCCTCCATCGCCTTGGCCAATCCAAAGTCGAGCACCTTGAGCCGGCCTTGCGGAGTCACCTTGAGGTTGTCGGGCTTCAGATCGCGATGGACGATACCCTTCTCGTGCGCCGCTTCGAGGCCGTCGGCAAGCTGCTTCGCCAATCCGAGCGCGTCTTCCACCAGCATCGGCCCGCGCGGCGACGCGCCCGGGACGTACTCCATCACCAGGGCTTTGCCCTCCATGCCGTAGACCTGCGCGATGTTGGGATGATTGAGCGTCGCCAGCACCTGCGCTTCGCGCTGGAAGCGCTTCATGCGCTCAGCGTCCTGCGCGAACGCGTCCGGCAGGACTTTGATGGCGACTTCGCGATTCAGCGCGGTATCGTGAGCGAGATACACCTCGCCCATGCCGCCCGCACCAAGCTGATCGAGAATCTCGTATGGTCCGAGCTTGTGGCCCTTCGAAAGCACAGCGTAGTTTACCTTAGGTCGGTCACTGCTTTTGACAAGGCGGAAGGGTTGGGTTAAGGTGACGTTAATCATGGCTCGTCGAATCACTTGGTTTGTTCTTCCGGCCATCGGCGGAATCCTTCTGGGCGCCACGGTCGCCAAGCTCAGCCTGTACCTCGCTCGGGACCATGTCACGCACTACACCGCTCAAATCCTGAAGATGGATAAACGGAAGATTCAGGAAGACCAGCATTCTCCGGTCATTCTCAGGGCCGAATTGCCGCTCGAAATCTTTTCTTGTGAGCGCTTGCTGCCGGTGATCGAGGACGGCAATGCTCCTCGCGTTACGCCTCGCCGTTCCCTCCATCTCCGGGCGCCTCCCGCTTCGCTCCGCATCCGCTTTGTCTAAGTAATTCGCAAAAAAAGGAGTCGGCATGGTTTGGCGCTTATCGGTGGTGGCTGCCCTATTGGTGCAGGCCGCGCTCTGGACCGCATGTTCGAGTGCAGGGAAGGCGGCCGATCCGCCTTCTCGTCCGGCGATCGTGGCGGCGGCCAAGGCCGCTCGCAAGGATCTGTCGCGCGAGTGGATTCTCTCGGCCGAGTTTCGGCCCTTTCAGGAAATCGACGTTCACGCCAAAGTTTCCGGCTACGTAAAGGCGATCTACGTCGACGTGGGAGACCGCGTGAAGAAGGGTCAGCTTCTGGCCACGCTCGAAGTTCCCGAGCTCGAGTCGGAGGGCAATCAGGCCGTCGCGGTGAACAAACACAACAAGGCCGAGATCGAGCACGCCCGCGGCGAGCTCGATCGCGCCGAGTCGGCGCACACCGTCGCTCACGCGGCGTACACGCGGCTCGCCCAGGTGATCAAGAGCCGCCCCAACCTCATCGCCCAGCAGGATATCGACGACGCCCTGGGCCGGGATCGCGTGTCGGAAGCGCAGGTGTCGGCGGCGAAGGCCGGGCTGCTGGCCGCCGAGGAGCAACTCCAAGCCTCGCTCGCCGGCGTCGAAAAGGCGCAGACGCTCCTCGCTTATGCCAGGATCACCGCGCCATTCAGCGGAGTGATCACCAAACGCTACGCCGACACCGGCGCGATGATCCAGTCAAGCATCGCGTCGCAGACTCAGACTATGCCGCTCGTCCGGCTCTCGCAGAACGAGCTGCTGCGCCTGGTGATCCCCATTCCGGAGTCCATGGTGTCGCGCGTGCACGCCGGGACGGCGGTGGAGGTGAAGGTTCCGTCCCTCGGCAAATCGTATTCGCTCAAGGTATCGCGCTCGACGGAGGCGCTCGATCTCGCGACGCGCACGATGCCCGTCGAAGTGGATGTCCCGAATCCTCGCAGCGAACTCGCGCCGGGAATGTTCGCGTCTGCGGTGGTAAGTCTCGACAAGAAACCGAACGCGCTCACCGTTCCCCTGCGAGCCGTCGCTCGCAATGGAGAGCAGGCCACGGTTCTCGTGATCACGCCTCAAAACATCATCGAGCCGCGAAGCGTGACCTTGGGCGTCGAGAGCCCCACCGACGTGGAAGTCCTCTCCGGCGTCAAGGACAACGAAACCGTGGTTGTCGGCAACCAGGGACAGCTCAAGGCCGGACAGGCCGTCGAACCGAAGCTGACGAAGGGGGAGAACTAGCATGCCCGCCTTCGCCATTCGCAATCCGTATCTCATCGTCGTCGTTTGCCTCATCATCGCCGTCGTGGGCGTGGCCATGGTCGCGCGCATGCCGGTGGACTTGTTCCCGACCATCAACAATCCGGAAGTCGTGGTGGCCACGTTATACAGCGGCATGCCGCCGGAACACATCGAGACCGACATCACCGGGCGTTTCGAGCGCTTCTTCACCATGGGCAGCGGCATCGATCATATGGAATCGCGCTCGCTTCCCGGCGTCAGCATCATCAAAGTGTTCTTTCAGCCGGAAACCGATCCGGACGCCGACGCGGCCATGATTTCGAATCTGGCGCTGGCCAATCTGCGCCGCCTTCCGCCGGGAACCTTGCCGCCGATCGTCTTGAAGTTCGACGCCTCCAGCATGCCGGTGGCGATGGTGGCGCTGAAGGGCGAAGGCCTGAGCGAAACTCAGTTGCGGGACCTCGGCCAGTTCAACGTGCGCAACCAGATCGCCAACGTTCCGGGCGCGACCATCCCGCCTCCTTTCGGCGGGAAATACCGGCAGATCATGATCTACGCGGATCCGCTCAAGCTGCAGGCCCGGCAGTTGAGCCTGATGGACGTGGTGCGCGCGGTCAACGAATCGAACCTGATCCTTCCGGCGGGTGACGTAAAGATCGGCTCGATCGATTACAACATTTACACCAACAGCCAGATTGCCAGCGTCGCGGATATCAACCGCCTGCCGCTGAAGACCGTCGGTCACGCGCCGGTAACGGTGGGGGACATCGGCTGGGCCGAGGACGGCAACCAAATCCAGTACAGCGTGGTGCGCGTGGACGGTCAGCGCTCCGTTTACCTGCCGGTGATGCGGCAAGGCGGCAACACGAACACCATCGCCGTCGTCGACGGGCTGAGGGCCGCCCTCGGACGCCTGGTGGATGTGCCCAAGGAGCTGGGCGCGCGCGTGGTTTTCGATCAATCGGTTTTCATCAAGCGGGCGATCGAGACGTTGTTGCGCGAGGGAGGCATCTCGCTGCTCTTTACGGGGATCATGATCTTGATCTTCCTGGGAAGCATGCGGGCCACGCTGGCCGTCTTTCTTTCGATCCCCCTCTCGGCTCTGGCCACTTTCGTGGTTCTGTATTTCGGTGGAAGCAGCATCAACACCATGATCCTCGGAGGCCTGGCGCTGGCCTTTTCCCGTTTGATCGACAACTCCGTGATCGTGCTCGAAAACATTTTCCATCACCTCGAAAAGGGCGAGCCGCCGGAGGTGGCCGCAACGCGGGGAGGAGAGGAAGTCCAGCTCGCCGTGCTGGCGGCCACGCTCAGCACCGCGGTCGTGTTCTTCCCGGTGATCTTTCTGTACGGCGTCAGCAAGTTCCTGTTCTCGGCCATGGCGTTGGCCGTGGTGCTCTCGCTCTTTGCGTCCTATCTTGTGGCTCTGACCGTGGTTCCGCTGTATTGCTCCAAACTGCTGCTGAAGGCGGAAAAGCAGTCTCACTCCGGCGCGTTCTACCACGGGATGCTGCGGAAATACGAGGAATGGGCCGGAATCGCTCTTCAAAAACCGGTCGCGGTGGTCCTGGGGCTGACCGGTATCTTTTGTTTCAGCCTCACGCTCTACCGGAGCCTGGACGTAGCCTTTTTCCCTCGCACCGATGCCGGTCAGTTCATGATCAACCTGAAAGCGCCTTCCGGCACGCGTCTCGAAGCCACCGAAGCAAGAGTGAAGAAGGTGGAGGAGATTGTCCGCCAGGCCGTGGATCCGAAAGATCTGGATGTCCTGGCCTCGAACACCGGAGTGACGCCGGGCTTCTCGGCGATCTATACCAGCAATTCCGCCTCGCATACCGCCTTCGTGCAGGTCAGCCTGAAGGAAGGACACGGCACGGCAACGTACGAGTACGTCAACCGGATCCGGCGACGGCTGCAAGAGGAATTGCCCGACACCAGCTTCTTCTTTCAGTCCGGCGCCATCGTGGACGCGGTCCTCAATCAAGGCCTGCCCGCCCCGATTGACATCCAGGTGACCGGATCGAATCTGGATCGGATCTATGAGACAGCCGCGGGGCTGGCGGCGCAGATCCGCCAGCTTCCCGATTTGAGCGACGTCTTCATTCCCCAGGACCTCGACTATCCTTCGCTGCGTCTGGACATTGACCGCCTGCGCGCCGGCGAGCTCGGGATCAGCGAGCACGAAGCCGTCGCGAACGTCATCACCGCGCTGGCCTCCAACGCGATGATCGCGCCAAGCTACTGGGTGGATCCGAAGAACGGGAACGACTACCTTTTGACCGTGCAATACCCGGAGAGCCAAGTGCAAAACCTGCTCGACCTGAAGGCCATTCCCATTCGCTCACCCGGCGCGCAGAGAACGACTTCGCTGGATGCCATTGCCGAAGTCAAGCGCGAACAGGCTCCGACGGAAGTGGATCACTATCAAATCCGCCGGGTCATCGACATTTACGTGACGCCCTCGGGAGAAGACCTGGGCCGCGCGCTGGCGGGCGTAAACCGCATTCTGGCCCGGACCGCGATGCCTCCGGGCGTGCGCGCCGAGACGCGCGGATTAGCCCAGGCGATGAACGCGTCGTTCCGAAGTTTTGGGTTGGGTCTGATGCTTTCTCTCGTCTTGCTCTACTTGATTTTGGTGGCCCAGTTCCGCTCTTTCGTGGACCCGCTGTTGATTCTTCTGGCCGTGCCGATGGGTCTGGCCGGCGTGCTGGCGACGCTGCTGATAACCGGAACGAGTCTCAATGTGCAGTCCCTCATGGGCTTGATCATGATGGCGGGGATCGTGGTGTCGAACAGCATTCTCATCGTCGAATTCGCGCATCGCATGGAGGAGAGCGGCCTCTCTACTAAGGAGGCGGTGATCTCCGCTTGTCGGGTGCGGCTGCGCCCGATCCTGATGACCTCGCTCGCGACGATCATCGGCCTGATCCCCATGGCCATGAAGATGGGTACGGGAAGCGAAGCGTACGCGCCGCTGGCTCGCGTCATCATCGGAGGTCTGACGGCGTCGGTGGTGCTGACCGTCTTCATCGTCCCGGCCGCTTATCTGCTCGTCCACGACCGGCGGGAGGCGGCATGATCATTCTGCTCCTCGTAATCCTCGCCTCGGTTGCGTCCGCGCAAACACCGACGCGCCTCACGCTGGCGGAGGCCGAAGCACTGGCGGTGAAAAACAATCCCAGCATCCCGGCCGCGCTCCTCTCCGCGCAAGCGGCGGCGCAGATCGTGACCGAAGCGCGGGCCGCAAACTTCCCCAGCTTCTACGGCAACCTGACCAGCGCCGGTGCGCTGAACAACAGCCGCATCGCCGCCGGCGGGCTCAACAATCCCGTGATTTTCAACCGTGTCTCGACGGGACTGACGGTGGGACAACTGATCACCGACTTCGGGCGCACGGCGAATCTCACCGAGAGCGCGCGGCTGCGGGCGCGCTCGGAGCAGGAAAATGCGCGGGCGACACGCGCGGAAGTCGTGCTGCGCGTCGACCGCGCGTACTTCGGCGTACTGCGCTCGATCGCCGTGCTGCACGTTGCCGAGCAGACCGTCGCGGCGCGCAAAGTGCTTCTCGATCAAGTGACCGCGCTCGCGGCAAGCCAGTTGAAATCGGGTCTCGATGTGAGTTTCGCGAAGGTCAGTCTCTCCGACGCGCAACTGCTTCTGCTCGGCGCGCAGAATGACAGACAGGCGGCCATGGCGGAATTTTCCGCGGCGGTCGGACTACGGAACGCGCAGGAGTTCCAGTTGAGCGAAGAGGAGACGCCGCCCGCGCTCGGCAAGGATCCCGCGCCCTTCCTCGATTCGGCGCTCCGCGCGCGGCCGGAACTCGCGAGCCTGCGACTGCGGCGCGATGCCGCGTATCGCTTTGCCGAAGCCGAGAAGGATCTGGCCCGGCCCACGATCGGCGCGCTGGGGGCCACCGGACTCACGCCGCTTCACGACGAGAAGCTCGAGAACCGCTACAGCGCCGTGGGCGTGAACGTGAGCATCCCGATCTTCAACGGCAAGCTCTTCACCGCGCGGCACGAGGAAGCGGTGCTGCGCGCCAAGAGCCTCGACGAGAACATCCGTTCCGCGGAAGATCAAGTCATGCGCGACGTGCGCGTCGCGTGGCTGGCGGCGAGCACGTCATTCGAGCGGCTGGACGTTACGCGCCAGCTTCTGGACCAGGCCACGCAGTCACTGGAACTGGCGCAAGGGCGCTACGATCTCGGACTAAGCTCGATTGTGGAATTGAACCTGGCGCAACTGAGCAAGACCGCCGCCGAAATCGGCGTGGCCTCGGCGAAATACGATTACCAGATGCTGCGCGCCTTCCTGGACTACCAGGCGGGCAACACGCGGCCTTAAAAAGTGAACTTGACGCCGCTCAGGGCTTCGAAATCGGTGGTGGGCTGCATCACGATGGCGTCCCACGGGCAGCCGTCGAGGAACGAGCCGTCCGGACCCTTGCTGGTGCACTTCTTGCAACCGATGCAGAGCTGTTGATCGACTTCGATGCGCCCGAACGGCGGGAAGTCGGGATCGGGAATCCAGTACATGCAGTCTTCCACCGGACAGTACTCGACGCAAGCCGGCGATCCGGCGCATCCGGTGCAGCAATCGGTAATCACCGCGAGTTCCTTGGGGATCTTCTTGCGGGGAGTTTCGATCCCGGTCGACTTCGGCCGCATTTTCTGTACTTCGGTTCCAACCATAGGAGGTCCTTATTTTAGCCGATAGAGCATCCAATACACAACCACGCCGGTGACCGAAACATAGAGCCAAATCGGCAGCGTCCAGCGGGCGATGCGGCGATGTTCCGGGAATCGTCCGCCGAGCGCCCGCGATAACGTTGTGATCGCCAGCGGCAGGATGGCGGCGGCCAGCGTGACGTGCGACAGCAGGATCGTGTAATAGACCGCGCGCACCCAGCCTTGCCCGGGGAAATGCACCGAGCCGACTTGCGCGTGATACACGACGTACGAGGTCAGGAAAAGAACGGAGGAGCTGAAGGCTCCCAGCATGCAGGCCTTATGCA
>CAZRND010000079.1:0-16934 GCA_964601345.1 uncultured Acidobacteriota bacterium | reverse complement strand
CGCAACCCTTTTTTCACCCTGCTTTTTGCGACCCAAGGGCATGCAGTGAAAGGAGATTCGTATGTCCGACGCCATTCCCCTGCCCGCTCGTCCGAACCTGGAACAATACAAGAAGCGCGCCAAGGAGTTGAAGAAAGAGCTGAACAAGCCGACGCTCGCGGCTGCGCAATTCCTCCTCGCGCGCCAGCATGGATTCGCAAGCTGGCCGAAGTTCGCCAAGCATGTTCAAGAACTGGCCCGCGCCAATTCTACCGTCTCGCAGTTCGAAGCCGCCGTCGACGCGATCGTCGCAGGCGACGCCGCGAAGCTCCGAAAGCTGCTGCGAGCGAATCCAGGCCTGGTGCGCGCGCGGTCATCCAGAGAGCATCGATCGACGTTGCTGCACTACGTCTCAGCCAACGGCGTAGAGGACTATCGGCAGAAGACGCCGAAGAACATCGTCGCGATCACGAAGATTCTTCTCGACGCCGGCGCGGACGTGGACGCCGAGTCCGAAGCGTATGGAGGCGGCTCGACCACTCTGGGCTTGGCCGCTACCAGCATTCACCCCGAAAAGGCCGGCGTCATGATCCCCTTGCTTCAGGCGCTGCTCGACGGCGGCGCGCGCCTCGACCAACCGAACGCCGGCGGCAACGCGCAATCGGTCGTCCGCGCTTGCTTCGCCAACGGACAGCCGGAGGCCGCCAAGTTCCTCGCGGGTCTCGGCGCGCCCGTCGATCTCGAAGCCGCTGCCGGGTTGGGACGTCTCGAAGAAGTGCAGCGGCTGATGCCTGGATCCACGCGCCGGAAGCAGGAGGCGGCGCTCTTCGTCGCCGCCGGGTACGGCCAACCGGAGGTAACTAAGTTCCTGCTGGACGCGGGCGTGAATCCCAATGCGTCAAACGACGGCGCCCAGACTCCGCTGCACTGGGCAGCTTATGGAGGGCATCCTAAGACTGCCAAGCTGCTGATCGAGCGCGGCGCCTCGATCGACGCGAAGGACAAGCAGCACCACGCCACGCCCTTGGACGTGATCCTGTGGGGCTGGGCCAATTCAACAGAACCGTGGGAGCACTGCTACGACTTCGTCGCCGTGCTCGTGCGCGCGGGCGCGAAGCTCGACGAAGAGCATTGGCGCAACCCGATGGGCGCGCCGATGCTCGAGAAACTCAAGTCCGACGCGCGGATGCAGGCCGCGCTTAAAACTCGAAGCGCGCCATGAACTGGATGCGCCGGGGCGTGCCCGTCCCGGTCGCCCCCGTGTTCAGGATCGAAGTGATACGGCCGAAGGTTCCCGACGAACTGTTGCCCGAGGGGAGTCCCAGAATCGGGTGATTGAACAGGTTGAAGGCCTCGGCGCGAATCGAGAGCGTCTTGCGCTCCCAGAGCGGAATCCGCTTCTGCAGGCCGAAATCGATCTCGTAGTATCCAGGGCCGTTTGCGATGTAGCGACCGAGGTTCCCCCAGGTATTCTTCGAGGGCGTCGCGAACGCCGCGGGATTGAACCATCCGTAGATGCCGGGCGTCGCGGCATAGATGGATTGTCCGGCCACGTAGTCGGGACGCTGGCCGGAGGTAAATCCGTCGGGCAGGTTCGCGGCGCTGCGCGAGAGTGTGATGTTCACGGGCAGGCCAGTGCGGGCCGTGGCCAGCGAGCTCACTTCCCATCCGCCGAGGATGCGGCCGCTGCCGGGCAACTGATAAACGGCGCTCGTGGTCATCGTGTGGCGGACGTCGAACTGCGCGCTGCTGCGGTCGCAGGCGCGGCAGGATTGGTTTTGAAACGCGGTGGACTCGCCGGCTCCCACCGACGAATCGGTGATGGCGTGCGACCACATGTACTGCATCTGCCAGAGGAATCCTTTCGAGAAGCGGCGCTGCACGGATAGCTGCAGCGCGTCGAACACCGAGTTGCCGTCGTTGGTCTTCAATCCGAAGGCGCCGAAGCTCGCGAGCGGACGCGTCTTCGTCACCGGATCGAGACGATTGATGGTGTAGCGCGTGAAGAGGTGATGTCCGGCGCTGCCCACGTATCCGAGCTGCGCCACGAAACCCGCGGGCAGTTGCTGCTGCACGGCGAGATTCCAATTCTCCTGGTAGGAGTCTTTGCGGTCGCGAGCAATCGTCTTGGGACTCAAGCCTTGGTCTTTGAACTTGCTGACGAAAGGAGTAATCGGAAACGAAAGACCGGGCACGTCGCTCGACGAAAGCGCCAGGCGCAGCGCCGTGCTCTCCATGGGATCGCTGAAGTCGTCGTTCTGATTTCCTCCGAAGTACATGCCGAATCCGCTGCGGATCACAGTCTTGCCGTGAAGCGCCTTCGGCGCCCAAGCCAGGCCAATGCGCGGTCCAAAGTCCTTCCTGTTCGGCGCATACCAGTCGGTGCCCGCCGGGCAGACGCCACGGCATCCGGCGATGTCGACCACGACGGAGCGGCCGAGCACTTCGCTCGCCACCGAATAGTATTCGTAGCGCAAACCGACGTTGAAGGTCAGGTTCGGTGTGGCTTTGAATTCGTCCTGGATGTATCCCATGTAAAACGTGCGGCGCAGGCCGTGGATTCCTTCGGCAGCGTTGTCGGAGATCGAGTCCACCTGATTGTTGATGAAACCGTTCAGCGTGGCGTAAGACACCGATGCGTTGTCGATGGCGTTGCCCGAATTGTTCAGGCGGATGCGACGGATATCCACGCCGCCCTTGATGGTGTGGCGGCCCAGCGCCTTGCTCAGCGAGCCGATGTAAGAGAACGTCGTGCCGACCTCTTCGTCGAGCGCGTTCGAGGCGAGTCCCGCGAAACCGGGAGTGCTGATGCTGACGGGGACGACGCCGTAGGTGGGATGTTCGTAAGGCACGCGATTGATGCCCGCGCGGAATTCGCCGAGCAGCGTGGGCGAGAAGACGTACTGCGTCTGCAAGACAAGATTTTGCGGCTGGTTGGTAGTGTTGCCGATCGTGCCGGTGGCATCGGGCACGACACTATCCACTTTGTCGATGCTGTAGCGGATGAACGACGTCGTGCGATCGTTCCAGCGATAGTCGAAGCGAAACATCCCGGCGTCTTCCTGCAGGGACGTCACCAGTGCGGTGGTAAAGAGAGACGTGTTGGCGTCCACCGCGGTCGTGCCGACGGGCCAGGCGTTCACGATCGGCTGCAGCGCCGGCGACTTGGCCAGCACCTGCGCGCGCAGCGCCGCGCTCGGCACGTTGATGATCGACGTCGATCCGAGATGCTGGCGGATCCCTTCGTAGTTGGCGAAGAAGAACGCCTTGTCCTTGACGACCGGTCCGCCGAGGCTGGCGCCGAATTGATTCATGTGGAAGGGCGGAATGGCCGCGCCGTCGAAGATGGAGCGGGCGTCCACGGCGTTGTTTCGCAGATAGTCAAAAGCCGACCCGTGGAGCGCGTTTGTGCCGCTCTTCGAGACTACGTTGATCTGGCCGCCGGCGGTCGCGCCGCTCTCAGCCGTATACGTGGAAGTGTTCACGCGAAATTCCGCGACCGATTCGAGCGAGATCTGCAGGCGCGCCTCGGCTTTCTGAGGCTGCTCTTGAATGCCGCTGGCGTCAATGCCGTCGAAGGTGAAGTTATTGTCGTCGCGCGAGCGCCCGTTGAAGCGGATATCGCGCTCCGTTCCGCCGCCGGCGTTGATGGCGCCGGGCGCCAGCATCATGAGCGTGGCGAAGGCGCGTCCGTTCAGCGGAATCTCGTGGATCTGCGAGGACTCGATCACCGCGCCGACTTCCGCCGAGCTGCGGTTGACGAGCTCCGGCGCGGCCTCTACCGTGACCTGCTCGCTGATGGCGCCGACCTGCAATCGCGCGTCGAGCGTCCGCGCGTCGCCCGCCGAGAGCGACACGTTCTCGAAGACCAGCGGCTTGAATCCTTCTTTGCTGACCGTTACTTTGTACGCGCCGATGGGCAGGCCCGGAATCTGGTACGAGCCGAAGACGCCGGTCGACGTGGTTCGCAGCAGACTCGTGGTCAAGGAAATAGCTTCGACCCTCACGCCGGGAATCACCGAGCCAGAGGGATCGGTGACCGTGCCGCTCAGAGTCGCGCGATCCACTTGCGCCGAAAGAGGCGCGAGCGTCACCAGGAGCGCGACCGTCACAAAAGGGAGAGTGTTTGGGATTCGCATGAGCCCGACTTTAGATCGGGCTCATGAAGGGCAAATAAAGACGGGGACAATCGCGCGCTAATTCCGCGTAAAGACCTATTTGCTTACGACAACGATCTGGAACGAGTCGGGCACCATCGTGCCGCGACCGCCGCGTCCGCCGGCCGGGGGCGTCGCGCCCGCGGGCGGCGGCGGAGGAGGAGCGCCGAACTCCGCCGTGATCAGAAGAATGCGATTCGTCTTGCTGTCGAGCGTTAAAGTCTTCGCGCGCGGCGGAGTCTGCACGGTCTGCTCCACTTCGAACTTCGTGGGGCTAAGTTCCTTGATGATGGTCAGCGTGCCGTCGCCCTGCGAGCTGAAGGCTTCCATGGTCGCGGGATTGAAGGCCGCGCCGTCCGTGCCCGCGCCGAGCGGCAAGGCGTCGAGGATCGCGCCGGTGTCCGCGTTCAGCATCACCATGTTCTGAGGATTGCGGCAGGCCACGAACAGGACGTGGTTCTTCACGTCGATCGCGAGTCCCGCGGGCACGCCGCCCTTGCCGCCGAGCTCGTAGTGTGCGGTAACGTTCCACGTCTTGGTATCGACGACGGCGACGTTGTCCTTGTCCTCCACGTCGATGTAGAGATGCCCCTTGCCGTCAATCACGGCCTGCTCGGGCATCCCGCCGATGTCGAAGGTCTTGACGATGGAGCCGTCGGCGGCCTCGATCACCGTCACGTGCGGCGCGCGGTGACTGAGGACATACACCTTGCCGTTCGTGGGATCGGCGAGCATCCCGTCGGGATTGCCCTCGACGTCGATCGTCTTGATGGTCTCGAGGGTCTTGCTATCGAACATCGTGACCGGCTTGCTGCTGGCGAAGCCGTGATGCGACTTGGTGTCGATCACCGCGCCGTGCGCGCTGGTCTTGGGAATCTCGCCCACGGGCTCGAGCGTGTCCAGATTGAAGACGTTCACGCGCGCCATATCGGGCTGGCCGCTGCGCGCCACGTAGAGGCGGCGGCCGTCCACGTCGGCGTTGACGTAATCGAAGCCGCCGGCGCCGCCGACTTTGACGGTCTTCGCGACCTTGTAGGGTCCTTGAGCAAAAGCGAGAGTGGTCAAACAAGCGAGAACGAGCAAACGGCGCATGAGGAATCTCCCGGTGGCGCAGGTTTTTAACCTGCGCGGGCAGGTTGGAAACCTGCCCCACGGAGTATAGTATCAGTCAGCTTATGATCTCAAGACGTACTTTCACGGCAGTGATGTCCCTGGCCCCGTTTTGCTCGGCGGCCGAACCTGAATGGATTGACCTGTTCGACGGCAAGAGTCTCGACGGCTGGAAGGCCTCCGACGATCCGGCAACGTGGAAGGTCGTCGACGGACTGCTGGTGCACGATGGGGCGCGCTCGCATCTTTACTATAACGGCGCGGTGAACAATGCCGTCTTCCGCAACTTCGAGCTCGACGTGGAAGCGTGGGGAGCGCCGCAGTGCAACTCAGGCGTCTACTACCACACGACCTTTCTCGAGACGGGATTTCCAAAAAAGGGCTTTGAGGTGCAGATCGAGAACACCGCGCCCGGCGCGCCCGGATACGGCGAACGCAAAAAGACGGGATCGCTCTACGCCGTCCGCAACAATTACAAGCCGCTGGTCCGCGAGAACGAATGGTTCCGCATGAACATCCTGGTGCGCGGAAAAAATGCCCAGGTGCGCGTGAACGGGACGCTGGTGGTGGATTACACGGAGTCCGATCCGCCTTACCTGCCGCCGAATCAGGGCGACCGCCGCTTCGATGTGGGTACGTTCGCGCTGCAAGGGCACGATGCGCGCGCGCAGGTGCGCTTTCGCAAGCTGCGCGTGCGTCCTCTGCCCGACTCGACGCCGACTCCCGGCCCGATCCCGGTGGCCGACGAGACCTTCAAGAAGCTGATCAACATGGCCACGACGAGCATCCCCACGGTCGACTATCACGCTCACGTGAAGCCGGGGCTCTCGATCGACGACATCATCGCCAAGGGCATGCGCGACGGAATCCAGTACGGCATCGCGGTCAACGCCGGAAAGACCTCGGCGGTGGATACCGACGAGAAGGCCATCCAATACGTCGAGTCGCTGAAGGGCAAGCCGGCCTTCATCGCCCTGCAAGCGGAAGGACGCGAGTGGACGCAGATGTTTTCGCGACGCGCCATGGCGCGCTTCGATTACGTGTTCACCGACTCGATGACCTGGACCGACAATCGTGGCAAGCGCATGCGGCTGTGGATGCCCGACGAGGTCGGCGAGATTCCGGACGTTCAGGAATTTATGGAGACACTGGTGGCTCGCACGGTGGGCATCCTGGAGCGCGAGCCGATCGACATCTACGTGAATCCGACATTCCTGCCGGCGCTCATCGCCGCCGATTACGAGAAGCTGTGGACCGAGGAGCGCATGCGCAAAGTGGTGGACGCCGCGGCTCGCAACCAGATTGCGGTCGAGCTCAACGACCGCTACAAGCTGCCCTCCGAGCGATTTGTGCAAATGTTCAAAGAGGCCGGATGCAAATTCACCTTCGGCACAAACAACTCCTCGGCGACGGACCTGGGCCGCTGCGAATACGGCATCAAGATGGTCGAGGCCTGCAAGCTGTCGCCACAGTATTTCTTCATCCCCGGGTTGATCGCGAGAGCTGTCGAGCGCAAGGGAGACGTTCTGCGGGCGTAATAATGAAAACCGCGCTGCTGGTGTTTTCCGCTATCGTCGCCAGCGTTGCTATGTTGTGGGGCGCTTTCTGCATCGCGTCCATCTTGTGGCCGGGTCCGAGCGGAGAGTGGGCCGGGCTCGGGGTCTTCGCCGCCGCCGTTGTGGATCTGCCCGGCGGAGCGTTCGCCTTGGCAATCGCTTTGGCCGTGAAAGGCTGGAGGCCGCGCCTTCGCCTTTACGCGATCGTCGCTTCGTGCGTGGCGCTGGCCATGCCGTTCGTCGGACAGCTTCTCTGGATCAACCACATTCGCTTTCACTAATTCTCTGACGGGCGCTCCACGCGCTCAATCACGTAAGCCTCGACCGGGGCCTTACGCGATTCGAGCTTCAATCCCAGCTGCTCGAGAGCAGTAGAGAGCGAGGGCAACGTGGACGCATCGGGACCGCCGACCTCGCGTGCCGCCGATGGCGGGCGCGGCGCATCGTCCACAGGGTCACGGGGCACAAGAGAGGAATTCCATTGCAGCAGAATCTCGAAGGTACCCGTAATGGCCGTCTTGTTGATTACCGGGCGGTCGGAGGACCAGTTCAATGCGATTGCCAGATCGTCCATGTCCACGCCCGATCCGGCAAGGTGTCGCGGATTCCCCGCGAATCCGTGGCAGGCATTCGGGCCCGCGCTGCAATCGCGATCGCTCTTCGTGAGCTTCGGTCCGTTCTTCGCGACGACCAGTTGATAGACGTTCATCTCTTTCATCTCGCGACGGACGACGAGTTGAAAGCGCTCCGCGAGAAGCGCCCGGAGCATGAGCCGCGTCTTGCTCCACAGTTCTTGGTCTGGCGTGTTCGCAGGGATCGCGCCTGCGGCGGCTTTCGCTTCGATATCGTAACGCGCGGAATCGATCCACGCCGGGCCGCCGGTGAGCAGGTACGGCGTTGCGAAGACTCCGTAAGCGTTCCGGATCAGGTCCCGTACGGTGTTGTTGGTTGCCGTGAATCGGCCGCCCGGCAGAATTTGCGACGGCGCGCGCGCAGCGCCGGACCGGTTGGCTTTCACCGATGCAACTTCGAAGGACTGAAGCAGGCTAAGCGCGATCAGCGCAAGTGTGACCATGGAAATTGGACGCTCGGAGATTTCACCGGTTAGGCTACAATCGGCGACAGAATGGTATGATTCTCATCAGGAGTGAATAATGGCCGCCAACGAGCGGGTGACCGTGACCTTGCCAGGGGACCTGCTGAGGGATATCGACCGGCGGGACCGAAGTAAATTCGTGGCGGAAGCGGTTCGTCGAGAGATAGGCCGACGTCGGAACGCCGGGCTTAAACGTTCCTTGCAGAATCCCCATCCGGAGGGCACCGACCTTGCCGAACAAGGGCTCGCAGAATGGTCGCGCAACTTACCGGAGGAAGATACCGCGGCCCTGCTCCACCGTGGCGCCGGCAAAGCGATCCGGTGGATCCCGGATGAAGGCTGGGTTGAGGATGGGGCGTGAGGCTCGGCCGGGGCGCTGTAGTCGTTGTCGAGCTTGATCCGACCGTTGGCCATGAACAACGGGGCGTGAGGCCCTGCATCGTCGTTAGCGATCCGGATATCATCAGCGATCAGCGCTTCCCGCTTGTGTGCGTGGTACCGATCACCGGCACTCCAGGCGAAGGGCTTCTTTATCCTGCACTGGCACCCGGTGGAAGCGGCCTCGCGAAGAAGTCGTTCGCGCTCATCGATCACATTCGATCCGTCGACAAGCGAAGGGTCCGGCGTGTGTACGGCGAAATTGCGGCTAACGAGATCCGCGGCGATCAATGAAGGGTTGGCCGCATTCCTCGGATTGGCATAGAATCGAGGACCATGAACTTGCGAGGCATCGTAGCCGGAGTCGCGTTGCTACTTCTAACGCAGACGTTCCTTGTGAACGGCCTGCAGGTGCAGACAAAACCCGTGACCTTCAGCAAATGTCCGGCCGATCCGGAACTCTTTCAGATCGAGTGGAGCCCGATGGGCGCGGCGAAGATCACCTTTTCGGAGGACGAGCGGCGCGCGCTCGAAATGGTCGCGGCCATTCGGTATCTGGTCGGCTCCCAGTGCCCGATCGGGCTCGGAAGGCCGTGCTCGATGAACGAGCTGCTCAAATCGGTCCGCAAGACGCGGGAGGAAATCGGCGACCTCATCGGCCTGGCGCGCGATCCTCGCACCGACTCTAATTACGAATACTCGATCGCGATCACCGGCGCAGACTGGGTGATCGCGGCGACGCCGAAGCGGGCCGGTCTCGGCGGTTTTTGGTCCGACGGACCCAGCATCCACTTCAACCCGAAGGGTCAGGCTTCGCAGAAAGATGTGGAACCGGCGTTCTCGCTCGAGGTGAAGAGCATCTTCTGCGATTCGGAAACGCCCATGCCGGGCTCTCACAAAGGCCACAAGAAATGAGCGCGCGATCGGCTCTCGCCGCGATCGCGTTGCTGCTCGCTTCGAGCACTCTGCCGGCGCAGCGCAAGGCGGTGAGCTTCAGCGCCTGCTCGCCCGATCCTAAGCCCTTCCGCGCCGCGCGAGGCTCGGCCGACGCGGCCAGGCGCACAAAGTTCTCGGAAGAAGAGCAGCGCGCGCTGGTGATGGTCACGGCGATCAGCTACCTGCAAGAGAACGCCTGCGAGAGCGGCATGGGACGCCCGTGCACGCTCGACGAGCTGATCCGGTCGGTGCGAAAGACGAAAGCGCAGAAGGGCGACGTGATCGGACTGGCGCGCGATCCACGCGACGATCCCGACTACAAGTACTCGGTCTTCATTTCCGTGGGACCGCCCGACATTTCCGCGATCCCGAAGCGCGAGGGGCTGGGCGGATTTCTGGTCGACTTCGCCGGCATCCACTTCAATCCCAAGGGCCCGGCCATGACGGAGCATCTGGAACCGATCTTTTCGCTCGAGATCAAGGACATGCTCTGCGATCCCCAGTCGAAGCCGAAGAAGGACAAATGACCGAAACCATTGTTCGCGGAACGGCGAGTAGTTTTGTGCAACACATCGAGGCCGGCTCGCATGCGCTCGTGGCCGATGAGCCGCGCGCGGCGGGCGGGACGGATCAAGGTCCCGGCCCGTATGAGTTGCTGCTGGCGGCGCTCGGCGCATGCACGTCGATGACGATCGGCATGTACGCCAAGCGAAAGGGCTGGCCCGTCGAGAACATCGAGGTTCGGCTGGCTCATTCCAAGGTCCACGCCGAAGACTGCGCCGATTGCGAGACGCGCGTGGGCATGGTCGACGAAATCCAACGGGACATTTCTCTCAGCGGAAATTTGACCGACGAACAGCGAGCCCGATTGCTCGAGATCGCCAATAAGTGCCCCGTCCACCGGACGCTCACCTCTGAAATTAAGATTAGAACGCGGCTAGTTTCGTGACCCACTGGAGCGGCGCGAGGCGGTGATCGCGCGCAGCGCCGCATTGACGGATTCGGAAGATTTGAAGAGCGGAGCTACGTCTGGATCGAGGATCACGGCAACGGTGTCACCCTTCATTTGCGACGCAAAGCGGTTAGGCTTTGCTTTGGAGTAGTCGAATCGGTACTCCTTGCGGATACCATCGCGGTGCGCTTCAAGTTTCTTTCGGACCGATGTCTTCCTCATAGTCGTAACGTTCACTCCGCGTTGCGGGGCGCGCGCTGATGATACGCACGGAAACGTCCCGCTCCGTAAAGAATACCAAACTGCTTCGAGGAAGCTGGTCCCATGTTTGGCGAAGTTCTCGGCAGCCTTTGCCTCGTCCCATTCGAAATACTTGTTCATCACCGAATCGGGCGGCGTTTCTTTGGATAATTCCCGCGGACGACGCTTTGCGGCGGGATGATCTTTTGGCCGTTGACGGCGGCGATGCTGCGCGAGTTTTCAATCGCCACGCGGATCAGGCGGAGGAGCGCGGGCTTCTTCAGATCCGCCGGGGCCGCGATTCGCACGTGCCGGCCCATGTTGCCGGTGCCCGCGAGCAGGTGCTTGGGATCAGGCAACTCGGCGCCGCGAGGAAATCCCAGGTTCACAAAGCGACTGTAGACCGCCACGTAACAGAACGTTTCTTTCAGACGGCCGGTGAACGAAAATCCGGTGGACACCGCGCTGTAAGCGTCATAGGTCGCCTCGGACGCGGCGGGCGCCTCCTTGAGCACAGCAGCTCGCGTGGCGAGAGCGAGGGCCACGACGTCTTTCTCGAATGGCTCGAGAAAGCGGAGCAACTCCGGAATCGGAGGCCGCACCGCCATCAGTTCCTCTTGCGCGCGTCCACGATCGCCTGATTGGCGAGCACCTGAAATTCCTGCCGGATGTTGACGTGCGTGTAAGGACGCAACTGCGCCAGCATGATCCCGATCGTTTCTTCGGTCGGGTCCACCCAGAAATAGGTGCAAAATGCCCCGCCCCATCCGAACTGGCCGGGTGAACCTACCAAGCCGGTCTGCCCGATGTCTTTCACCACGCTGTAGCCGAGCCCGAAGCCGTAGCCGGGGCCCGGCAGCCAGAGCGGCAAATCGCCGGTGGTGTTGCTGGTCATCAACTCGACGGTTTTGCGTCCGAGGATGCGGGTGCCCTCCAGCACGCCACCGTTGAGCATCATCTGCTGAAAGCGGACGTAATCGGCGGCGGTTGAGACGAGTCCGCCGGCGCCCGAGAAATAGACATGCGGCTCGCGGACGTAACGGCTCTGCGCCGTCGGCGCTTCTTCGAGCACGATCTTGTTGTCGGGCCCGGGGCGATAGGTGGCAGCGAAGCGTCCGACCTTTTCGACCGGCAGATAGAAATACGTATCGGTCATCTTCAACGGCTCGAAAATGCGCTTGCGCAGATACTCGTCGAACGGCATGCCGGACATGATCTCGACCAGCCGCCCAACGACGTCCGTCGCCGGTCCGTACTCCCATGCTTCGCCGGGCTGGAAGTTCAGCGGCAGCTTCGAGACGCGCGCGATCACATCGGCCATGGTCTCGTTCGGATTCTGGCGGACTACCGCCTTGTCGAATTCCGGCTTGGTGAAGCCGCGGTAGGTGTTCGGCAGGCCGGAGGTGTGATTGAGCAGATTCTTGATGGTGATCGGACGCGCCGCCGGAATCGTCCGGTAAGGCACGCCGGAATTGTCGGCGGCCGCCGCAACCGCGAGCTTCATGTCCTTGAATTCGGGGATCCACTTCGACACCGGATCGTTGAGCAGGAAGTATCCCTGCTCATAGAGCATCATCAGGGCGACCGAGGCGATGGGCTTGGTCATCGACGCCATGCGGAAAATCGTGTCGGTGGTCATCGGCGCTTTGGCTTCCGCGTCGCGGAAGCCGACAGCGTCGAAGTGCACGACTTTGCCGCGCCGCGCCACGAGCGTGACCGTGCCGGCGACATCGCGCCGTTCGACATAACGCTGCATGGCGGTCTTGATGCGGTCCAGGCGTTCCGACGACATCCCCGCTTCTTCCGGCTTGCCCATAGGAAGTCCGGAGTTCACGCTGTGGCCATTCTGGGCAAGAGCCAGAGAGCTGAGGAACAGAACAGCGAATAGTTTTTTCATTGGACCTTCTTTCCGCCGATCCATACCGATTCGATCTGGCGTGTGTTTTTGATGTCGTCGAGCGGATTTCCGCCGAGCACGACGAAGTCGGCCTGCTTGCCCGGCGCGAGCGTGCCGAGATCGGCGGCGTGCAGGAAGCGCGCCGCGCTCGACGTAGCGCTGACGATGATCTGCATTGGCGTGAGTCCCGCCTGGATCATGTACTCGAGCTCGAGATGTTCGAAGAATCCCTGGAAGCGCGCAGGCGGGCCGGTGTCTGTGCCCATGACAACGGGGAGGCCGGCGTCCGAGACCTTTTTCAGATTGCGCAGCGCCACAGGCAAATGTTCCTTGTACCACTGGCCGGCCTTGTCCTTACTCATGCGATCGAGAAAGGCCGCGTCGCGGACGCGAGACAGCTCGGCGGGATCGGCGTCCTTCAGCAGGAATGGATCGCTGAGGAACGCCGGCTTCTCCGGGAAGATGTACGTCGAGATCTCGCGCGTGAACGTGGGGCAGTAGACTGCGCCGGTCTTCTTTAGCAGCGCGATCATCTCGTCGTCGATTTCCTGATCGCGCACGCTGTGCGCGATCATCGCCGCGCCGAGGCGCAGGACCGCCTTGGCGTCGGCGAGCGTCACGACGTGGACCGCAACGCGCATCCCCTTCTTCTTCGCCTCGTCGAAAATCGCGCCGTAGACCTCCGGCGCCATCTTCTGGCCCGCGCCGAGATTGTCGTCGAGACGGAACTTCACGATGTCGGTCTTCGCGGCGGCGATCTCGTCCACCAGCTTGCGCGCGTCCTCGGGAGTCCTCGAGGCGATCACCGGCCCGGCGATGAACAATCGCGCATGGACGTCAGTTTTCGACATCTTGTCGCGGATCTCGATTTCGCGGTCGCCGCCGAGGCTCATCACTGCGGTGACGCCGTAGCGGGCGTAGCGACCGAGCTGCGCTTCGTTCGCCACGTGGCTATTCGCGCTGATCAGCCCGGGGATGATGGTCTTGCCCGCGACATTGATCGTTTTCCCGCCGGCCGCCGGCTTCCCGCCGCGGCCGGCTTTTTCGATGCGGCCGTCGCGAACGACGAGCGTGGCGTTTTCGACGGCCGGCTTGCCGGAGCCGTCGATCAAACGCGCTCCTACAAACGCGGTCGGCGTGGACTGGCCGGCAGCCAGAGTAGCGATCAGCAGCGTGAGTAGTTTTTTCATTCCATCACCAGGATTTGAATTTTCGATCCGTCCGCGCTTCCTGTATAGACGCGCTGCGTTGCCTTCTGGAAATCCGAAACCTTCGCCTTGGGGATGTCCATGAACTTCTGCGGATTGCGGTCCGTGAGCGGGAACCAGGAGCTTTGCACCTGCACCATAATGCGGTGTCCCTCTCGGAAAGTATGCGCGACGTCGGGCAACTGGAACGTAATGCGGTCGGGCTTGCCGGGCTCAAAGGGCACGGGCTTCTCGAAGCTCTTGCGATATTTTCCTCGGAACGGCTCGCCGCGAATCAACTGTTGGTATCCGCCCATGTTCGTAATCACGCGGACGTTCGTCGGCTGCGTGCCCGGAGCCGGAGCCGCCGGAAGATTATTGAAGTCCGGGTAATCACCGGGATAAACGTCGATCAGCTTCACGTCGAAGTCGGAATCGGTGCCGGTGGTCGAGACCTTCAGGTCAACGGTGATGGGACCGAACACGGTAACGTCGTGGTCGAGCGGCTCGGTCCGGTAGACCAAGACGTCGGGCCGTGTTGCGGCGAAACGCTGGTCCTCGACCATGTAGTCGTTGCGCACCGCGGCGGCGACGACGCCGACGTAAGGCACGGGATGGTTCGGATCAGAGAGATATTCGTCGAACGAGAGTTCGCCGGGCTGCTGCCAGGCGAGCTTGCCCTTCGCGTCGAGATAGAGGGACTTCGCTTTCGCAGCGGGCGGCGGCCAGGCATCGAAGCGGCGCCACTGGTTCATGCCTGTCTCGAAGAGCCAAGCCTTGGGAAACTTTCCGTCCCCCTTGCCCTTCAGGTGAAACGAGAAGAAGGGCAACTCGATCCGCTCGCGGTAATACGGGCCGGTCTTCGATCCGAACGTCACGCTGCCGAGCCGGTCGCCGTCGCCGCGCCCGAAGCCGCCGTGATTCCACGGGCCCATCACCAGCATCATTTGCTGAGGCGGCTGGTTCTTCATCATGAAATCGAACTGGCGGAGCGGACCTTGGGGATCTTCCTGGTCGTACCAGCCGCCGACGATCATCACGGCGGGCTTCACGCCCTTGAGATGTTTCCAGATGGAGCGCGCTTGCCAGAATTCGTCGTACGCAGCGTTTTCGATGTTCTGCGTCCAGAAAATCTGGCGATAGTTGAAGTACTTTTCGTCCGCGCCGGCAAGCGATCCCATGTTGAGGAAAAACTCATAGCCGTCGGGCGTGCCGTAGTTGAAGGGGATCGCCGGCGGAGGCGGCGCGGGCGCTCCCTCGCGCTGCCGGAATCCCTGATAGAACCGGAAGCGGTGCGCGAGCATGAAGGCGCCGTTGTGATACGAATCGTCGCCCATGTAGTAATCGGTGACCGGCGCTTGCGGCGAAACGGCGACGAGCGCGGGATGCGCGTCGATCATTCCGGCCGCGGCAAAGAATCCCGGCTGCGAGACGCCCCACATCCCGACCTTGCCGGTGTTGCCCGGCACGTTTTTGATGAGCCACTCGATCGTATCGTAGCAGTCGGTGCTCTCGTCGGTGTCCGCTGGACCTTTCTTGACGGGCTTGTGCGGGCGAATGATCGTGAAGTCGCCCTCGCTCATGAAGCGCCCACGGACGTCCTGGTAGACGAAGATGAATTTGTCGCGCGCGAACAGCTCGGAGGGGCCGAGGTTCGCGCGGAACTGGTCCGCGCCGTAAGGGCCGACGTTGTAGGGCGTGCGCGTCAGCATGATGGGATAGGTCCGGCCCTCGCCGGCGACGTCCTTCGGGACGTAGACGGAGGTGAAGAGCTTGACGCCGTCGCGCATGGCGATGCGGTACTCGTACTTGGTGTAATTCTCGCGCACGAATGCCGCGCCGGGGCCGGCCGTCGCGGCCGGCGCCGCCGGAGGAGTGGTTGTCTGATTCGCCGTGCCGCCGCGCCCTTGAGCGAGCGCCATCAACATGAGCAAGATGATCATGGCTTGATCCCTAATTCCGAAAAAAGAAAGGCGTAGACGTCCGCCTCCTGATTGACGCGCTCGCTGAGCGCGGTGCCGATGCCGTGTCCCGACGAATCGCTGGTGCGCAGCAGGATCGGCCGCTGCGAACCCACCGCCGCGGCTTGCAGGCGCGCGATCATTTTGCGCGAGTGCGCCGGGTTGACGCGGCCGTCGTTCGCGCCCGTGAGAAAGAGAATGGACGGATATGCGGTCCCGTCCTTCACGTGGTGATAGGGCGAGTAGGCGTAGAGAGCGTTGAACTGGTCGCGATTCTTCACCGTGCCGTATTCGGTGGTGTTGAACTGGCCGTTCGGATCGAGCTCGACGCGCAACATGTCGTAAATCCCGACGTGCGACACAACCGCGCGGAACAAGTCAGGATGCTGCGTCAACGTCGCGCCCATCAGCAGTCCGCCGTTGCTGCCGCCTTCGATCGCCAGGCGGTCGGGCGTCGTGTATCCGGACTTCAGGAAATACTGCGCGCAGGCGGCGAAATCGTCGAAGACGTTTTGCTTGTTGGTGAGGTTGCCCTTCGTGTGCCACTCTTCGCCGAATTCGCTGCCGCCGCGCAGATTGGCGATGGCCCAGACGCCGCCGGAGTCGAGCCAGAGCCGGCGCGTGACGTCGAAGTAAGGCTGGATGCTGACGTCAAATCCGCCGTATCCGGTGAACAACACGGGATTCTTACCGTCGAGCTTGATGCCGCGTCGCTGCAGGATATTCAGCGGGATCGGCGTGCCGTCCTTCGACGGAACGGTCTTGCGAACGACCTCGATGTCGCCGAAGTCGGCTTTTGACGTGCCGAACATCGCGGTGCGCTCGGGAGCCCGCGGCGGATCGTATTGATACCAGCCCGCGGGCTCGAGGAAAGTCTCGTTCTGGTAGAGCACCTGGTCACCGCTCAAAGGCTGCACCTGCCAGACGCTCGACACCGACTTGATCGGCACGGGCGCTTGCGCGCGACCCTGCAGATCGAAGACGCGGATCTCGGATGGTCCGCCCGCGAGCGTCAAGACATAGAGGCGCGTCGCCGCCGGGACCAGGCTCTGGATGACGGCGGCGCTCTGGTCGGCGATGACTTTGGCTTCGGCGAGTGCGGGCTTGTCGAGCGGAAGCCGCAGGATCTTTCCGCGCGGGGCGTCTTGGCGCGAGAGCATGTAGAGCGCGCCGTCGCGGCCGAGCGCCGCTTGCACAACTTTGTCAGTGAATCGCGTGATCTGCGTCCACTGGCCGGAGGGGACGCGCAGGTAATGCGCATACTCGCCGCCATCGCCGTTTTCGACCGACGCAAGAATGTAGCGGCCGTCTTCGCTCGCATCGAGCACCGTCTCGGCGATGCGCGGAAAATCCTTGCCGAGAACGTAAGTGTCCGCGGAGGAAGCCGTCCCCAGCTTGTGATACCAGATCTGCTGGAAAAAGTTGGCGTCTTCTTTAGGGCGCTCGTTTCCCTGCGGGTAGCGCGTGTAGAAAAATCCGGAGTTG
>CAZRND010000078.1:14138-16941 GCA_964601345.1 uncultured Acidobacteriota bacterium | reverse complement strand
GCCTGGCACCGCAAAATGAACTGGCTCGAAACGGGCCGACCGATTTTCGAGGAAGCCTGTCACGCGGGGAAGTACGCCCTCACCAACATTTTGAAAGGCGCCCGGTTGCGGGAAAAAGATGCAGCAGCCGCCAAAGCCGGGTCGTCGAAGGAGTAATCGCATGCGAAGAACACTCTGGGTGATCGCGATTGCGGCGCTGGCCGTTGCGCCCTTTGCCGCCGCGCAGGAAAAGGCCGCAAGCAAGACTGCGAGCAAGACCACCGGCAAGGCGGCCGTCAAGCGCATGGCGGACGGCCATCCGGACCTGCAGGGCGTGTATGACCTCGCGATGCTCACGCCGCTCGAGCGCGGGTCGGGCATGAAGCCGACCATGACCAAGGAAGAAGCGATCCGGCAGGAAAAGATTGCGGCTTCGCTGCGCCAGCAGGGCGATCAGGCGATTGAAGGCTCTCGCGCCGCGCCCCCCAAGGGCGGCGACGGCTCGCCCGGTCCCGCCGGCAATGTCGGCGGTTACAACAGCGGATGGCTCGATCCCGGCGACCATTTCAACGTGGTCGACGGCGAAATCCGCTCGTCGATCGTGATCGATCCACCGGACGGCAAGGCGCCACCGCTGGTGCAAGGCGGCGCGGCGCGCGGCCGCGGCGCGAACTCTTACGTGCTGCCCGGCGGCGTCGGCATCCTGCAAACGCTGCTGACTCCGCGCCCGGCTCTGCCGACATCGGACGCCGGTGAAAACGATCCGGGCCTCGAGCGGCAGCCGGGCGTTTACGACGATCCGGAACGGCGCCCGCTCGGCGAGCGCTGCCTGCTCGGCTTCGGCTCCACGTCGGGACCGCCGATCCTGCCGAACTACTTCTACAACAACCTCCACCAGATCGTGCAGACGCCGGACTCGGTGTTGATCCTCACCGAGATGGTGCACGACGCCCGCATCGTGCGGATGAACGCGCAGCATCTTCCCAAGACCATGCGCTTCTGGATGGGTGATTCGGTCGGCCGTTGGGACGGCGACACGCTGGTCGTCGACACCACGAACTTCACCGACAAGACGCGTTTCCGCGGATCGTCGGAGGACATGCACGTGATCGAGCGCTTCACGCGCGCGGACGACAAGTCGCTGATCTATCGCTTCACCATCGACGATCCGACGACCTGGACGAAGACCTGGACCGGCGAGTACTCCTGGCCGGCCACCGACAATCACATTTACGAGTACGCTTGCCATGAAGGCAACTACGCGTTGATGAACATCATGAAGGGTGCGCGGTTGCGCGAGAAGGATGAAGCCGCCGTCAAAGCTGCCAAGGAGAAAAAATAGCCATGTTAAAGAAATTCTGGACGCCGTTGTTCTGCGCCGCGATCGTGATCGTGGCTCTCGCCGCCGCGCCGCTCGCCGTGGCGCATCACGCGTTTGGATCGGAGTTCGACGCCAACCGCCCGGTCCTGCTGAAGGGCAAGATCGTGAAGATCGAGTGGGTGAATCCCCATACGTGGATTCACGTCGAGATCGCCAAGGACGACGGCAAGAAGGAAGTCTGGATGGTGGAAGGCGGCAGCCCCAACACGCTGCTGCGCCGCGGAGCCAACAAGAACACTTTCCCGGTGGGAACCGAGATCGTGGTCGACGGCTACCAGGCGCGCGATCACAATGAAATGCGCGCCAACGCCCGCAACGTGACCTTCACCGACGGACGCAAGCTCTTCCTCGGGTCCACCGGCACCGGCGCTCCGAATCCGGAAGACTTCAACGCCGACAAGGCCAAGAAATCCGGGAAGTAATCCTTCCGCTCTAATTTGGCACGCGCTCGGTGGCCGCTTCCTCGGCCGCCGAGCCGGCCTGCCACTCCGGCGGCTCGACGCCCATCAGGTTGTGAACGAAGAAGTCGTACCGCAGCCTCTCGCCAAAACGCCCGCCCGCTCCGTGATCGCCGTTCGGCACCACCAGCAGATCGAATTTCTTGTTCGCCTTCATCAGCGCGTTGACCACCTGCATCGTGGATGACGGATCGACGTTCGTGTCGAGTTCCGGAACCACGAGCTGCAACTTGCCCTTCAGGCGATAGGCGTTGTCGACGTTGGACGACTCGGCGTATTCCGGCCCGAGCGGCCAGCCCATCCATTGCTCGTTCCACCAAATCTTGTCCATGCGATTGTCGTGGCAACCGCTGTTGGCGACGCCGACCTTGTAGAAGTCGGGATGGAAGAGCAGCCCGCCGAGCGTACTCTGCCCTCCTGCGGATGTGCCGAAGAGCCCGACGCGCGTAATATCCATGTACGGATACTTCGCGGCTGCGGCCTTCATCCAGGCGATGCGGTCGGGGAATCCGGCGTCCTTGATATTCTTCCAAGCCACGTCGTGAAAAGCTTTCGAGCGATTGGCGGTGCCCATGCCGTCCATGCGCACGACGATGAATCCGAGCTCAGTCAGCGGCTGGATGTTCGGCGCATACGCTCCGCCGCCGGGGCCGGGTCGCGCGCCGCCGAAGGTCTTCGGCACAAAAGACCCGTGCGGACCGGCGTAAATCTCCTCGACGATCGGATACTTCTTCGACGGATCGAGATTCGCGGGACGGAAGATCACGCCCCAGATCGCCGTCTTGCCGTCGCGTCCGGGAGCGGTGAACACTTCGGGCGGCTTCCATCCCGCCGCCGTGAGCTTCGACGCGTCGGCGCGCTCGACCTCGAGCAGCAGTTTGCCGTCCTTGGCCTGGACCAGCTCGCTGACGGGAGGCTAATCCCCTCGCGACAACGATCCGAGGAGGAACTGCATCACCGTGGAATAGCTCACCGGTGTCGTTCC
>CAZRND010000078.1:0-14128 GCA_964601345.1 uncultured Acidobacteriota bacterium | reverse complement strand
CGCGGAGTCGCAGGTTGCGGTCCTGGGCCGGGCGACGCGCGGTGACGGGGGGCTGAATCACTGGGGGCGACGTGTCGACGTGGAACTGCATACCCGTGGAATGGGTCATCGTGTGCGTGCCGTTGCCCTCGGTCAACGGGATGAGTCCCGTACCGTCGAAGTTGATGCGATAGGCGTGGACGAAATAGGGATCCTGCTTCGGATCCATGCCGCCCGCGCGGAACCAGATCTGGCGTTTCTCGTCGTCAACCTTGTCGACCGCGCGCACGACCCAGTTCCCCTTCGTGATCTGATTCTTGAGCGCGCCGGTCGAGCCGTCGAACAGATAAAGGTGCGCCCAGCCGTCGCGTTCCGACATCCAGACGACCTCCTTGCCGTCGTTGACGTCATGCCGGTAAGTCCTGCCGCCGGCCACCGAGAGCGCGTTGTAGTAGATGAAGGTCTTGCTCTCCTCGGTGATCACGGCGCGCGCCCTGCCGGTTTGCGCGCTTACCTCGATCACGCGGTAAAGCTGGTGGCCGCGCTGGTTGTACTCGAAGGTGAACCCGCTGCCGTTCTTGCGCCATTGCGCGCGCGACAGGCTGTACGGATTCGGGAAGAGGCTGTTGTCGACCACCATCTCTTTCTTCGCGGCCACGTCGAAGAGCACCGGCTGGGCGATGTCCACCGTATCGCCGGGCTTGGCGTAATAGCGGGCAAATCCATTCAGCGTGCCGTACGTCTCGTGCCTGGGCTGGACCTGGTCATCGGGCGAGGAGCGCGTGTAGTGCAGCTCGCGCTGGTAACCGGGGCGCACGCGCATGGCAATCAGATGCGTCGAGTCGGGCGACCATACGATGGATTGCAGCGAGTAGTAATTTCCCTCCGAGCCGTCGTAACTGAGCGCCCAGGTTTCTGTCTTGCCCGCGTTGCGAAGGAAGATGTTGTAGTTGCGGACGACCGCTTCGAGCTTGCCGTCGGGCGAGGCTCGCATGGTCGGCGGAGTCGCGGCGCCCTGGCCGAGTCCGCCGCGGCCGCCGCCCTGCTGCGGATACGCGATGCCGTCGATGACGTCGTTCTCTCCCTCGTTCTCGCCGTTGTCTTCGACGTCCGATGGCGCGGCGCCGCCGCGCCCGCCGCCCGTCGTTGCCGGACCCGTCCGGCGGCAGGCGTACTCGGTCAGATCGCAGCGCCAGTTCGAGGCCTTGGCGGTGAAGGTGACGGCCTTTTGCTCGTCGGCAAATTCAAATGTCGTGAAGGGGAGCGTGACGGCGGTGTACTTGTCATTCGCGGCCTTGGCCAGCGATTCCGCGAGGCGCGCGTGATCGAACGCCGGCCTCTTCGCATTCACCTTGGCGTCGCCGAGAATGAACTCGTGGCCGCCGTCGACGGATCGTCGATACCAGAATTGCGCGGTCGATCCGATCCACGTGGCGGGCCCGGCTTCGTTCGTCACGAGGCCCTGATATTTCTGGCGCAGGTTAGAGGCGCGCTGGTAGTCGTTCCAGCTCACTTGCGCCGAGAGGGCGGCGGCGAACAAAAGAATGCAGAGGAACCTGGTTGTCTTCATAAAGCTCTCCTTCATGGAATCGGGGGACGGAAGCGGCGCGGCCGGGGAGAATCCTCCGGCGCGCGCGATAGAATTTTTGCGGGCTGCGTGAGCGTTTTCGATCCAGCGCGCAGCGTGACGCGGTAATCTCCCGCCGGTAGGGGTGCGCCCGCGTCGTCGTCGAGAAGCCACACCGCTTGATTCAGACCGGCTTTCGGAGTCACGGAAAGGTTGCGCAGCGTCTTTCCGGATGAGTCCGCGATCGCGATGGAAGTCTTGTCTTGAGTCACGCTCTTCAAATAGTACGCGATCCGCATTCCGTTCGGCTCGTTCGGCGTGACCAGAACGCGGTCGGTATGCAGGCGGTAGTTGCCCCAAGCCACCTCGCGCCTCTCGGCAAAAGGCTGGACGGCGAACAGGTGCGCGTCCTCAGCGAGCAGGCTCTCGCCGAACTCGCGCAGCGGCGCGATGTTCGCGACCCATGCGCCGCGCCCGAAGGTCCCGACGATCAGGTCGCCTTCGCGCGGATGCACCATCAGGTCGTGCACCGGCGCGGGCGGGACGTTTGCCTGGAAGCGTTCCCAAGCCGCGCCGCCGGTGAATGATACGAAGATGCCGGCGTCCGTGCCGAGAAAAAGCAGGTTCGCGTTCTTGGGATCTTCCGCGATGACATTCGCGCCCCCCTCCGGGAGGCCCGTCGAGATGCTGGTCCACGTGACACCGAAGTCCTTCGTGCGGAAGACCAGCGGACGAAAGTCGTCGAGGCGTCGCCGGGTCTTTGTGACGTACGCCGTGCCCGCTGCGAATTGCGACGGAAAGACGCGCGAGGTCCAGGCATCGGCTTCTCCCAAGCGCGCGGTCACGTCGGTCCAGTGCGCGCCGGCATCCTGCGTCACCTGGACCTTGCCGTCGTCCGTGCCGACCCAGATCACGCCGGCTTTCGCGGACGACTCGGCGATAGTGGTGATGGTGCAGTGCTGTATGCCCGAGCCGGGCCCGGAAATTTTCTCCGGATTGTTCGTGGTGAGATCGGGGCTGATCGCCTCCCAATGATCGCCGCGATCGCGCGAGCGATAGAGCATGTGCGCGCCGAAGTAAATGGTCTTACTGTCGTGCGGCGAGAGGCGCAGCGGCGCGGTCCAATTGACGCGCAAGGGCGGCGGCGGCGTGATCACCGTGCGCGTGCGATCCACGAGATCGATGCGCGCCGGAAATCCGAATTCCTGCGTGTTGTACGTGTAGCGGCCGTTCGGATCGGGCTGGTTGTACATGCCGTCGCCGATGCCAACCGTACGCCAGTCCTCGATGCTCACCGATCCGGATGGGCCGTTCACCGGACCCATCCACGATTCGTGATCCTGCAAGCCGACGAAGATGTGGTAGGGATTTTCCATGTCCGCGCCGAGCGCGTAGATTTCGCCGAGCGGAAGATTCATGAGATGGTCGGCCGTCCGGCCGCCGTCGAAGGAGAGGAAGACTCCGCCATCTGACGCCGCGATCATCCGGTCGGAATCCTCGGGATCGATCCAGAACGCTCGAAAATCTCCGAATGCCCGGCGGAAGGGGCGCGCCGCCTGCGGCCCGCCCTGCCCGAGTCCTTGCCACGTCTTGCCGCCGTCTTCGGACGCAATCAGGTTCGAGCCGGTGATGAAAATCCGGTCGGGATTGTTGGGATCGACGCGGAGTTGATTGAAGGCGTAGCCGGTCTTGCGGCTCACGTCGTCGGCGGCAGCGTTCATCTTGCGCCACGACGCTCCGGCGTCGTCGCTGCGATAGACCTCGCCGCCGATCAGGGCGTTGCGTCCGGTCTGCGTCGCACCGGGCTTGGCGTTGAAATTGTCGAGCACGGCGTAGAGCACATCGGGATTCTTCCGGCAAAGATCGATGCCGATCCGCCCGATCGTGCCGGTGGGCAGCCCGCCTTCGAGACGCTTCCAGTGCGCGCCACCGTCCGTCGTCTTGTAGATGCCGCTGCCCGGCCCACCGTCGTGAATGCGCCAGGCTTTCCGTTGCACTTCATAAATTGCCGCATAGAGCACGTTGGGATCGCGACGGTCGAGAATCAGGTCCACCGCTCCGGCATTGTCCGCCGCAAAGAGGACCTTGCTCCACGTCCTGCCGCCGTCCGTTGTTTTGAATACGCCGCGATCGGGACCTGAGGTGTAGAGCGGACCGAGCGCCGCCACCCACGCTGTCTCCGGCCGCGTGGGGTGAATCACGATGCGCGAGATGTGCTGCGTGCCGTCGAGTCCCAGATGCCGCCAGGTCTTTCCTCCGTCGATCGAGCGAAAGACGCCTTTGCCGTGATACGCGCTGCGCGTCGCGGAAGCATCGCCCTCGCCGAGCCATACGTCCTCGGGATTCGACGGTGAAATCGCCAGCGCGCCGATGGACATCAGCCCTGCGGCGTCGGTCACGGGTTGAAATGTCACGCCGCCGTTCGTCGTCTTCCAGACGCCGCCGGTGCGCACGCCGACGTAGAAAGTGCGTTGATGGACTTTGGGCGGACCTTCGGGCACCGCCACGTCCGCCACCCACGCTCCGGCCCGGAAGGGACCGAGATTCCGGAAGGTGATGGCGTTCAGCAGGTCGCCGAGTTTTGGCTGCGCCGAGGCCAGCGCCGCGCCCAGCAGCAGGAAAGCGCCCAGTCGAAGTCTCAAGAAAGCTCCACTCGTGCCATAATGTAAGCGATTCCATTACGGGAGGCCACAACAAAATGAAACAGCGCCTGAGCCGTCGAACCTTTGCCACTCTGGCCGCGGCAGCGCCCGCATTGTTGGCCCAACAGAATCCGACGGCGCAAACTCCCGCGCCCGTTCCGCAACGCCGCGGCCAGGAGCCGGAGATCCCGCCGTTCCAGGCGCCGATCGAGTTCGCTCGCAAAGATGTCCCGTCGGGCGTGCGTCCGTTCCCGATGTCACAGGTGCAATTGCTGCCTGCGAGCAGCTTCACCGACGCATGGGAATGGAATCGCGGCTACATGAGCCGACTCACGACGGATCGCCTGGTATACAACTTCCGCGAGAACGCGGGAATCTCCACCGGATCGGCCAAGCCCTTTGGCGGCTGGGAAGCGAAGGCCGATGGGCAGCGCGGCACCGAGCTGCGCGGACATTTCACCGGCCATTTTCTTTCCGCGAGCGCGCAGCTTGCGGCCAATGGAGATAAGGACGCGAAGGCAAAGGGCGACGAGCTCGTCGCCGAGCTGGCCAAATGCCAGACGAAGCTGGGCGGTGGATATCTCAGCGCTTTCCCGTCGACGTGGTTCGATCGTCTCGACGCCGGAACGCGCGTGTGGGCTCCGTTCTACACGATTCACAAGATCATGGCGGGCCTCTTCGACATGTCGCAACTCGCGGGCAACAAGCAGGCGCTCGAAGTGCTCGAGGGCATGGCCGGATGGGCCGATCGATGGACCGCGTCGAAGACCGAAGAGCACATGCAAGAGATTCTCAAGGTCGAGTTCGGCGGCATGGCCGAGACGCTCTACAACCTGGCGGCCGCCACCAACAACGACACCTGGGCCAAGGCCGGCGACCGTTACACCAAGAAAACCTTCGTCAATCCGCTGGCATCGCGACGCGACGAGCTGCGCGGGCTGCACGTGAACACGCACATCCCGCAAGTGATCGCCGCCGCGCGTCGTTACGAAATTTCGGGCGACATGCGTTTCCACGACGTGGCCGATTACTTTTTCTGGGAAGTGACGACGGCGCGCGCCTACGTCACCGGCGGGACGAGCAACGGCGAATCCTGGCAGGGCCAGCCGCGCCAGCTTGCCGCCGAGCTGAAGCGAGCCGTCTCCACGGCCGAATGCTGCTGCGCCTACAACATGCTGAAACTGGCGCGGCATCTCTACGGATGGGATCCGAATCCGCGCTACTTCGACTATTACGAGCGCGTGCTCTTCAACCATCGCATCGGAACCATCCAGCCGAAGACAGGCTACACGCAGTATTACCTCTCGCTGACGCCGGGCGCGTGGAAGACCTTCAACAACGAGGATCAGAATTTCTGGTGCTGCACCGGTTCGGGCGTCGAGGAGTTTTCGAAGCTCAACGACAGCATCTACTGGCACGACGAGAACGGCGTGTACGTGAACCTGTTCATCGCCTCGGAGCTGAACTGGACGGAGAAGGGCTTCCGCCTGCGCCAGGAAACCAAGTTCCCCGAGCAGGCCGGGACCTCGCTTGCGGTCACCGCCACAAAACCTGTTTCGCTCGCGCTACGCTTGCGCATCCCCGCGTGGCTGGCGTCGCCCGCGACGGTGAAGATCAACGGCCGCGCGCTCGAAGCGACCGCCGAACCGGGATCATACCTGACGATCACGCGTACGTGGAAGACGGGCGATCGCGTCGAGATGTCGCTGCCGATGAACTTGCGCATCGAGGCGATGCCCGACGATCGGACGCTGCAGGCCGTGCTCTACGGACCGGTCGTGCTGGCGGGCGATCTCGGCGCGGACGGTCTGACCGATGCGATGATCATCGGCACGAACTCACCGCGTGTCCGCCAGGCGCCGGCGCTCGAGATCCCGGAGTTTCGGGCGTCTGGTGACGATCCTGCTTCGTGGATCAAGCCCGCGGACCGGCCGTTGGCGTTTCGAACGGCCGGGCAAGCCAAGGACGTGGCGCTCTCGCCCATCAGCAGCATCTTCGGCCGGCGCTATTCGGTCTATTGGCGAGTGTCGTAAACCCAACTGTTGGAGAGGGTACAACAGGTCTTCTTTTCTCCTTGACAGTCCCTTTGCAATCGCTTACATTCAGGCGATAGGCGAGCGTTTGGCCGTACAGTACACACGATGGGGGATTCATGAGAATCTATTGCACACACTTCTGCAAGGCCGTAGTCCTTTTGATTGTAACGCTGTGCACTTCCAGCGCGTTTGCGCAGTCCCGCATTGTCGGGGCTATCTCGGGCTCGGTGGTCGATCCCTCCGGAGCGGCCGTACCGGGCGCGAAGGTGGTCTTACGGGATGAAGCCACCGGAATCAAGAAGGAAGTCACATCGGATTCTCAGGGTAGTTTCCTGCTCCCGGACCTGGCGCACGGGGCCTACGAGATCACGGTGACGGCCCAAGGCTTCGAAACGAGCATCGCCGCTCACATTGCGGTCGACACTAGCCGTACCACGGACGTAGTTGTGCACTTGAAGGTGGGTCAAGTATCGGAAAAAGTGACCGTAGAGGGGGAAGCGGTCGCCTTGGAACTGACCTCCAACCTCATTTCCAAGACCACCACGAGCGAGACCATTCATGAACTGCCGATTTTGAACCGCACCGCGTTGCCGTTGTTGCGTCTGGTTCCAGGACAATCCACAGCTTTCAACAGCAACGTGGGTCAGGGAGACACCCACTGGAACAACATGCCGGGCGGCGCAACCAACGTCACGCTGGACGGGATTAACAACGCCTCTAACGGTTTCAAGAGCGGCGGCACGGTCTACTACTTCACAGTTCCCGTACGGTTGGGCGCGGTGGATGAGGTTGCCGTAGAGACCAGCGGTTTAGGGGCAGATTCTGCAGGTATGAGCGGCGCCAACCTGAAATTCGTGACCAGGCGCGGCACCAGCCAGTATCACGGCGAGGCATTCTACCAGCCGACGAGCGAAATCTTCAACGCCAACACATGGCTGCGCAATGCGCAAGGCCAGGACAGCCGCGTTTACAATCGGAATCACAACTTCGGCGGCAGCTTTGGCGGCAAGCTTCTGCCCTTCGGGCGCTTCAAGGAGAAAGCGTTCTTCTTCGTCAACTACGAATATGTATACAACCCCCAATTCGTGAGCAAGACGCAGACCGTGCTGCAGACCGCCGCGCAGACCGGAACTTTCACCTATCGCGCCACGGACAACAGCATTCGCACGGCAAATGTCCTGAACATCGCAGCGGCTAACGGTTTCCCGTCCGCCATCAGCCCGGCCATGGGCTATATCATCGGCAAGCAGCAGGCTTCGTTGTCGGGCGGCTACGTGACTCCGATCAACAACAACTTCAACCAGCAGACCCTGAACTGGACCGATCCGAATCCGTTGAAGGAGTACGATCCGGCCACTCGCCTGGACTACTACATCACGCCGAACCTGCAATTCAGCGGGACCTGGAGCATCCGGCACACTTTCCAGCCCGGAACCCGGCAGTTCCCGTTGCCGGACTTCAAGCCGGTGGACCCGTTCCGCATCGCCGGTTACTTCGTCTATTCGACGGCGCTGAACTGGACGGTGTCGCCGCGCACCTTCAATGAATTTCGGTACGGGGTCCAGCACAGCGGCGATACGAACGAGATCGAGGGCTACCAGATTTACAACACGTATAACGACAAAGTTTTCCGCGTCGCTCCTCCCCTGATCGCCACACTCCGGCCGGACCGCAACAATACGACCGGCCGGCACTACATCACTACGGTTTACGACACGGTGACCATGAATCGCGGGGCGCACTCCTTATCGGCAGGCGGCACGTACCGGCGAACCGATTGGCACGACACGACCGAGGCGATCAACTATCCGCGTTTCGCGATCGGAGCGCCGGGCAGCGATCCCGCGGCGGCGATTTTCAATACCACCAGCCTGCCTGGCGTCAACGCCAGCGATATCGGCACCGCGCAAAGCCTCTACTATTTGCTGACAGGTCGGGTTTCCGGCGTGACCTACCAGGCGTTTGTGGACCCCGCCACGCAGAAATACGGCGGCGTATTCAACACGACCTGGACTCGCAGCCACATGGGCGGCTTCTTCGTACAAGACCGCTGGCGTTTACGTCCCAATCTCACATTGAATGCCGGTCTGCGCCTCGAATTCCAGGGCGACATGTTCAACGTGGATGGCATCGCAGCAATTCCCAACGAGTCGGGCATCTTCGGGCCTTCCAAAGCACTCTTCCAGCCGGGCGCCCTGGGCGGCAACCTCGATCCCGTCCTGACCGTAGGCAGCCATGCGTTCCAGCCCGACTGGTTCAACGTCGCGCCCAACGTCGGTTTTGCCTGGAACCCCAAGAAGGATTCCGGATGGCTGGGCAAACTTCTCGGCGGCAAGACCGTGATTCGCGGCCACTACGGTCTGATCTACTACGATGAAGGCACGCAGTTCTTCGCTCAAGGAGTCGGTTCGGGCGGCCAGCCGGGCGGCAAGTCGCAGAATAGTTCCTTCACTCCGGGCCAAGCCGGTGTTCCTTTCGGTCTGACCGTGGACAACCTGCTCAACGGCAACCTGCCCGCCTACACCACCGTGAGTCCCACCGCTTTTGTCTCGACCGTGCATGAGTCCGACACTGCCTTTTCCAGCACTCTGAACGGCATGAAGCCGACTCTGCGAACCCCCTATGTGATTAGCTGGAACTTCGGCATCCAACGGGAGTTGCGGCAGGGTCTCCTGCTGGAGGTCAATTACGTCGCCAACCATTCCCATCACGCCTGGCGGACTTTCAATCTGAACGAGGTGAACATCTTCGAGAACGGATTCCTGCAGGAGTTCGTCAACGCGCAAAACAACTTGAAGGTCAATGCCGCGAACGGCACGGCCAACAACTTCGCCAACCTGGGCTTTGCCGGAGATAAGGCCCTGCCGATCTTTGAAGCTGCCTTCGGGGCGCGGGGTGCGGTGGCGGCGCTTCCCACTGCTTCCGGATTTGGCAATTCGGCGTACATCACGAATCTCACCCAGGGCGCGGCAGGCTCGCTCGCGAATTCGCTGGGCACGAACGCACAGACCTTCTGCCGGATGACGGGCAGTAATTTCACGCCCTGCGCCAGAATCGGCAACTTCAACGCCTCAGGCCCCTACCCGATCAATTTCTTCTTCCTCAATCCGTACGGAATCGGCTCTGGTTCGGCCACATTCAATTACACCGATGACGTCGGCTGGACCAGCTATAACGGCTTGCAGACGACGCTGCGCAAGCGAACCACCCACGGCCTGACCATGCAGGTGAACTACACGTTCTCGAAGGGCCTCGGCAACGAAAGAGTGGACAATGCCAATCAAGGCGGCGATTACACAACTCTTCGCAACTTGGGTTTGGACAAGTCTCCATCGGCCTTTGACATTCGGCATGTCTTCCAGTTCATCTCTTCGTACGATTTGCCCGTCGGCAGGGGCAAGCGATTCGCAACAAACAGCGGGCGGTTACTCAATACGATGATCGGCGGTTGGATGCTCGGCTCGATTATCAATCTTCAGTCGGGTAGTCCGATTCCGATCACGGGCGGCTTCTCGACGGTCAACGTTAATGGCGGTCCGGTCGGGCATGGCGCAACCCTCGCGCCCGGCGTGACGCTGGATCAGATCCAAAGTTTGCTGGTGAACAGCCAGGGCCCAAGCACCAATCGCTATAGCGTGGATACGCGGCTCATCGGCTCCGACGGACGCGCCAGCACTCAGTACTTCGTGACACCGAGCACACCCGGCCAGTACGGCCAGTTCCTTTACCTCTATGGGAAAAACTACTGGCAGTGGGATGCTTCGCTGGTCAAGAACACCAAAATCACGGAGCGACTGAATCTGAACCTCTGGCTGGGCATTACCAACGTATTCAATCACCCGGAGTGGGGCGTCACGACCACGATGAACGTCCAGAGCACGACGTTTGGGCAGGTCACGAACCCGATGAACGGCGCCCGTAGCGTTCAGGCCCGCGGCATTTTGCGGTTCTAGACAGAGATTGCGCCCTGTTGGAGAGGCAGGTTTCTCCTACCTTTCTCCTGGGCCCGGTAGGAGAATCCATCCCGTTGACGTACAACGGGTTAACCTTGTTTCTCCTGGTCTCCTGCAGATAATACAGAAATCGCCAGAGGGCTTTCTGAACGTCTATTCCGCCCTTTCTTGTTACACTGAATCGAGATGGAATTTCCCCACGTGACCGTTCGCATGAGAAGCCTGACCGGCAATCGCAAGGCGTACCAAGCCGAGTGCCTTGTGGACACGGGCGCCGTCGATTGCTTGGCGCCTGCGGACCGGCTTCGAGCCGCCGGAATCAAGCCCGAGGGCAAGGCGATATACGAGCTTGCCAATGGCCAGCCGGTTGAGTATGAGTACGGGTTCGCGCGAATCGAGTTCGTGGGCTCTACGACGGTAGCCCAGGTGGTCTTCGGTCCTTCCGATGTGGAGCCGACTCTGGGCTTTGTTGCTCTCGAAAATGCCGGAATTACAGTTGATCCAGTCAGCAAGACACTCAAGCGGCTTCCGGCGAAACCGCTCAAGTAATCTGATTCGCCTCCGGCGCTCTTGTTCAATCACATGAATTTTGTGAGTCGGCGATTTGAAGCTTGGCTGGCGGTGGTTGGTGTTGCGCTGCTTGCGCCCGCAATTTGGAGGCTTGCAGACCCACCGATCGACAGTGAGGACGCCGCGGAGGCTTACGCTACTTTCCGGTCAATCCCGTTGCCGGAGATCAGTGACAAAGGCTCTGCTGATATCCTCTTTGAGGTACCTAACAGTCGCCAGTGGGAGCGAATCCGGAACGCTTGGGGCGACCCGGGCTACCTCCTTGCTGCATTCCGGACTCCGAAGCGGGAGATCTATTGTTGGAACGACCTCGGCCTCAAGGTCCAGGTGCTTGAAGCCAACAAAGCTGTGCCTCTACGGGAAGTAAAGACCTCGCGCAATGAATTGTCCAGCAAGTGTTCGATCGACGGAGTCTCTTTTCGGGCAACGCCGGGAAGCAAAATCAGAATCATTGTCTCTACAGCTCGCGACAAAAGACCCCGAGACGCCGACTTAGAGCTCCGAATGAACTGGGACGGCAAGACCAAGGACCGATCCGTAGGAGTCAGCATCGACAGCGATATTCAGACCTTGGTTCAGTTCTGTGGCGCCGTTGGGGCGATCCTTTTTGGATCTTCCGCCTTCGTCTTCCTTCGACGCAAGCCAAGGCTCACCTAGTCTGGAAGCTCGCTTCAGCGCGATCTTTGACTAGATTCATCCCCGCTTTGTGAACAATCCCGCTGGGATCTCCGAGCCCGCTGTACCCGACGCCACGTGCAGGTAGTCGCGTTTTGATTGGTCCATTTCGATCTGAATCGCCTTGTCAGTGACGGCAGACGACTTCGCCAACTCCAGAGCGTCCGGCTGAAGCGCCCGGAAGTTCACTGGCGGGCCGCCACCGGAGCCGTAGAGATTCTTGTTGCCTGCAAAGAGCGAGTCGGCAAGGTTGTACTTTCGAATCGCGCCTTGGAACAGGACCGCCGACAGATTGCCGGCCATCACGTTGTTGCGAAACTCGAAATCCTCTCCGATCGCGCACAACCAGGCTCCGGTCACGTAGTTTCCGACCGTAAGGGTATTGCGCATTGCGCATCGGAGCGCCTGCCCGGTCCAATAAACGACCGTGATCTTGCATCCATAAAATACACAGTGATCAATGACGACGCCGTGTCCGCGCGACAAAACGCAGCAGTGGTTTTCGGCCACTTCCCGGTTGCCCACGAAGAGGCATTGCTTGACCTCGAGATCGTCAAGGTCCGCGCCTTCTCGCGCGATCGGGTACACACGACGGATCACTCTGGCTGCTGGACTCTCCAGGTGAGGAGTACCGAGGATCTTGAGACCTTGGACCGTCACATGGCTGGTCTCAAACTGCATCCCGTAGCTGACGCCTCCGAAAGGATCGGGCCGTCCCATCCAGTTCGGCGACAGCGGCATCGTGTGAATCAGGACCGGCATGCTCGCCGGTGACCATGCCGGATCGTCAGGCAGCACTTGAGCTCGAACCGTCAACCGTGCCGTCTTGCTGAAGGAACGGTTTGCGGGTTTGAAGAGAGCCGTTTCGTTGACCGGGTATACGCCGGGCGCAAGGAAGATCGTAACAGGAGCAGTGCCCGCGCCCTCGTTGACTCTACGGGCTGCTGCCGCCAGGGTTTTGAGCGGGGTTTCCCCGCCGCCTGGATTGCTGTCCAAACCACTTTCTGCGTTGACGTAGACCGTTCTTGTGTCTTGCGCGAAAAGGTGTCGGCCGAACAACTCCGCCGCGGCTACTCCGGTGATGCCCGACTTGAAGAGTTCCCTTCGATTCATATCAAACCTTCCTTGTTACTAAGTTCAGCAGCTCCGCAATCGTGGTTCGCGCAAGCTCCCTCTCCAACGCCTGCTCCGCTTCCTGGTAGAGTCCGCCAAGAGCCTTTTGAATGTTGCGCCCCACGGGGCAGGCCGGATTGGGCCGTCGACTGTGCATCGCAAATGAAGAACCTTCGTTTACGGCCCTCCGCACGTCGACCAGAGTGATCGATCGCGGCTTCCGAGCCAGTTCCCATCCTCCGTTCGCGCCCTGACGTGACGACACGAAACCAGCCCTACGAAGCATTCCGAGCAAGCGGCGCACGAAGACCGCATTGGTGTTTACGCTAGCCGCCATGTATCCGGACCTGAGTGGCTGAGGAGCACTCGACGAAAGCAACGTCAGTAAGTGCAGCGCGACTGTGAATCGAGTGCTCACGTTCATATATGTAACTATGATAGTTACATTTCAGGCGAGATGTCAACACTGACCTTCGCGTAGTGGCCCTTAGTCCACTCGAAGCTTCAGGATCGTCAGCGAGTGGGCGGGGAAGGTGTAGGTGAAGGCGTTGCCGTCCAGTTTGGCGGCGAGCGAGCTGACGGCGGGGCGGACTTTCTTGTCGTCGCCGAAGGTGTGCACCGCTTTTAGATCCGTGGGATTCATTTGCCAGACTTCGGCGGCGGGGCGCAGCGTGCCTTGCTGGTTCTCGATTCGCGTGGCGATGTCCTGCGACTTGCTGCGGTTCAGCACGTTGACATACAGCGTTCCGCCCTTATATGTCGCTGATACGTCGAGGCAGGCGTTCGCGATCTGCCGGTTGTTCACCGCGTACGGGCAGTCGGGCCCCTTCGACCAGACATTGAGAGCAGTGTTGCCGCGCTGCTTGCCGTACTCCGCGATGGGGAAATAGATCGGCTGCAGGAAGAGCCCCTGCTTGTTGGTCATAATCGGCGCGATCACGTTGACCATCTGCGCCAGGTTGGCCATCTTCACCACGTCGGCGTGGCGGAAAAAGGAATTGAAGAACATGCCCATCGCCAGCGCGTCCTCGCCGTTGTAGATTTCCTCGAGCTTCCCTTCGTTGAAGACGCGATACCAGACGTTCCATTCGTCGTAGGAGATGTAGATCGGCCGGCCCGGCGGCAGCTCCTTGATCTGGGCGGCCACCGTCTCGATGTAGCGGTCCACCGTGTTCGATGAGAGGAAGCGTTCCAGATTGTTGTCGCGATTATTGATATAGGTGTGGATCGAGATGTAGTCGATCTGGTTGCGAAGCGCCTGTAACGACGTGCGGCTCCAGCCCGGCCAGTCCGCGCCGAAATTGCTCGGGCCGCTAGCGATGAGCCGGATGCTGTTGTCGACCGCCTTCATGGCCTTGGCGGCTTCGAGCGCAAACTTCGCGTAGTCCTCGGCGTTCTTGTGTCCCATCTGCCAGCCGCCGTCGATCTCGTTGCCGAGTCCCCAATACTTCACATTGTACGCCTGCTCGCGGCCGTTCTTGCGCCGCTGGTCAGCCCAGTAGGTGTGGCGCTTCTCGTTCGTGTACTCCACCCAGTTGCGGGCGTCATCAACCGTGCCGAGTCCCGCGTTGATGCAGATGTACGGCTCCGCGC
>CAZRND010000077.1:1093-16988 GCA_964601345.1 uncultured Acidobacteriota bacterium | reverse complement strand
GCCCACGAGTCCGCTCGAATTCGCGAGTCCGTTGGGAAAAAGACTCGAGCGCGAGAGCAGCAGCGTCCGCGGCGACTCCGCGCCATTCGCACACAGCACCACGGCCTTGGCCCGCTGGAAATGCTCCTTCTTGTGGACGTCGAAGTAGACCACGCCGTCGACGCGGCCGCTCTTGTTGGTGCTGATCTTGCGCACCACGCTGTCGGCGCGAATCTCGCATCGCCCGGTTTTCTCGGCCATGGGGATCACCGAGGCCAGCGTGCTCGACTTGGCTTTCACCTCGCATCCGAAGGCCTTGCAGAATCCGCAGTGCACGCAACCATTGCGTCCCTGGTAAGGCTTCGACAGGATCGCCATCGGCGCCGGATAAGGATGCAGGCCCAGCTTCTTCGCGCCCCGCTCGAAGAGCACGCCCGAGGATTTCACCGGCATCGGCGGCAGAGGATAGGGCTTCGACCGCGGCGCTTCGAAAGGATTCGCGCCGCCCAGGCCCGAGATTCCGAGATCGGCTTCGGCCTTCGTGTAATACGGCTCGAGATCGGCGTAGCGGATCGGCCAGTCGGCGAAGCCGGTTCCGGCGATCGGTCCCCACTTGCTGCGCTCGACGAAATCGATTTCGTGAAGGCGCCAGTAGTTTCCGGTGAAATGCACCGTCCCGCCGCCGACGCATCTGCCGTATCCGACGGAGCGCTGCGGCACGGCCTTGTCCTTTTCGGTCTTGCGGAACGTCTGGGCTTGCTTGCGCGTGTCGTTGGTGAGGACGCGGCCCCAGTTGTTGAGCAGCTCGTCGTGCTTGAAATCTTTTTCGTGGAGATACGGGCCGGCCTCGAGCACCACCACCTGGAATCCGGCGGTCGAAAGCTCCTTGGCAACGACACCGCCGGCCGCGCCGGCTCCGATGACCACGAAGTCTACGGCAGTCTTTTCTTCAAACTTTGTCATAGTAGCCAAAGGGCGGATCGAAAGTGTGCGCGTCTTCGAACCCGATCAGTTTCCAGCCGACGTGATCACGATTTCCGCCATGCTCCGGATTCGCGAAGAAGCCCATGATGGTGTGCATGCGGACCAGATTGAAAAACTCGCCGGACTCGATTCCTTTCAGGTACTCGATTTGCTTGGCAGAGTCCAGATGCGAGAAGCCCTTGGCCATCAAGTCCTGGACGCCTTTTGTGTAGGCCGGCTGCCGCTCGCGCTCGAACGTGGTGAGCACGCGATCAATGAAGTAAAGGACGCCGGCCTCGCGCGCGCCCGGCGTGTCGTCGGTGGGGATGATCTGCGCGGCCATCGCCTCGACCTCCGCAGCCTGCGCGGCCGTGAAGAACGCCAGCTTCGCCGACCCGCCGTTCGAGACGGCGTGCCGGGCATGCTCCTGCGCGGCGAGGATCGCGGGCATGTTGGCGCTCAGCCACGCGGCTCCCAGGGAGTTAACAAGAAAATCTCGTCTGGACCCTTCCATAGACACACACATTACACCGGGTGGCGGGGCGCGGCGACATAAAAAGAATTTATACGAAGGCCTATTCCAGGTCTTGGGGGACGATGTCGAGATCGAGCCGCTCGCTGCCGCGACTGACCGAGAGTGTCGCGCTGCGGCCGATACGATCGGCGGTGAGCAGGCGGTGCAAGTCGTCGATGGCGGCGACCGGCTGGCCCTCGAAGGCCAGGATCACATCGCCGACACGGAGTCCGGCGCGCGTGGCCGGACCGTCCTTGGCGATGCCGTTGACCATGACGCCGCTATCGGCGGCGGCCTGGTGCGCCCGCGCGACCAGGCGGGGGAGGCGCACGTTCTGTCCTTCGACGCCGATGTAGCTGCGGCGAATGCGTCCATGCTGCATCAGGCCGGCGGCGACAAACTTCGCCGTGTTGACGGCGATGGCGAAGCAGATCCCTTGCGCCGGCAGGATCACGGCCGAGTTCACGCCGGCGACCTCGCCCTTCGAGGTCACGAGCGGCCCGCCGGAGTTTCCCGGATTCAAGGCGGCGTCGGTCTGAATGATGTTATCGATGAGCCGTCCGGATTGCGCGCGCATCGACCGGCCGAGGGCGCTGACGACTCCTGCGGTCACGGAACACTGGAATCCGTAGGGATTGCCGATGGCGATGACGAGCTGGCCGACGCGCAGGGCGCGCGAATCGCCGAGCGTCGCGGGCGCCAGATTCGGCGCGCTCACGCGGATCACCGCGAGATCGGTGTGCGGATCTTCTCCGATCCGTTGAGCGTCGAAGTGCCGGCCGTCGGGAAAGATCGCGGAGATCTCGGCGGCTTCGTGCACCACGTGACTGTTGGTGAGAATGAATCCGTCAGGTGTGAAGACAAATCCCGATCCGCTACCCTCGCGCCGTCCGCGCGGCGAGGGCCACACGCAGTTGATCTTGACGACTGACGGGCTAACCTGTTCGGCGACGGAGACAATCGCCTGAGAATAGGCGTCGAGCGGTTCCATGCACAGTTAGATGCAGGAACCAGGCCGGAAGATACAACGGCACTACACGAGCTCGATCATCACTCGTCGCCCCACGATGGCCGCGGCTCTTTGCAGGCTGGAGAGAGTAATGTCGTTTCTCGCGTCAAGCAGGCGGTCAACCTGGGTTCGGCTGGTCTTTAGCAGCGTCGCCATTTTGTTCTTCGAGAGCTTCTTCTTCTTCATCGCCTCGGCGAGTTGCCAGGCAACAACTTCCTTGATGGCATGTGCCTGCGTCCGCTCGAAGATACCCTCTTCTCTGAGAAAGTCATCGAGGCTTGAACCAGTGTTTTTCTTACTCATGCTCCAACTCCTTCCGACGCTTTCGCGCCAGCTCCAAATCGGCACCCGGTGTGCTGCGCGTTTTCTTGATAAACCCGTGTAGGGCGACAAGGTGCTCACAATAGACGCAAAGCAATACTCTTGCCGTTCGCTTCGATCGAAGATCGGTTCGAATCTCCCATAGGCCGTTTCCTAATGGCCGACACAACGGCATGCCCACTAGGCCAGCGCCATTGAGCCCGCATCAGGTCCAGACCGATCGCTTGTCGGTCCTCCGGCGGTAACCCTTTAGCCATTCCCGGACCGGCTCGCTTCCCGCAGCCGTTCGGAAGAAGATCAGCGGGATTTTCTGCGTGGGCTCTCGCATCCTGCACCTTATATGGTGCATTGTATCTCAGAATGTGCAGTTGGCTTTAGATTTCCCCGCGCTTTGCGGCCTGGCTCATGTGGTCGGCGGCGCGGTAGGCGAGGGCTTGGATCGTCGCGGTCGGCTGCTGGCGTCCGGAAGTCACGAAGTTGCTTCCGTCCACGATGAAAAGGTTAGGGACATCGTGGGCCCGGCTGACTGGATTCACCACTGACGTCTTGGGATCGGCGCCCATGCGGCAGGTGCCCATCAGGTGCACGGAACCGTTCGTCTCCTCGACCGGGAACGCCCATTTCTTGAGAGCGCCCGCCGCGTCGAACAGCTCGAGCGCTCGCGCCTGCATGAACTTCATCGTCGAGATGTCGTCGGGATGGTCCTTGTATGTGACGCGCATCGCTTCGAGTCCCCAATCGTCCTTCACGTCGGGATCGAGCGAGATGCTGTTCGATTCCTGCGGCAGAGCCGTGCAGTGGCTCAGCAAGAACATGCTGCGGGTGAAATTCTGCGCCAGCGCCCGCTTGTAGCCAGCGCCCCAGCGTGGCGAGTCGGGCGGCAAGCCGCCGAAGCCGTATCCGATCGGCTGGAATCCGAAGCGGGCATCCATGCCGCCGCCACCGTAGAATCCGCGCTTCGGATCGGCGTCGTAGAAATCGTGCAGGACGCGCGTGACCTCAATGCTCTTGAATTCGTTCAAGGGATGCTCGAAGACGCCGCCCGAGAATGCGCCGGTGTCGAACATCAGGTACTTGCCCACCAGGCCGTTCGAATTCGCGAGTCCGTTGGGAAACTGATTGGATTTCGAAAGCAGCAATAGGCGCGGCGACTCCGCGCCGTTCGCGCAAAGGACCACCGCCTTGGCGCGCTGGAAGTGCTCTTTCTTGGCGGCGTCGAAATAGACCACGCCGTCGACGTGCCCGTTCTTTGCGACGCTGATCTTGCGGACGACGCTCTCAGGCCGGATCTCGCACCGCCCCGTCTTCTCAGCCATCGGGATCACCGAGGCCAGCGTGCTCGACTTGGCCTTAACCTCGCAGCCGAAGGTCATGCAGAAGCCGCAATGCACACAACCGCTGCGTCCTTGATATGCCTTCGAGAGAATCGCCATCGGCGCCGGGAAAGGATGCCAGCCGAGCTTGCGAGCGGCGCGCTCGAAGAGCACGCCGGAAGATTTCACGGGCATCGGCGGCAACGGATAGGGCTTCGATCGCGGCGCGTCGTAGGGATTCGATCCGCCGAGGCCGGAAATTCCGAGGTCGCCTTCGGCCTTCGTGTAATAGGGCTCGAGATCGGCGTAGCGGATGGGCCAGTCGGCGAAGCCGGTGCCAGCGATCGGTCCCCACTTGCTGCGCTCGACGAAATCGATTTCGTGAAAGCGCCAGTAGTTGGCGGTGAAATGCACGGTGCCGCCGCCGACGCAGCGCCCGTATCCGACGGCCCATTGTTTGGCGGCTTTGTCGTTCTCCGTCTTGCGGAAGGTGTTGGGCTGCTTGGCGTGATTGTTCGTAAGAGCCGACTGCCAGCCGACGCTGATCTCGTCGTGCTTGAAGTCCTTCTCGCGCAGGTACGGACCCTGCTCGAGGACCACCACCTGGAATCCGGCGGTTGAAAGCTCTTTCGCCACGACGCCGCCGGCTGCGCCCGCCCCGATGACGACAAAGTCAACGGCGGTCTTTTCGGAAAACTTCGCCATAGTGATACTCACGATACATCAAATCGAGTATGTTTTTCGGATGCGATACCGGATTCTTGCCATCGTCCTGCTGGCTGGCGCTGTGTCCCTGGCGCAGTTGCCGGCGCCGTCCGATGAGCGGCGCGGCGGCAACTACATGGTGAACTACTACCTGCCTCCTGCCGGAAGCAGCACGCCCTGGTGGCCGTCCTGGTCGCCGGACGGGAAAGAGATTGCCTTCGCGATGAATGGCTCGCTATGGAAGGTTGCGCTCGGCGGGACCGTCGCCACGGAGCTGGTGGGCTCTTCAGCGTATTTGTCGTCGCCCGAGTGGTCGCCGGACGGTAAATGGCTCGCCTACACGGCAGAACAACGTGGCAGCATCCACTTGATGGTTCTTCATATCGCCACGGGAAAGCTCACAGCGCTGACCAGCGGCGTGCATCTCAATGTTGATCCTGCTTGGTCCCCGGATGGGAAACGGCTGGCTTACGTCTCGACTGAGCCCAGCGGACATTTCAACATCCATGTGATGGAGATCGAAAACGGGGAGAAGGGCAAGGTCACCGAAGTCACCACCGACCATCGCTTCGGACGCGAGCGCCTCTACGTCGGCGACTACGACACGAACATCTCGCCCACTTGGTCGCCGGACGGACGCGAGATCATCTTCGTTTCGAATTGGGGAATCCCGCTCGGCACAGGCGCCATCTGGCGCGCGCCGGTGGAAGCGGACGTGATGAAGTCCGGCAAAGCCCGAATGATCCACAAAGAGGAAACGCTTTATCGCACGCGCCCGCACTGGTCAGGAGACGGCAAGCGGATCGTCTACAGCTCGCATCTCGGCGGACAGTACGACAATCTTTTCGTGCTTCCCGTGGGCGGCGGCGAGCCGTACAAGATGACCTTTGGCGAATACGACACTTTTCATCCGCGCTGGTCGCCGGACGGCGAGTGGATCGCCTGCATCTCGAATGAAAAAGGCCTGCCGCAGTTGAAGATCATCAAGAGTTGGGGAGGCGTGGCCAGACTTGTGACGATCGCCTCGCGGCGTTGGCTGAAGACGGTGGGAACCGTGCGGGTTCGCGTCGTGGATGACGCGACGAATCGAGAGACGCCGGCGCGTATTTATGCCAAGGCGTTCAATGGCAAGCCGTATACGCCAGCCGAAGCTTACGAACGGCTCTCGTCGCTGAACGAGCATCTTTTCCACACGGCCGGTCATTTCGAATCGGAGGTTCCTGCAGTTACTTACACTGTGGAAGCGGTGAAGGGCTTCGAGTATATCCCGGCGAAAGAGACCATCACGGTTCCGGCGGACCGGGTTTCCGAGGTCACTTTGCGACTGAAACGGATGACGAACCTCAAGGCCAAGGGCTGGTATTCGGGCTCGAACCACGTGCACATGAATTACGCCGGCAATCTGCACAACACGCCCGAGAATCTTTTCCTGATGAACGCCGCGGAAGACGCCGACGTGATCAGCCATCAGATCGCCAACAAAGACAACCGCATTATGGACTACCAGCATTACGTCGCGGGCCGCGTCGTACATCCGCTCTCGACCAAAGACAGGATCATGCACACCGGCCAGGAATACCGTCCGCCGTTTTACGGCCACGTCTCGCTCTTCAATCTAAAGGAGCACTTGATTTCTCCATTCACCACGGGATACGAAGGGACGGCGATCGAGAGCCTCTATCCTTCGAACACGGACATTTTTCTCCTGGCCAAGGAGCAAGGCGGCATCGGCGCTTACGTGCATCCGTGGCCGGGCGAGTCCGATCCGGTAGAAGGCAACTTGGGCGGCGCGAAAGGATTTCCGGTAGACGTGGCGCTCGGGGCGTTGAGCTATCTGGAATTGTGGTCGCAAGCAGGCGAGGGCGCGCTGATCCCCTGGCACCATGCGCTGAACAACGGCTTCCGCGTGCCGGTGACGGGCGGCGAGGACTCGATTTCCAGTCTGCACAAGACGGCGCTCGTCGGTTCGATGCGCGGATATTTTCATCTCGGCGCGGGCAATCTCAGTTGGGAGAAATGGATGGCCGCGCTGCTGGCAGGACGCGGCTTCGTGACAAATGGCCCGCTGCTCGAATTCACCGCGAACAAGGTGATGCCGGGCGAGGAGATCAAGCTGCCCGCCGAGGGCGGGACCGTCGTGCTCGAAGTCGTGATGAATTCGATTGTTCCGCTCGACCGGCTGGAGATCGTCTCGAACGGCAAGGTCATCGAAAAGATCGCGCTCACCGGCGAGCGCCGCCATGCCGAATTTCGCAAAGAAGTGAAAGCGACGTCCAGCGGGTGGTACACGCTGCAAGCGATCGCCAACGCCGCGGCGCATCCCATCGAGAGCAATCGCCCGATGGCGACGACCAACGCGATCTACGTGATCGTCGGCGGGCGGCCGATCCGCAACAAGGCCTCGGCGGATTATTTCGTCCGCTGGATCGACAAGCTGACGCAGATGGCGAGCGAGCATCCCGGCTGGCGCTCGGCGAAAGAAAAAGAACACGTGCTCGGCCAGTTCCGCGAAGCGCGTGAAGTTTATGTGAAGCGCGGCATGCTATAGTCTTAATCCCTATGGCCCCCAAGTTGTCGGTGGTCATTCCTGCCTACAACGAAGCCACCCGCCTCCCTGAGGCACTTTCTCAGGCGCAGCGCTGGCTTGCCGCCCAATCCTACTCGAGCGAAGTGCTGGTGGTGGACGACGGCTCGAACGACGACACGGTGGCGACCGTCGAACGCCTCGCCGCTGCCTGGAAGGCGCTGCGGTTGATGCGCAATCCCGGCAACCGCGGCAAGGGATACTCGGTGCGCCACGGGATGCTCGAAGCGGCGGGCGAGCTGGTGCTGTTCTCGGACGCCGATTTTTCCGCGCCCATCGAAGAGACCGACAAGCTCATGGAAGCGATTGCCGGCGGATTCGACATCGCCATCGGCTCGCGCGCCATGCGCCGCGAGTTGATCGGCACGCACCAGTCCGCGCTGCGCGAGAAGGGCGGGCAGGTCTTCAATCTCATCGTGCGCACGGCAACAGGGCTGCCCTTTCAGGACACGCAGTGCGGATTCAAACTGTTTCGCAGGAACGCCGCGCAATCCGTCTGCCAGCGACAGAAGATCGAAGGCTTCGGATTCGACATGGAGATTCTCTACCTGGCGCGGCGAATGGGGTTCCGCATCGCGGAGGTTCCGGTGCGTTGGAACCATTCGGAGGGAACGAAGTTCAACATGGTGCGGGACACGCTGGAAATGCTCGCCGACCTGGCCAGGATCCGGCGCTGGGACAGCGCCGGAAAGTACGATTTGCCCGAAGGCAAGTAGCCAAAATACAACAGGCCCCGTGCGGCTATGCCAGCACGGGGCCTGTCCCTACCCACCTACCCAACCCGAACCCCCACCACAAGCGGGGGGCCCACCAAGCGGGGGGGCAATGAATTCGTGTCCACCCCTGATTCTAGGCTTGATGCGTGCAATCTGCGTGCCAAGGCTAAGTAATTGAAAACGCGAACCTAGCATTCCTGGCGGCTACAGGATTCAGTAGAAACCCTCTAAACGCCTTCCGCAAACCCATAGCCGGCACGTAGTACTGTTACTTCTGCGTTACGCTTTCCGACGATCTGCATGCCGATGGGTAAACCGACAGAATCGCGGCCGCAAGGCACGGATATCGCGGGCAGACCGGCCATGTTAAAGCAGCGAACCAGGCGGGTCATGCCGGGCCGCAACTCCTCGGAATGCCCATCGATCTCGATCGTGGTCGCGCCGATCTTGGGGGCCGTGACCGGAGTTGTGGGTGTGATCAAGACATCGATGCGCTCGAAGACGCCGGCAAGCTCGCGGGCAAAACGCGTCCGCACACCGCGCGCATCGCGCAGTTCTTTTTTCGAGACGCGCTCGCCGGTTTCGAGATTGCCGCGCACATCCGCGCCGTATTCGGAGCGCCGCGCGCGGTAACGCCGGTGGGGCTTGAGCGCTTCCACAAGCAGGATGGTGCGCGAGGCGACGTTCGCTTCTGCCGCGCCGTTGATGCGGACCTTCACCAATCGCGCGCCGCAGGATTCCAGCTCGGCCAGGGCCGCGCGCACGGCGCGTTCGACGTCGGCGTGAATATTTTCGAAGAAGAAATACTCGGGCACGCCGATGCGGAGTCCGCGCGAGCCTTGCCGGAAGTCCTTCACGCGCTTTCCGGTGAGCGCCTCGAACAGGATCGCGGCGTCCTCCACCGAGCGAACCAGCGGGCCCACGTGATCGAGCGAGGCTCCGAGCGGGATGACGCCCTGCGTGCTCACCCGGCCGAAGGTGGGCTTGAGTCCGGTGATGCCGCAAAGGGATGCCGGGATACGAATGGACCCGCCGGTATCGGTGCCGAGCGAGGCAAAACCCATGCCCGTCGCGACGGCGACGGCGGAGCCTCCGCTCGAGCCTCCAGGAATTCGCGAGACATCGTGCGGATTGCGCGTCGGGCCGAAGTGCGGATTGTTATTGGTGACGCCGTAGGCCCACTCGTGCAGGGCCGTTTTCCCGAGCAGGACAGCTCCGGCGGCGCGCATTCGCGCGACCGCCGCGGAATCCGATCGCGGCGTCACCCGCAGGATCTTCGATCCCGCGGTGGTGGGCACGCCGCGCACGTGGAACAGGTCTTTTACAGAAATTGGGACGCCGTGCAGCGGCCCGCGATATTTCCCTTTGCTGATTTCGATTTCGGCGCGGCGGGCGTCGGCGAGGGCGCTCTCGGCGGTCACCGTGAGAAAGGCGTTCAGGCGCGGATTTTCGGCGGCAATCCGCGCGAGGGCGGCCTTCGCGACTTCCACGGGAGAAACGTGTCCCGATTTGAGGAGCGGAGCCAGGGCGGAGATCGTGCTATCGAGCGATAAGGACATTTCGAAAGCATAATATACTTGCCCGATGCCGATCCCCGGATACGCAACCGCTGAGGGAACCGCCGCCTATTCGCGGCGATTCGCCTCCCTTGCGACGGGACATTTTCGCGAGAGCCAGGGATTGCACCTTTCCTCGATCGGTCTGGGCACTTATCTCGGCGAAAACGATAGCGCTGCCGACCAAGCTTATACGGCGGCGGTCGAGCGCGCCGTACAGCTTGGCGCGAACGTGCTCGACAGCGCCATCAACTATCGCTTTCAGCGCAGCGAGCGTTCGATCGGCGCGGCCCTGCAGAACCTCGTCGCGCGCGGCGAGGTGACCCGTCCGGAAGTCGTGGTCTGTACGAAGGCAGGATTCCTGACGCCGGATGGCGAGATGCCCGCTAACCCTCGGCAGTATTTCGAACAGGAGTACCTTGCGCCCGGAATCCTGCGGCGCGAAGAGATCGTTGCGGGCATGCACTCGATGGCGCCGCGCTACCTGGAGAATCAGATCGCGCGTAGCCGCCGCAACCTGGGACTCGAGACCATCGACGTCTTCTACCTGCACAATCCCGAGACACAGGCGCCGGAGCTCGATCGCGACGAGTTTCATCGCCGCCTGCGCGCGGCCTTCGAGCTGCTGGAGAAGAAAGCGTCGGAGGGCTGGATTCGTTTCTACGGTACCGCCACGTGGAACGGATATCGCCGCCCGCCGCGATCGCCCGAACATCTCTCGCTTGAAGCCATCGTGGGGCTCGCGAAAGAGGCGGGCGGCGAAGGGCATCACTTCCGCTTCGTCCAGTTGCCCTACAATTTGCAGATGCCCGAAGCGTTCACTCACCCGACGCAGACGCTCGGCGGAAAGCCAGTCAGCTTGCTCGAAGCGGCGGCCGCGCTCGGCGTGACGGTGATCGCCAGCGCCAGCCTGATGCAGGCGGCGCTGTCGCGCGGATTGCCGCCGATGATCGGCGAGGCGCTCCCCGGTCTCGAGAGCGACGCCCACCGCGCCATACAGTTCGTGCGCTCCACGCCGGGCATCGCCACGGCGCTCGTCGGAATGGGGCAGGCGGCGCACGTCGAACAGAACCTGCGCCTGGCCGCGCGTCCGCCGGCATCGAAGGAAGATTTCCTCCGCCTGTTCGAAAGGGAAGCGCGGTGAGCCGCGTTGAGCGCTGGGATGCCGCGTGGGGGCCTCTCAACGAAAAGAACGTGCGCCGGCGGCTGGAGGGCGAGGGCTATCACGTGCAAGCCTATCGTTATCCGCCGGGGACTTATTTCTCCGAACACACGCACAAGCTCGAAAAGAAAGACGCCGTCCTCGAGGGAAAGCTGCGCATCGAGACCGGTGACGAGACTTATCTTCTCGAAGCGGGCGATATCCTCGAAATCCCGGCCGGCGCAGAACATTCCGCCGAGGTCATCGGCCGGGAGACGGTGGTGAGCCTCGATGCCACGCGCATCGTACGGGGATAGCTCGTGGATGTGCGCCTGCCCTTCGATCCAGATTCTTTCAACTTCGAGCAATTGCCGGCCGCGTCCGCGGTTTTTCTCCTCGAGACGGATGGCGAACCGTACCTGAACAAGAGCGCCGATTTGCGGCGGCGCATTTCCCGTCTGCTCCAGGCCGCGCCGGAGAAAAGAATCCTCAATCTGCGAAGTGCCGCGCGAGCCATCTCGTATCAGCGGACGGGATCAACCTTCGAATCGACCGTGCTGCTCTGGCGTCTCACAAAGAGCCATTTTCCGGACACGTATCGAAAGCGCCTTCGCCTGCGCTATCCGGTGTTGCTGAAGCTGAATCTCGACAATGAGTATCCGCGCTGCTATCTCACGCGACGGCTCGGAAAGGGGACGTCGCTATACTTTGGACCGTTCCCTTCGCGCTTGTCCGCCGAGCGGTTCTCCGCAGGCTTTCTCGATCTCTTCAAGGCGCGCCGGTGCGTCGAGCCGATCCATCCCGATCCCGCGCATCCGGGTTGCATTTACGGCGAGATGGGAATGTGCTTGCGTCCCTGCCAAGCCGTGGTCACGCGCGAAGTGTATCTCGAAGAGGTGGGACGGGTAGGCGAGTTTCTGAAGACGCAGGGCGCGTCGTTGACTCGCGTGCTTGAAGCGGAGCGCGAGCAGGCCGCGTCGGAACTGAACTTTGAAGCCGCCGCGCAGATCCACCAGCGTCTTGAAAAAGCGAAGGCGGCGCTCGACGTCCAGGAACTGGCGCGCAAGGGCGGCCTCGCGGCCGAGCTGGAACGGCTGCACGGCATGGTGATTCAACTCTCGGCGCAACCGCGCGCCGTGGAACTATTCCCGGTCTATCGCGGTTTCCTCCTCCCGCAGATCACGTTCTCACTGGCCATGGACGTCGAGACGGGCAAGCCCGTCTCGCTCGACGCGCGGCTGAAGGAGGCCATCACGGGAATCGCATTGAAGCCGTCCGGACGGCGCATGGAACAGCTCGCCTTGCTGGCGCGCTGGTTTTATCGCGGCACGCGAAAAGGGGAATTTGTGGCCTTTGACGCTTTTGAGAACCCGCCGTACCGAAGGATCGTAAACGCGATTGGCCGCGTGGCGCGGGATGCCGCGCGGGATGCTACACTATAGAGAATATGCATGTCCACGCTGGGCACGACCATGCACATGGGCATAGCCACAGCCATCATCATTCCCACGACTTAGGAGCGGTGCTCAAGTTCTCGACCATCGCTACGCTGGCCTACGTGGTCCTCTGCCTGGGCGCGGGATACTTCGCACACAGCCTGGCGCTGGTCAGCGAGGCGTGGCACAACTTTTCGGACGCGCTCGCCCTGGTGCTGAGCTGGCTGGCGGTGTACTTGCGCTCGCGCCCGCCGGACTCGGTGAAGACGTTCGGCTATCACCGCGCGGGCGTGCTGGCGGCCTTCTGCAATGCCGTGACTCTGGTCGTCATCTCGTTCTACATTTTCTACGAAAGCTACCAGCGTTTTCTCGCTCCGCCGAAGGTCCAGGCCGAAGTGATGTTTGCGGTGGCCGTCGCGGGCCTGTTGATGAACTCCGGCATTGCCATCGCCCTGTTCCGTTCGGCGAAGAACGACTTGAACATTCGCAGCTCTTTCATCCACATGATGGGCGACGCGGCAGGATCGGTGGGAGTGCTCGCAGGCGCGCTGCTGATCCGGTTCACCGGCCTTCAGGCCGTTGACCCGGCGCTGAGCGTGGGGATCGGGCTGCTGATCCTGTGGACCTCGTGGGACATCATTCACGAAGCCCTCAATATCCTGCTCGAAGGATTGCCGCGCGGGATGACGCTGGCGCAGGTGACCGGCGCGGTGAAGGAAGTTCCCGGCGTGCTCGACGTCCACGACCTGCACGTATGGACGCTGGGGCCGCAGATGCTGGCCTTGAGCTGTCACATCCGGATCGCGGACATCCCGCCCTCGGAGAGCGAGCAGATTCTGAAACAGGTGAACTGCCGCCTGAGCGACGGCTTCCACATCCATCACACCACGATCCAGTTCGAGCATCTGCTCTGCGCCGAGCCTTGCGCGGCGAAGAAGATCTAAGGTTCAGCCCGCCGGTAGGATCGCGCTGACTACGGTGCCTTGATCGCTGGATCGGATCTCGAGCCGCCCGCCCAGTTGTCTCAAACGCTCGCGCATCCCGGCGATGCCCACGCCGGCTCCAGAGGTCCCCGACTGAAACCGTTCCCAGGCTCCGTGCGCCATTCCACGGCCGGCGTCGCCGATCTCCAGGAGTACGTCCTTCTTGCGCGCTTCCAGTCGAATCGTGGCCGCCTCGCTTCCCGAATGGCGATGGATATTCGTCAACGCCTCCTGCACGATGCGGAAGAGGACTGCTTCTTTTTCCTTCGGAAGCCGCTCCATTCCTTCGGGAAAATCCAGCGTGACGCGGATGCTGCTGCGTTGCCGGAATCCGTCGGCATACCAGCGGACGGCGGCGAGGAGTCCGGCTTCGTCGAGGATCGGCGGATGCAAGAAGTGGGACACGGCTCGGATTTTCCGCTCCAGCTCGGCGGCGAGTTTCAAGCTCTGGGCAACGGACTTGACGGTGGTCGCGTCGGCGTCCTTCACGCAGCTCTTCACCATATACAGTTGGGCAATGAGGCTGACGAGGGTCTGGCTGGTGCTGTCATGGAGCTCGCGCGCGACGCGCTTGCGTTCTTCGTCCTGAGAGTGCAGGAGACGCGCTGAGAGATGGCGCAGCGACTCCTCGCTCTTCACGAGATCCTTCTCGTAGCGGTTGCGATCGGTGACGTCCTGATAGATGCCGTAGGCGCCCAGGAAGCGTCCGTTCTCGATCCACGGCACACCGTGGATTTCCACTTCCGCCACCGTTCCATCTTTGCGCCGCCGGCGCGTCACGAAGCGGACCGTCTCGCCGGCCTGGATCTTCGGCGCCAGCGCCTTCCATTCGCCCTGCATCTCCGGCGTCGCCAGTACTTCGTTGAGGGCCTTGCCGTGGAGTTCGGCTTCGCTGTAGAGGAACATCCGCTCGAAGGCGGGATTGCACATCACGATTCTGCCGCGATCGTCGGTCACGATGATTCCGAGCGGGCTGTTGCCGATGAGCGAGGTGAGTCGGGCCTCCGCTCGCTTCCGCTCGGTAATATCGACCACCGAACCGCAGACTGCGTAGACCTTTCCTTTCTGGTCCCGCAGCGGAAACTTGAAGACGATGCTGGTGTGGGCTCCATCCGGCTGAAGAGCCACCTCCTCGAATTCCATCGCCTTCTCGGACTCGAGAACGGCCAGGTCGTTGGCGCGGAACGCGGCGGCCTGCTCGGCCGGGAAAACCTCGTCATCCGTTTTGCCAATGACCTTGTTCCGAGGCAATTTGGTGAGCTTCTGAAACTCAGGATTCGCGTACAGGTACCGGCCGTCCCGGCCTTTCAGGAAGATGATGGACGGACTGCTGTCCAGCATGGCGCGGAGCTCGCGCTTTTCCTCCGCCAGACGCTGGTTCTCGGATTGTTTCCGGATTCGTGGCGGACAGGGTTTTTTCTTCACTGCTCTTACTGGACCCAGCGATCCCCGCCGTCCTGCTTGCGCATGTAGACTTCGAATTTCTTGCGGAGGCGGCGTCTTCGCCAGCGGTCGTAAGCCATCCGCCATTCTTCCATCGAAAGAAGGGTAGACAGGCGCGACCGGCGGCGGGAATAGGAGTACGTGGTCCGTCCCATCCTCATGTAGTTTGGCCCGACGAGCAGCCCGCCGAGATGGGCGATGTGACTCACCGAACCGCCGCTCTCAGTCCCCACCATGAAGAAGGAAACCGCCCCCATGATCCAGACAAAGTAACGCGCGGGCATGGGGAAGAAGAAGAACGCCAGGATCGTAGCGTCGGGGAACAGCCATCCGAAGGCCAGCAACAGTCCGTAGATGGCGCCTGACGCGCCGATGGTGATGCCGATACGGTCCGAAGTTCCGCCAAAGAGATACGCGGCCGCGACCACCGTGAGCCCCGCGCCCACCCCGCAGACGGTGTAGAAGCGCAGAAAGTGGCGCATCCCCCAGGTTTGCTCGAGGACCGTTCCGAACATCCAGAGGGAGAGCATGTTGAACAGGATGTGGCCCACGCTTCCATGCAGGAACATGTAGGTAAACACCTGCCAGACCATGCCGTGGACCACCAACTGGGGGGTCAGGCCCAGGAAAAACCAGCGCTCGATGTTGATTCTAAGAAAATTGACCAGGACGAAGATTCCTACGTTCAGAATGAGCAAGGCCTTGACGCCGGGCGTCATGGTCATTCCGAAGCCGAAACCGGAGGGCTGATAGCGGTAGGAATATGAGCCCATCTATCCAGCATAACAGATGCGCGACGAGGCCCGGGTGCAGTATATTAGTGGCGTGAGCACACCCACACAAATCCCCGACGTCATGCATCGCGTCTCCAGCCAGATCATCGGCGAGATGCTGGCCGCCGCTTGCGAGCCGCTGAAGTTGATCTCGGCGGTGGCAAAGCAGGCCATTTTCCTGGTTCACGCCAGGCGCGGCATCGCCTTCAACAGCGAACAGATTATCTTCTCGGCCGGATATTCGGGCGAGGAGAGCGAAGCGGCGCGGAAGCGCCTCGAACCGCTGCTGCTCGAAGGCGGCCGGCAATCCTATTTCGTTTCCGACGCCGAGGGAATGGCGGACGTTCGCCCCGTCCGCCCGTGTAACCTCGTCGGTTCGGCCGGTGAACCCGCAAAGCCCCTGCAGGCCCGGATTCCCGCCAACGCCAGCGGTAGTGTGCATTTCGACTTCGGCAACTC
>CAZRND010000077.1:0-1083 GCA_964601345.1 uncultured Acidobacteriota bacterium | reverse complement strand
CTGGCGCCGGAAGGCGGCCGGCAATCCTATTTCGTGTCCGACGTCGGGGGAAGGGCGGGCGTGCTCAGGAACGCCGCCGGTACCCTGGCGGTTCTGGCCGGGGAGCGCGAGACGCCCTTCGAGGCCCAAGAGGCGGCCTGGTTCGCGGATTGGCTGCGGCTCGCGTCCGTTCCCGCCGGCGCGGCCGCCGAGAACGCCCGTGCCGCCGGAAAAACCAAGAAGAAAAAACTGGCCTTCCAGGACCTGCCGCTGAACCGTGTGCACGAATTGCCGCCCCTCGAAGAAATCGAGCGGTTGATCATCGCCGAGGCTCTGCGCCGCACCCGTTCCAACAAGACGCGCGCCGCGGCGACGCTGGGAATCACTCGCGAAGGATTGCGGAAGAAGATCATCCGGCTGGCCACCTAGTGCACAAGGTTCACGCGGTTCTGCTCCTGCTGCTGGCGCCTTTCCCGCTCGCCGCCGTTTCTCCCGTTCCTAAAATCAAACCGCAGATTCGCGCCCTTTGGGTGGACGCTTTTCACGCCGGCATCCGCACGCCGGAGGAAGCCGACAAGCTGGTCGCGGACGCGCTGGCCGCGCATCTGAATCTGCTGGTCGTCCAGGTGCGGCGCCGCGGAGATGCATATTACACGAAGTCGCTCGAGCCGCCGCCGGACGATCCCGACTACAAGCCGGGCTTCGATTCCCTGGGATACATCCTTGAAAAGGCCCACGCCGCGGGACTGAAAGTTCACGCCTGGATGAACGTCACTCCGGTCTGGAGGTCGCTCCGGATTCCGCCGAGCGACCCGGCTCATATCTTCCGCACGCACGGCCCTTCGGACGACCGGCCGGAGAGCTGGAACTGGCGGGCCGTCAACGGAGAAACGGCTCGCCGCGGTCGGATTTGCAGCGCCAAGTTGCATTTGCAACAGATCCCTGCCGGTCTCCGCATCGAGGGCGATGAAGTTGCCCTGACCGTCTCCGGAGAACACCAATCCTCCGGCGGTCGAAAACACTCCAGCCCACGCGTCCGCGAACTGCTTGAACTCCCATCGCACCGTTCCCGTTTTGGGATCCACAGCGCGAATGGCTGATTCC
>CAZRND010000076.1:0-17013 GCA_964601345.1 uncultured Acidobacteriota bacterium | reverse complement strand
ATCCAAGCGGCGCCAGCAGCCGGCGGAAATAGAGCAAATGCTGAGCGGCGAGGATCTCCGTGGGCGCCATGACCGCCACCTGGCAGCCGTTCTCGATCGCCACGATCGCTGCCTGCACGGCGACAATGGTCTTGCCGCTGCCGACGTCGCCCTGCAGCAGGCGGTTCATCGGATGGGGCGCGGCCATGTCCTCGGCGATCTCCGCGAGCACGCGCTTCTGGGCCTCGGTGGGATGAAAGGGCAGGATGTGCTGGATTTTTTCGCGCGCCGCATCCGTGACCGGAAGCGCTTGCCCTTCGGCGCGACGCGCCGTGCGCCGCTTGAGCGTCAGTCCGATCTCGAGGAAGAACAACTCCTCGAAGATCAACCGCACATGCGCCGGCGAGCGGGTTTCCGCGAGCGCCGCCAGGTCTTCCGTATCGGCGGGGAAGTGCGCGTGCTCCATGGCCTGCCGGCGTTCGGGCAGGTTGAGCTTGTCGCGCACGGCCGCAGGCAGAGGATCATCGAGCTGCGGAATCTGTTCGAGCACGCCGTGAATCGCGCGGCGAAAGAATCGCGAGCTCAGCTTGCCGTATCCCGCCGTCTCATAGATCGGAACGATGCGCCCGACTTCGAGGGAAGACGCGAGATCGTCGTCGCCCAGAATCTCGTGTTCCGGGTGCGACATCGAAAGGTCCTTCGAGTATTTGTCCCTCTCGACCTTGCCGTAGAACGCCGCGAGCTGTCCGCTCTTCAGGACGCGTTCGAGATACGCGGAGTTGAACCACTTGCAGCGCAGGCGGCCGGTGCCGTCGTTCAGTACGGCTTCAAAGATTGTCGGGCCGCGGCGCGGCTGGCGCAACGAAGCGGTGACGATCGGCGCCACGACCGTTGCGGTCTCGCCGGGCTGGAGCTCAAGGATGGTCTTCGGATGGCGGCGGTCCTGGTAGCGGCGCGGGACGTAGTAGAGCAGGTCTTCCACCGAGACGATGCCCTTGCCTTCGAGAATGCCGGCACGCGCCTCTCCCACGCCCTTCAGAAAACGCACTGCACTGCTGAGCGTCAGCATGAACCGAGGAATAGAACGGTAGCACGTTCCCGACCTCGGTCCCTAGCCCCTAGACTCTCGCCACGGCTTGATGAATGGCGGCGCGCGCTTCGTTGATGTCGAACGGCTTGAGGATGCACGTTGCGTTCGTGCGATCGAGAAGCTGCTGTGTCTCGTTGCCGAGCACGTCGCCGGTCATGAAGAGGAATTGCGGCGTATCCTTCGCCAAACGCTCGTGAAGCTTGTCGTAGAGTTCGCTGCCGCCGAGTCCCGGCATCTTCAAGTCCGTCACCACCAGGTCGTAAGATGAGGTGGACGCTTTCGCGAAGCCCTCTTCTCCGGTGTCCGCGGTCTCGATCTTGAATTGCTGATTCTCCAGGATCACGGTCAGCAGATCGCGGACGCTCTCCTCGTCGTCAACGATGAGCACCTTGCGTATTTTTTCATCCGGAACGCGCGCAGCGGAGAGCGAGATCGGCCGCTCGGTCATTCCGCTGGTTTGCAGCGGCAGCGAGATATAGAAGGTCGCCCCGCGACCCGGCTCGCTCGTGGCCCAGATGCGGCCGCCGTGCTCTTCCACAATTCCGTACGAGATGCTCAGACCGAGTCCGGTCCCCTGTCCGATGGGCTTGGTGGTGAAGAACGGATCGAAAACCTTCTTCAACAGATCGGGCGTCATCCCGGGCCCGTCGTCGCTGACCGAGATCAACACGCCGTCGGTGGACGCCTCGGTCTTCAAGTAGAGATTTCCCGATTTCCGCGCGCCCAGCATGGCTTGTTCGGCGTTGATGATGAGGTTGAGCAACACCTGCTGCAACTGATGCGGATCGGCATAGATGGACGGCAGGTCGGAGCTCAACCGCCGGTGCACTTCGATGTTGTTGACCACCAGCTCGTAGTTGCGCAGGGCCAGCGTGTTTTCCACCACGCTGTTGATCGAGACGCCGCTCCGCTCCGGCTTGTGCTGGCGCGAGAAAATCAGCAGGTTCTGCACGATTCGCGCGGCGCGCTGCGCCTGGTCGTTCACCGTGGTGAGATGACCGCGCATTTCGGGAGCAAGATTCTGGCTCAGCAGGTATTGGGTCCAACCCACGACGCCAGTCAGTGGGTTGTTCAGCTCATGCGCGATGCCGCTGATCAGTTGTCCGACCGCGGCCAGCTTCTCCGACTGCAACAAGCGCTGCTGCGTGGCCTGTAAGTCGAGGTAGGAATTCTTCAGCTTCTGGAAGAGCCGCGCGTTCTCGATCGCCGATGCCGCCTGCCCCGCCAGATTCTCCAGCACCTCGAGATGCTCGGAATCGAAGATGTTCTCGTCTTCATAACTCTGAATCGCGATGACGCCGACCGACTGCTCGCGGAAAACCATCGGCGCGCCCATCCAGCAGAGCGACGGACGTCCCGCATAGCGGATGCCCAACTGCGCGCATCTTGCTTCGAACCGGTTCGGGATGAGCAGGGGCCGCTTGGACTTGAGCACGTACTCGGTCAGTCCGGCCTTCGCCGGCCGGCATCGCGGCGCTTTCCGTTCGCGGTGCTCGAGCTCCACCGCGAAGCGAACTTCCTCGGACTCCTCGTTGTAAAAGGCGATGTAGAAATTGTCGGTGGGAAGGATCCGGCTGATGCCCTGGTAGATGAACTCGATCACTTCGTCCAGGTTGAGGGACGAGTTGATGGCCCGGGTGACCTCATAGACGAGTTCCAGCTCGCGCTTGCGGCGACTGCTGCTAGCCATCTCCGCAGAGATCTCGGCGTCGAGATCCTGCATCTCGTTGCATGCAAACGTAGATTCCATCTTTGATCCCCAAAGCGCTAAAAGGATGCACTTCTGGTTCCAAAACGGAATCAGGTGAAAATGAACCATTTCCATAACTGGGTAGGCTAGGCCACAGAACCGGCGCGTTTCGTTTTTACCCCTTTCTGCTGTAAGATTCCCCTTCCAGCCTTATGAAAGTGCGCCTCTTTTTCCACGATCGGTGCTTCGATGGATCGGCGTCGGCGGCCGTGTTTTCGCGTTTTTATCGGGCCAAGATCGATGCCGCGGCGGAGTTTCATCTGACCGGGCTGGCCCACAAGACCGGGCCGGCCTATGACGAGAACGATTTCGACGGCGACGAGAACGCCGTCGTGGATTTCAAATACACTCCCTCGCCGCGTCTCACCTGGTGGTTCGATCATCACCAGAGCGCTTTTCTTTCGGCGGCGGACAACGAGCACTTTCTCGCCGACCGCAGCGGAAAAAAGTTTTTCGACGCTACCTACAAATCGTGCACGAAGTTCATCGCCGACGTGGCGCGGGAAAAATTCGCATTCCGGGCGCCCGACCTCGACGACCTCATCTACTGGGCCGACATCATCGACGGCGCGCTCTATCCCGATGCGGCCACGGCGGTGCGCATGGAGGCGCCCGCCGTCAAACTGGCCCTGGTGATCGAAGCTTGCTCCGACCCGGGGCTCCTGCCGAAGCTGATCCCGATGATGGCTTCGCAGCCGCTCGCCAAAATTGTCGAGGAGCCGGAGATCCAGAGGTTGTTCCATCCGCTCTATGCCAATCACATGGATTCGATCGACGTGATTCGCAAGAAAGCCGTCTGCGACAAGGGAGTGATTTTCTTCGACCTGACCGGCATCGACATGGAGGGCTACAACAAGTTTGTCCCGTATTACCTGTTCCCGCAGGGGATCTACACGGTGAGCGTCACCAAGTCTTCGTACCGCGTCAAGATTTCCGTTGGAACGAATCCTTGGAACTGCCCGCCGCCGTTTCACAACATCGCCACGATTTGCGAGCGCTACGGCGGTGGCGGCCACCCCAAGGTCGGCGCGATTTCCATGGAAGCCGGCGCTGTCGATAAGGCGCGGTCGGCGGCGCGCGAGATCGTTGCCGAACTAAAGCAGCCGCCCAAGTCATAAAATCATGTTTCTCGAACCGGTGACGCTCGAAGGCCGGCACATCCGTCTCGAGCCGCTCTCGCTCGACCATCACGAGGCGCTCTCGGCGGTCGGACTCGATGAGCGAATCTGGCGCTGGTATACCTACCCCGTCCGAACCAAAGAAGAAATGCGGACCTGGATCGAAGGCACGCTGAAGGACCAGGCGAACGGCACGGCGCTTCCTTTCGCTACCATCGAGAAAAGCTCGGGGCGCGCGGTGGGCAGCACGCGCTTCATGAACATCGATCGCTCCAATCGTCATGTCGAGATCGGTTCGACCTGGATTCATCCCGACTGGCAGCGCACTGCTGTGAACACCGAGGCCAAGTACCTGATGCTGCGCTACGCCTTCGAGACCGCCGGATGCATCCGCGTGGAGCTCAAGACCGATTCACTGAATGTTCCCTCGCGGAACGCGATCCTGCGCCTCGGCGCGCGCGAAGAGGGCGTCTTCCGCAACCACATGGTCACGTCCACGGGACGCCTCCGCCATTCGGCGTGGTACAGCATCACGAAAGAAGAGTGGCCGCAGGTGAGGGCGAATCTCGAAGGCAAGCTCGCGGCGCGCGCGACCGAGACCGAGCTCCAGCCGGTGCATCGTCTGAACGAGCGGCAGATTGCGGAGCTGCACGCTCTCTATCAACTGGAGTGGTGGACCAAGGATCGCGCGCTCGCCGACGTGCAGCGGCTGGTCGCGAACTCGAAAATTATCGTGGCTTTCTGCGATCGCGCGACCGGACGCCTGATCGCGTTCACGCGTGTCATCACTGACTCGGTGTACAAGGCTCTGGTGCTCGATGTGATTGTGGACCAGAATTATCGCGGGCGGGATTTGGGTCGCATGCTCATGGATGCCGTCATCGCTCACCCTGAGCTGAAGGACGTGAAGCACTTCGAGCTCTACTGCCGGCCCGAGCTCGTTCCGTTCTACCAGAAGTGGGGATTCGCCGTCGTTCCCGCGGACCTTTGCTTTATGCGCCGGGCTTGAAGTCCGGCTCCTCGGTCTCAAGTTCGGCCGCGTCGGCGTCTTGCGGGCCGCGCCGCCGGTATTCGGCGATCACGCGCAAGGCGTCCTCCGCCTGGGACTCCGGCACTTGCAGCCGGATGTGTCCGAGCGACATGGCATTGAAAGGCAGCACGCCGACCGGTGCCTCCACCGTGGACATCAACAGCGGAATCCCGCCCGATTCGAGCAGGCCGCGCACCACCATCGCTTCCGAGTCGTCATTCGTATCGAAGATGTCGATGAGTTTTTCCGCGTCGTCCGACATGCCCCCATTGTACTACTTGCTCAGGGTCGCGGTGATGGTCCCGATAAAGAGCTTGGCGCGCAGCTCCACCAGCTTGTGAGAAGCGTCGTCCGTGAGCCAGAGCTGCATGCGCCCGCTGCGCTTGAAAAGCGTTCCGCCGAAGACCTGCGGCTCGACGCGGATGGTCTGGAACGTCCCCGCCGGCGTCTTGATCTCTTCACGACCTTGCACTTCAATGTCGATCAGGATGGTGCGCGAGCCGTCGTTGGGCGGTACTTGAAAGACTTTGCCGATCTCGAGCTTCTGGCTGCGCACCTGATAGAAAGCCGAGACCACGTCGAAGGCGCAGGCGGGGATGGGATTCTCCGCCTGGCGCACGAGGCGATTCTTCGACACATCCATCTCGCGCAGCACGGCCATCTGCCGCTGCTTCTCAAAGTCGATGCGGATTTCCCGGTGGCGCGAGCCTTCGTGCATCGTCTTGACGATTTGCTCGGAGCAGAGCGATCCGGCAAGGAAAGTGGAGCTGAACACATCCTGCACGTTGTAGAGGCGCGAGACGATTCCCGTGGAGTGCGCTTCGACCGTGGCGCGCCACTGCGGCTGCGCGCCGCTGGTGTCGCGCGCCAGCGACATCGTGGCCTTGCCCGCGCCGAAGATGCGCCACGCGACGTCGTACTCCAGCGTCTCGCCGGCTGAGAACGGAGTCTGAGCGCACGCCGCCGTTGCCACGAGACAGAACACCAGGACCAGTTTCATGCGGAAAAGAGTTTCCCGATCAGCAGCGCCAGGACGAAGAGGTAACCGGCCAGGGCATTGTACTCCTGATTCTGACGGTAGAGCGCCCACCGGAATCCTTGCCCTGTGGAAGTGACGCGCGGCCGGAGCGCGGGCCAGAAGCGCGGGACTTTTGCGGCGTATTCGCGATACGCCGGAAAAAGATTCGCCAGATGCGACTCTTCTTCGGCGACGACAGGCAGATAGACCAGGCCGAGGAACGCCGCGAAGAGCACCGCCAGCCACCAAACACCGCCCGCGACGGCAAATCCGGCGCCAACAACCGCCGTGCCGACATAAAGCGGGTTGCGCGTGTAGGCGTAAGGTCCGGAGATGGAAAGGTCGCGGTTCTTGTCGAGGCATCCAGCGGCTGAAGCGCGCAGGATCATGCCCGTGAAGGCGATCATCGCCCCGGCGGTCAGTCGCTCCGGAGATGGTTGGGCGGCCACTACATAAAGGACGAGAATTGCGAATCCCAGGGGTACGCGCGCGCGCGCGGCGATTTCTTTGTAGCGCTTCGCCGTCATGCCAATTTCAAAACCTCTTGTAGCGCGGCGAAAACCTGGTCCACCGTGACGCGCGCCACGGTGTCCGTTCCCGCCGATCGCGAGTAAGTGGTTGCCGCATCGCCCGGCCGCACCACGCGCGCGCGCTGCGAATATGGTCCGTTGCGCGTTGGGTCGGTTGTTCCAAAGATCGCAACCACGCGCGTTCCCACCGCCGCCGCGACATGCATCGGGCCGGTATCGCCTGCGATAAACGCACGCGCCCGCCGCGCCAGGCCCACGAGTTCGGCGATCCCGCCTACCGAGATATGTGGCGCTGCGTCTTTCGCGGCGGCGGCGATCACCGCGGTGAGCGCCTCTTCGCCAGGTCCGCCGTTGATCACGGCGCGCAAGCCAAGGTCTTTCTTGATCCGCAGGATCAGTTGCGCAAAGCACTCCGCGGGCCAGCGCTTCGCGGCCCAGCCAGCCGAGGGGCTGAGTGCGACGAATGGTTCGGGCAATCCCGCGGGCGGCTTGCCGGCAGGAAGAGGGAATTCGAGCACGGATTGCGTCGCGCCCGCGGCCTTGGCGAGCCCGAGGTTCTTCTCGACGACGTGCGGCCCCTCGACTGTGGCGCGCCGCGCGTAGAACGCCCCTGCCAGCTTTTCGCGCAGCCCTGCAGTGGAAAATCCAATCACCTCGCGCGCTCCAGCGAGCCGCGAGATAAAGGCGGATTTCAGCAGGCCCTGAAAGTCCAGCGCCAGATCGTAGCGCCGAGCGCGCAACTCTCCCATGGGCGGATTGCGGCGCGCCATCTTAATGGCGGCATTGATGTGCGGATTCCCATCGAGCAGCCCGGCCCAGCGCTCCTCCACGAGCCAGTCGATCTCGCCTTTGGGAAAAGCGCGGCGAAGCGTGGCCGCCGCGGGCAGCGTGTGGACAATGTCGCCCATCGCGCCCATGCGCACCATCAGGATTCTCATGCACTTTCCCGGATTCGCTGGATGAGGTCGCGCGTGTTGTGATCTTTCGGATCGCCCACGATCGCCACCTCGCCGCCGATCGCCAGCACGGCGTCGCGCTCCGGCACGCTCTCCGCGGTGTAGTCGGTGCCCTTGGCGTGCACGTGGGGACGCAACTCGGCGATCAGCGCGCGGACATTGTCCTCCTCAAAGACCACCACATGATCGACGCACCCGAAAGCCGCGACCAGCCGGGCGCGCCCTTGCTCGTCGAGCAAGGGCCGCGTGTCTCCCTTAATGCGCCGGACGCTCGCGTCGCCGTTGACGCCCACGATCAGCAGATCGCCGCGAGCCTTGGCTCCTTCAAGATAGCGCGCGTGGCCGACGTGAAGCAGATCGAAGCAGCCGTTCGCCAGGACCACGCGGCGTCCCGCCGCGCGGGCGGCGGCAGCGATCTTCGCGGCTTCCGGGCGAGAGACGATCTTCGAAGCGGCGGTCAACGAGCAAGCTCCCGGCGCAACTCTTTGGCGCTGGCCGTCGCCGTGCCGCGCTTCATCACCACGATCCCGCCGGCAATGTTGGCGAGTCGCGCGGCCGAGGCAAAATCCGCGCCGGCCGCGAGCGCCAGCGTAAAGGTCGCGATCACCGTGTCGCCCGCGCCGGTGATGTCCGTATTCTGATCGCCGCCGTGAATCGGGATGTGCAGCGTCGGCCGGCCCGTCTCAAAGAGGCTCATCCCGTCGCGCCCGCGCGTGACAAGAAGCGCGCGCATGTCCATGCGCCGCAGCATCGCGCGTCCGCTTTTCTCAAGAAGTTTTTTGTTGTTCCCGATGCGAATGTGGAACGCCTCTTCGAGCTCCGCTTCGTTCGGCGTGGCGGCCGTCGCGCCGCGATAACTCGCAATGTCGTAGCGCGAGTCGACGATCACCGGGCGCTTGCCGCCGAGAGCGGCCGCGAGCGCCGGCGTCACCGTTCCGTATCCGTAATCGGAGAGCAGCACTGCCGCCGCGCGCTTCGCCATCTGCCGCGCGCGCGCGGCAATTTGGCGGCGACGCGCCGGCGAGACCGCGCCCTCCGGTTCGCGGTCGATGCGCAGCACTTGATGACGGCTGCCGTGAATCGATCCGGCGAGAATCCGCGTCTTCGTGGTTGTGGTGTACTTGCGATCGACGGAGATTCCCGCGGTCGGGATGCCTTTCTCTTTGAATCGTTGCAAGAGCGCGTGTCCCGAAGCATCGTCGCCGACAATGCCCACCGGCAGCACGCGCGCGCCCAGGTCGGCCAGGTTGTAGACGGCGTTCGCGCCGCCGCCCGGCAAAATCTGGCTCTCCCTCCGCTTCAGAATCAGGACCGGCGCTTCGCGCGACACTCGGGCGATCTCGCCGAAGACAAACTCGTCGGCCACGAGGTCGCCCGCGACGAGCACCGTCTGCCGCCGAAAGCGGTCCAAAATCCTGAGGAGAGCCTCACTCATGAGCGTTAGTGTACCGCGTGTTGCGTGAGAATGATCTCCTTTGCCGCAGCGAGAAGATGCTCCGTCACCTTCCACGGCTGATGTTGCCAGTTCTGTCTCTGATATTCGTACTCGCCGCGGCCGTAGCCGCTGAGCACGAAGGCGCAGGGCAGCTCTGCTCGATGCGCAAACTCGATGTCGGTGTAGCGGTCGCCGACGATGTACGAGCGTTTGAGGTCGAGATGCAACTCCGCGGCGGCGCGCTCCAGCATCCCGAGCTTCGGCTTTCGACATTCGCAGGATCGCTTGTATGCCTCGACCTTGCCGTCCGGATGATGCGGGCAATAGTAGATGCCGTCGATCTTGCCTCCGCCGCGCGCGATTTCGTCGACGAGTTTGCGGTGCACTTCCTGCACCAGATCCTCTCCGAAATATCCGCGCGCAACGCCCGACTGGTTCGTCACGACGACGGTGGCGAAACCCGCCTGGTTCAGCAACGACACCGCCGCCGCGGCCCAGGGATAAACCTGGAAGCGCGACGGATGGTTGATGTAGCCGAGCTCTTCGTTCAGCGTTCCGTCGCGGTCGAGGAAGACGGCTGGGCGGATATCATTTGGCACGATGCTTCAAACACCTCGTTGACAGAAATTTCTCGCATGCACCGGTGATCCACCGGGCAATGCCGCAACAAACAAGGACTGCACGGAACCGGCTTCTTGAATACGCGGGCGCGCGGTCCGATGGGCGACGTGGCGCGCTCGTCAGTCGATCCGAATACGGCGAGGACCGGCGTTCCCATGACAGCGGCCACGTGCATGGTACCGTTGTCATTAGTGATGAACAGATCGACGCCCGACGCGAGCGCCAGGAAATCGGCCATGCTGGTTCGGCCGGCGGTCGAGACGGCACCCGAACCGATCTCGCGCGCGATCTCTTCGGCGAGCGCGCGTTCCGATTCCGCGCCGAAAAGAACAATCTCGGCGCCCTTTTCTCGCGCCAATCGCCGGCCGAGTTCCGAGTAGCGGGCAGGCAGCCAGCGCTTCGCGGTTCCGTACGCTGCACCTGGATTCAGTCCCACCACCACGCCCCTGCAAGACACGCCGAGCGCTTTCAGGCGATCTCGTTCCCGAGTCCGCGGCAGCACGAACTCCTCGGGCGGCGGCCAGCGTTCCGCGAAGCCGAGACGCCGCAACAATTCCAGATAGTAATACGCCTGGTGCTCGGGAATCTCGCCCGCGCGCGGCACGCGTATCGCCCGTGTCAACAGTGGCGTGCGGCCGTCGCGCGCGTATCCCCAACGTTCCGGAACTCCCGCGCGCCAGGCGAACCACGCCGCGTCGAGCGAATTCGGCAGCAGGATGGCGTGATCGAAGCGCTCCGCGCGCACCTGCGCGAGATCGCACGGCAGGACGCGAAACTTTGTAAGCGCGGAATAGAGTCCTGCGACCGAGGGCCGCGCGGCCAGCACGATTTCCGCGTCAGGCACCGACCGCCGCAGATGTTCGAGCGCCGGGAGGCTCATCACTGCATCGCCCACCCAATTAGGCACGCGGACCAGGATCTTCATTTCTTGCCCATCTTAACCACGGCGAGCACACGGCGAAGGATCTCTTCGCTGCGGTCGACGATCAGCTTCAATCCCGCCGTCAGCAAGGGCATCGGAGCGTCGAGATTCCAGTTCATGCGATCTTTCTCGGTGGTGACCAGCGCCTGCGCGCCGGCGGCGCGCGCTTTCGCGAAGATGCGCTCCGCGTCGGCCGCCGTGTATCGGTGATGATCGGCAAATGAGAGCGTGCCGGCGACCTCGACGCCGGTCCGTCCGAGATCGTCGAAGAACGCTTGCGGGTTGCCGATCCCGGCGAAGGCAAAGACCGGTCCTGCATCGGGTCGTTCGAAGACAGCCTCGGTCGTCGCGCGGCTCACGAGTGCGTCGCCGGAGTGTTCCCGCACCTGGCGTTCGAGGGCGTCGGCGGGAGTCCAGTCGTAGGCTCGCGTCAATACAACGATGCCGGCGCGAGAGAGCGCGGAGAGCGGCTCTCGCAGCCGTCCTGCCGGAAGCAAATCGAATTCCCACGGCGGACGCGTGCAATCGACGAGCACGATGTCGAGCGCGCGCACGAGCGACAATCGCTGAAAGCCGTCGTCGAGCAAATGCAGGCTCACCTGATGATTCTTCTCGACGATTTGTCCCGCCCGTTCGCGCCGCGACGCGACGCCCACCGGATGGACGCCCGACGCCAGCAGCAGCCGCACTTCGTCGCCCGCGCCTTCGCTTCCCTCCGGGCCGTCGAAGAGCAACGGCTCGCGCGCGTCTTCGCGGCGATAACCGCGCGTCAGCACGGATGCGGCCACGCCCCGCGCGGCCAGCTCGCGCCACAGCCAGAGCACGAACGGAGTTTTGCCCGTCCCGCCGACCGAGAGATTTCCCACGCTGACGACGGGCTTCTCGAGCTGGTATCGAGGCAGAAATCCGCCTTCGTAGAGCGCCGCGCGGGCCCGAGTCCCGGCCGACCAGACTCGCGCCAGCGGCCAAAGCGCTACGCCCATGCGCGCTCCTCAACGGCGAGCAGCGCCGCGAGCGCTTCGGCGGTGCGCGACGTTGCGCCGCGATTCGCTTCGAGCACGGCGCGAGCCCGCTCGCCCATCTCGCGCGCCGCTACGGGATCGGCGAAGATCTCGTCGAGCGCAGCGGGCAATTCCTCCGCCGATTTCACCTGCCGCAGCGCGCCGGCAGCGAGCATCGCCGCTGTGATATCGCGGAAATTGCTCATCGACGGCCCGACGATCACGGGACGCGCGAAGAACGCCGGCTCGAGCGGATTCTGCCCGCCGTGCGGCGCCAGGCTGCCGCCGACGAAGGCCACGCTCGCGTAGCGATAGAACGAGGCCAGCTCGCCCACGGTGTCGAGCAGAAGCACGTCGGCGTTCAGCGCGGGATTCTCCGAGCGGCGATCGAGGGACAGTCCAGTTTCGCGAACCAGGGCCGCGACCTGTTCGAAGCGCTCCGGCCGTCTCGGCGCCAGGATCAGCCTCAGCGCCGGCCGCCGCAATCGCAGCCGCCGGAACGCGGCGAGGACAACCTCTTCTTCACCCGCCGCCGTGCTTCCGGCGAGCAGCACGCCGGGCGCGGCCCAGCGCTCGGCTTCGGCGGCGAGCCGCGCCGCGAGCGGCGCAGGCTCGCGCAGGTCGTACTTGATGGTTCCCGTCACGCGCGTGCGCTCGGCGCGCGCGCCAATATCCTGCAAGCGGCGCGCGTCTTCTTCCGATTGCGCCAGCAGCAGGTCGGCGCAATCGAGCACGCGGCGGAAGAAGAAACGGAAGCGCCGGTAGCGCGGCAGCGACCGGTCGGAGATGCGGGCGTTCACCACGGCGAGGCGCGCGCCCGCGGCGCGCGCTTCGCGGAACAGATTCGGCCACAGCTCGGTCTCGGCCATCACCACGAGCGACGGTTTCAGTTTGCGCAGCACGCGGCGCACGGCGAAGGCAAAATCAAACGGACAGTAGAAGAATCCATCCGCGGAGAGCTTTTCCTGCGCCGTGCGGAATCCTGTTTCCGTGGTGGTCGAGACGAGCAGCTTGCGTCCCGGCAGGCGTTGACGCAATTCGTTCACCAGCCCCACCGACGCCAAAACTTCGCCGACCGAAACAGCATGCAGCCACACGGGACCCACGCCGCCGTCAAGTTCCACTCCGCCCCAGCGGCTCGTAAAGCTGCGCAGATACTTGCCGTGCCGCAGTCCCTGAAAAAGAAAGTACGGGAAACTCAGCGCGGCAGCCACCGCCAGGGCTGCGCTGTAGAGGAGATACATTACCTTCAGCCCGATTATATAATCGGGCTATGGGGCTGCTGACCTTTCTTTTGGCCGCCGCGCTGGCAGCAAAGGACCCGCCGCTGCGAAATCTTCCCGCGTCGACCTACGCGGCGCGCGACGCCCATGACGGAGTCACGATCGCCGCCGAGCCCTATGACACGCCCGAAAAATCCAAGCAATTCTTCGGCAAGTACGATCCGCTGAAGGTCGGCATCATGCCCGTGCTGCTGACGATCACCAACGGCAGCCAGGACGCGCTGCGCCTCGACAATCTCGAGATCCAGTTCATCGCCGCCGACCGGAAGAGCGCCGAGCCGATCCCCGCGGAAACGGTGAGCGCATGGGCCAGAGGCAAGCAGCCGCCTCCACGGATCGGCCCGCAGCCCTCGAGTCCGTTGCCGCGCCTGCCCAAGAAGCCCGATCCCAACGTGATCTCCGCGATTGTGGACCACGAGTTCCTGCTGAAGCTCATCCCCGCGGGCGAAACAGTCTCGGGGTTTCTCTTCTTCGACAACGGCCGGCGTCCCGACGTTCTGATCGGCGCAAAGCTTTACCTGACCGGCGCCGCCTGGGCCCGCACCTCACAACCGTTGATGTTCTTTGAAATCAGCTTCGAGGCGTACTTGCGGACGCGAGAAACCCGCCGATAGACAAATCTTGCCCTGAAGTTGTGCAAGTTTACCGTCGCGGCACTAGTTGACATCGCGCGTTCCATGTTAAGTTTCCCTGTTCCCGTGACTCCTCATTCGCTGCCATCGGTAAACGCTTGGGATTTGATCCTGCAAATCCTTGAAGAGAAGGTCGGCGCCCAGAACTTCAGCACCTGGTTCAAGTCGACGGCCTACGCTTACGAGGATGGTCCGACGCTCTTTGTCACCGTGCCGAACGCCACTTGCAAGGATTGGATCAACGAGCATTACCTCGTCCCCATCGCCCATGCTCTCGAGGAGCTGCACCTGCCGTTCCGCACCGTGGAATTCATGTCGCTGGCCGAGCAGGTCATCCCCAAGAAAGCACCGGCCGTGGCCGGCGCCGCCCAGGAGGAACGTCTACCGGTCTTCTCCCCCAAACTGAATGACCGGTATCAGTTCGGAACGTTCGTCGTGGGCGCGTCGAACCAGTTCGCGCACGCCGCGTGCCGCAGCGTGGCGCACGATCCAGCCGGCTCCTACAATCCGCTGTTCCTCTATGGCGGAGTGGGACTCGGCAAGACGCACCTCATGCACGCCATCGGCCACGAGTTGCAGCAGCGCCTTCCGCACTGGCGCGTCTGCTACGTCTCGGCCGAAAACTTCATCAACGAGATGATCCAGTCGCTCAAGGACGACCGGATGTCGTCGTTCCGCGAGTGGATCCGGAATGTCGACGCGCTGCTCGTGGACGACGTCCAGATCCTGGCCGGCAAGGAGCGCACGCAGGAAGAGTTCTTCCACACCTTCAACACCATCTACGAATCGCGCAAGCAGATCGTGCTATCGAGCGACTGCCCGCCGAAATCCATCGCCATTGAAGAGCGGCTGCGGTCGCGCTTCGAGTGGGGATTGATCGCCGACATTCAACTGCCCGATCTCGAAACGCGCCAGGCGATCCTGATGAAGAAGGCCGAAGCCGACGGCTTCGACCTTCCCGAGGACGTCGCGCTGTTTATCGCCAACAACGTCCGGTCGAACATCCGCGAGCTGGAAGGCTGCTTGGTCCGGCTGACCGCGCACTGCTCGCTGGCGAACGAAGAGCTTACCGAGGCGGTCGCGGAGAAAGTGCTAAAGAACCTGATTCACGGGAATCAGAAGGAAGTGACGATCGAGATGATCCAGAAAGTGGTCTCCGACCACTTCGGACTGAAGAGCCACGAGCTGAAGGCGCGCAACAACTCGAAGCGCGTGGTCTTCCCGCGCCAGATTGCCATGTGGATTTCAAGGGAACTGACCCGCGCGTCACTTCCCGAGATCGCCCGATCCTTCGGCGACAAGCATCACACCACCGTTCTGCACTCGGTGGAGAAGATTACGCAGCGGCGCAAGATAGATCGGGATTTGCAGAGGAAGCTGAGCCAGTTAATGGCATCGTTTCAGTGACATAAGGGCTTTTGCACAGGGGGGCTGTGGATATCTTGTGCGGCGGTGTGAGTTTCCTGACGAAAGCGTTTGCGATACCCGCTCGGCATTCCCAAAAGTCAGAGGCTTGCTGCTCTTGAAACCATAGTGAAGACGAACGCTTGCATGGTTTTCCACCGTATTCACAGCATTACTATTACTATATACTTCTTCATCTATTGATCTAGAGAGTAGGAACAGTGAGGCAAAGATGGACTTCACAGTAAGCAAAGCGGACTTGGTTCGAGAGCTTGGTCTTCTGCAAGGAGTGGTCGAGAAGAAGTCGACCATCCTGAGCCTTTCGAACGTTCTGATTGAGGCACGCGGCAATCGGATCGAGCTGACGGTCACCGATCTTGAACTAGCGATCCGTAGTTCCTGCCCCGCGAAGGTTGGAAAAGAAGGGTTCGTCTGCGTGCCGGCAAAGAAGCTGCTCGATTACACCGCGCTGCTCGATGACGGCGAGATTGCCATCAAGTCTCTTGAGAATCACTGGATCCAGATCACCTACAAGCGGTCGCGTACGCGGATTGTGGGAATGTCGCGGGAAAGTTTCCCGGTGCTGCCGCCATTTCCAACCAAGCAAGTGGAGATTCCCGGCCCGGCCCTAAGCAGCATGATTGCGCGGACGATCTTCGCCATATCGAGCGAGGAATCACGCTACACGTTGAACGGCGCGCTGCTCGTGATCAAACCGGACAGCTTGGCGATGGTCGCGACCGATAGCCACCGCCTGGCGCACGTCGAGCGCACCTTCAGCGGCAGCGGCGGCGAGATCCGCGCCCTGCTGCCGAAAAAAGCGATGGGAGAGCTGCAAAAGCTTCTCTCCGGCGCCGGTCCCGACGCCGTCGTAGAGTTCGCGAAGGGCGAGAATCACCTGTTCTTCCGCGTCGGCGACCGTTTGCTCGTGAGCCAGCAGTTGAGCGGGCAATTCCCGAACTACGAAGCGGTCATCCCGAAGGAGAACAAGCACGTCGTCGTTGTCGACCGCGCCGAGATTTCCTCCGCGGTGCGGCGCGTCTCGCAATTCGCGGACGAGCGCACGCACGCCATCCGTATGCAGCTCAATCCGCCGAACTCGGTGAAGCTCTCGGCTTCGACGTCGGAGTTCGGCGAGTCCGAAGAAGCGATGGAAGCGCCGTTCGAAGGCGAGCCGATCGACATGGGATTCAACGCCCTCTACCTGATCGATTTTCTCAACACGCCGGGCTCGGGATCGGTGAGTTTCGACCTGAAAGACAACCAGTCCGCGGGCCAAATCCGGCCGGTAGATGAGGAAGGCGAGCGCTACCGTTACATCGTGATGCCGATGCGAATTTGAGTCCGGAAAAGTCAAAACATTTCTTTCAGAATATGTTTTGAACCACCCTCTCTGCAAGTGTTGAAAACAAGGCACTTGCAGCACCCCAAAAATGGTACTAAGTGGTTTATGTTTCAAATGTTTAGGGGTTGCTCTGAAGCCCGACTTCTGATACCATAAGAACGTGGGCGACAAAGAGCTGGTTTCCACCTCCAAAGGCGGCTACGACGCTAGTGCAATCAAGGTTCTAGGCGACCTTGAAGCGGTTCGCAAGCGTCCCGCCATGTACATCGGCTCGACCGGAGCCATGGGCTTGCACCACCTGGTCTACGAGGTGGTGGATAACTCCGTCGACGAAGCGCTCGCCGGGCACGCCGATCGCGTCGACGTTACGGTTCACGAAGACAACTCGGTCACCGTGATCGATAACGGCCGCGGCATCCCGGTGGACATGCACAAGGAAGAGAAACGCTCCGCCGCGGAAGTTGTGATGACCGTGCTCCACGCCGGCGGCAAGTTCGATTCCAACAGCTACAAAGTTTCGGGCGGATTGCACGGCGTCGGCGTGAGCTGCGTGAACGCGCTTTCCGAATGGCTGCAGCTCGAAATCTGGCGCGACAATTACACCTGGGAGCAGAACTACAACCGCGGAGTGCCGGAAAAGCCGCTGGCGCGCTCGGGCAAGACGACCCGGCGCGGCACGCGCGTCACGTTCATGCCGGACTCGCAGATCTTCGACACGCTCGAGTTCAACTACGACACGCTGGCGCAGCGCCTGCGCGAGCTGGCCTTCCTGAACAAGGGCCTGCTGATTACGCTCTCCGACGAGCGCGACGAGAAAAAGGAAAAGAAGCAGGAGTTCAAGTACGAGGGCGGGATCCCCGAGTTCAACAAGCACCTGAACCGCGGACCAGGCGCCAACA
>CAZRND010000075.1:0-17095 GCA_964601345.1 uncultured Acidobacteriota bacterium | reverse complement strand
GCTTCCACCGCTCTTCGATTGTACGCAAGCGCGTCAAGGAACCGCCGCTGGGAAATCAGCGTGCCGCCCAAGTTCACGAGAGGTTGAAATTCGCTTGGATCGTGCTCGAGCGCCTTGCGAAAGCACTCCTCGGCTTTCACATAGCGACCGGCCTTATGTTCAACGGTGCCAAGCGTGTTCCAGGCCTCGGCAAACTGCGGGGCGATGGCCAACGCTTTTTCGAGATGCTTCACCCCGCCCGTGGTGTCGTGTTTTTCGAACCGTGCATTGGCCTTACGGTATTCCTCCGCGGCTTTGTCGGGAACCGAGAGCTGCCTGACCGTCACGGTGCTGTTAGCGGGAGGTCCGCCGCGGGCAGGCATGCTCTCGAGGTTCAGATCGTGCACGACGCGTCGGTTCGCGTCGGCTTCGCCTGGGCCGACATCCACCGTCTGGCGGAGAATCTCTCCGGGACCACGGACGAATACAGCCAGCGTGTACAGGCCGGCCGGCAACTTTCGAAACTTGTAGATGCCGTGATTTAAGGCCGTGCCTTGCGAGGAGTAAGGAGTGGAGACGCTAAAGATCGAAAGGCGGGCGATGCGGCGCGGATAGACGGCGGGCAAAACGATCTTCCCGCGCAGTTCGTAGAGCTGCGCCGGAGAACCAAGTAACAGGGCCAGCAGCCAAACCCCTCCGGTCACGACCCCATTTTCTCACAACGCTAGGCGGCGACGGGCGCCGCCAGGTTCTCGGCTACGCCCTGGAAGCAGCGATCGACTTGCAGCTCAAACTGTCCGGAGAATTCGGAAAGGTTCCGGTCACAGATCATCTGCGAGGCGGTCTCCGTCTCAGCCAGCAGCACGGTTCGCATGGACTTAATGGCGGCGGCGAATGCCAGGGTTTGCTCGTCCTTCAACTGTTCCAAATAGTCCGTGGCCCGCTCGCGGAAAAGTTCCTGACTTTCGAGCATCAGTTCCATCACCGGCTCCTGCATGTCGTCCAGGATCTCCTGGCGGCGCTCCGCTATCCGGTGGCAAGCCTTCTCCAGGATCTGGTCGGCCTCTTTCTCCAGATTTCGCGCGCAATTCTGAGCGATGCCGATGGCGCGGATCTCCAGCTTGTCGCCCAACGCCACGCTGGCCTGTCGCAAGCGCTCGATCTGTTCGGACACGGCATCCTCGATGCCCTGCTTGGCCTGTTCCGCGATTTGCCGGGAAACAGCCTGTTGAACTGCCGACTCGATGAACATTCCAAGCATGTCGGTGACTTGGTTTCCGGAGGGCCGATCTGGAGTGTCGATTAGCATGCTCATTACAAGTGCATTTTCGCTGCCACCTCTTAACTTATTGAATCTAGGAAGGGAACGGCCCACTCCCCAGCGGCGGGGTATCAAGAGTGTTTCAAGAAGTAACATTACCCCTTTAACAAGTTGACTTTAGAGTCTCCTCTTACCTAGACTGACCCCATACCCCGGATGAGCACCCTAATCTATCTGCTGGATGACGACGTCGTTTCAGCCGGGATCTGCGCTGACATCCTGGGAGCTTTGGGCTGTCTCGTCAAGATTTATTACGACGCCGATGTCCTCGTCGACGCGATGGGCAAGCAGTCTCCCGACTTGGTCTTCATGGATCTGACGACGGACGGCGTCGACGGCCTGAGTCTGAGCCGGCGCATCCGGCAGGATCTGGCCACGGTGAAGATCGTGGTCATGGAAGAAAAATCCAGCACGGAAAAAGTCTCGGCCACCAATGTAGCGGCCGATGCGTACCTCGAGAAACCTTTCGGCCACGGACAGGTTTCCGCGCTGTTGCGCCAACTGGAGACGGGCGGAGCGGAAGTGCGCTTTTGGGGCGTGCGCGGCTCGATCGCATCGCCGGGATTGATCCATGACCGCTACGGCGGCAACACCTCCTGCGTCACGGTCAAGCTGGCGCTCGATGAGTACATCATTTTCGACGCGGGAACGGGCATCCGCGAATTCGGCAACTACCTGGTGCGCCTGGGCCTCCCGGTGAAGCTGCACATGCTGATCACGCATGCGCACTGGGATCACATCCAGGGGTTGCCCTTCTTCCGTCCGGGTTATCTGAAGCGCAACGACATGGCGCTCTATGGCCCGAATCAGCCGAACGCGGGATTCGAGCAGGTGCTCGCCGACCAGATGCACAACACGTACTTCCCGGTTCCGCTCCAGGCAATGCAGGCCACGCTGCACTTTCACCCGCTGAAGGAAGGGCAATACGAAATCGCCGGAGCGAAAGTCGACACGCTCTACCTGCATCATCCGGGCACGACGCTGGGTTATCGAATCCGTCTGCGGGACAAGACTCTCGTCTACATGTGCGACAACGAGATTACGGACGATCCGCTCCTGCGGAAGCGTTTGCTGGGGTTTCTGCGCTCCGCGCACATCGCCATTGCCGACGCCCAGTACACGCCCTCCGATTTTCCCGACAAGCTCGGCTGGGGCCACTCTTCGTTCATCGACGTCGTAGACCTTGCGGTGGAGGCCGGGGTGCAGAAGCTGTTTCTGACGCATCACGACCCCGACCGCAGCGACGACGCTCTCGACCAGATGGTGCTCGATTCCCGCAACCTTATCTCGGCGCGGGGTTCAAACATGGAGTGCACGGCCGCGGCTGAGGGCTCGGCGCACTACCTGTAGATGGCATCGAAGCCGAAGCTGGGATTGGTCCCCGGCTCTCCGAAAGAACGGCGAGCTTTTGGAAAAGGCCTGCGGTCGCGGCTGCATCGCGTCGACCAGCGCCTTTGGAATCCAAAGTCCCCACACCGCGCCGATCCGCTGGAAGTCATTCGGGCCGTGAATGCCAGGCGTCTGGCCCACCTGATTCCCCTCAAGATGAAACGGATGGCGGCTTCGCCATTCGGATTCTTCCGCGGCGCCGCGCCGGTGATGGCCGCCGATCTGGCTTTGCTTCCGACCACCGGATTGCGCGTCCAGATGTGCGGCGACGCTCATGTGCGCAACCTGGGAGCCTATGCCTCGCCGGACGGCATGCTGGTCTTCGACCTGAACGATTTTGACGAGACCATGCCGGGTCCCTGGGAATGGGACTTGAAGCGTCTGGCGGCAAGTTTTGTCCTGGCCGGAGAAGAATCGGGCGATTCTTTCTCGAAGTGCAAGGAATCCGTCCTGACGCTGGTGCGCGCATACCGCGAGTCGATGGATCAGTTCTCGCGAATGAACATCCTTGAATTGTCGCGGCACTTGACGACCAAGAGCGGTCGGTCGGCGCGAAAGGATCCCGTGCAGATTGTGCTGGCCATGGCCGAACGCGCCAGCCCGCGTCACCTGCTGGAAAAACTCACGGTTCCGGCGCGCCATGGGCGCCGATTCAGAAACCAGCCCCCGCTCCTTTCGAGAGTTCCTGAAGAGACTGCTCGCAAGGTCGTGGCGTCCCTGAAACTCTACCGGGAGACGCTCGGCCCCGGCGCGAGGCAGGTGCTCGACGCGCATCGCCCGATGGATGTCGCTTTCAAAGTCGTCGGCACGGGGAGCGTTGGTCTTCGTGATTACGTCGTGCTCTGCTTTGGCAACGGCCCGAGTGACGCTCTGTTCCTGCAAGTGAAGGAAGCCGGAGAATCCTGCTACGCGCGATACCTGAAGGACGTGCCGCGTTTCGGGCACCAGGGCGAGCGCGTGGCCGAAGGGCAGCATCGCATGCAGACCGTCTCCGATCCGCTGCTCGGTTGGACCACGATCGAAGGCCGCAACTTTCTGGTGCGGCAGCTCAACGATCACAAGGCCGGCATCGTTCCGGCCGAGCTGCGCGGCGCCGCGCTATCGAGATACGCACTCGTCTGCGGCGAAATTTTGGCCAAGGCTCATGCACGGACGGGCGATCCGGCGGCCATCGCCGGATATTGCGGAGGCAACACCAAACTCGACAAGGCCATTGCCAAGTTCGCCCGCGCGTATGCCGAGCAAACTCATAGGGATTACGACGCCTTCGTCAAGGCTCTGCGGGCGCGAAAAGTGCTATCCTAGAGAGTGAAACGGAATCTCCTTCCTGAGCATCTAGTAGAGAGTAGGGTTATGAAATACACCTTAAGCGTTTTGGCCTTCGCCAGCCTGCTTGCGGGCCAGCAGCAACCCGCCGCGCAGCAGCAAGCTCCCAGCATTCCCGTCGAAGAGATCATTCAGAAGTTCGCGGCCAAAGAAAAAGCTTTCAAGATCGCCCGCGACAACTACACCTACAAGCAAACCGTCAAAATCATGGAGCTCTCCGCCGATGGCGTTCAGGGGGGAACCTATGAGATGACCGCCGATGTCATCTTCAACTCGACGGGCACGAAGCGAGTCGAAAAAGTGCTGTACGCTCCGCAGCCCACGCTACGGAACATCTCGTTGTCGCCTGAGGACGAGCACGATCTTCGCGAGATTCAGCCCTTCGTTCTTACCAGCGACGACATCGCGAAGTACAACGTGCGCTACTTGGGACGCCAGAAAATCGACGAGCTCACGACCTACTTGTTCCTCGTGGGCCCCAAGACCATGGAGAAGGGGCAACGCTACTTCGAGGGCCAGATTTGGGTGGACGACCGGGACTACCAGATCGTCAAGACTTACGGCAAGGCGGTTCCCGACAACAAGAAGAAAGGTCAGGAAAACCTTTTCCCCCGCTTTGAGACCTACCGCGAGCAGGTCGACGGGAAATACTGGTTCCCCACCTATACGCGCGCGGACGACACGCTGAATTTCGCCATCGGACCGCAGCGCATACGGATCATCGTGCGCTACCAGGACTACAAGCAATTCAAGAGCGACATCAAGGTCACGTTCGGAGACGTGGTGGACGAGAAGAAGCCACCCGAGAAGAAATGAACCACCGGTGTTAGACTGAAGCCCATCATGTGGCGGCGGATTGGGCGCGAGCTTTGGGGCTTCGTTTTCTGGACGTACGACCGCGGAGGCGTGCGCTACGACATCATGGTGGGCCTGATTCTGGCCTTCATTTTCTTCACGCCGCGCGGATTCTTCAAAGACCGTCCGACCGCGCCCTCAAAGCAGCAGATCGAGATTCTGGAAGACGGCGGGTATCAGCTCGACGCCAAGTTGCTGTCGCGGGAAACGCGGAATCTGGAAGACGGCGCCCGGCGATTGCTGAGCAGCTATACCGGCAAGAAGATCAAGGTGCAGCGGGTGGAACCGGTGTTTGACGCCGCCGGGCACGTGGAGTCGTACCAAGTTTGGATCGAACAACCATGAAGCGCATTGTCCTTGCGATTTTGCTGCTGTCCCTGCCGCTGGCCGCCGGCGACAAGCTCGACCAGGTGCTGACGCACATGGACGCGACCGCGGCCCGCTTCCATGCCGTCACCGCGCATCTCACTTACACGAGATTCACGGCGATCGTGAACGACAAGACCACCGAAACGGGAACCATCTCCTTCCAGAAGGAGAAGGACGGCAGCTTCAAAATCCACATGGAGTTCGGAGCGCCCGACGCAAGGACCGTCCTGCTGCGGGACGGTAAGGCGAGAATCTACCGCCCCAAGATCGCGGAAATCCAGGAATTCGAGATCGGACGAAACCGCGACATGATGGAGCAGTTCCTTCTGCTTGGATTTGGAGGCGGGGGACACAATCTGCTGAAGTCCTACTCCGTAACCTTGGAGGGCGACGACAAGCTCGTTCTGATTCCAAAGGGAAGCGCGGCCAGCCAGCTCAAGAAGGTGGAATTGTCATTGTCGCGCGACACCTGGCAGCCCGCGCAGCAGGTCTTCACCGAGCCGAACGGCAACACCCTCACGGCAAAGTATCAAGATCTCAAGGAGAGCCCCGGCCTGCCCGACTCGAGTTTCAAGATCAACGCGCCCCCGGGCGTAAAGACAGTCAAGCCCGGCTCGTAACTGTTTAGACCCCGAAAAGCGCCATTCAGGGAAAAAGGCGTTGCCGCACCGATATTGTTAGGCTAGCGTTAAAATAGAGATGGTGTTCCCAAAATCCATGAGGAAGAAGGCTCTGGCGGTTCATCGCCGCTTCCGCGAATGGTGGATGATCGGCAAAGGGCTGGTATCGACCAGCCATCCCGTGCAGGTGCACCTGATCCCTGTGCGCCGCTGCAACTTGGCGTGCGGCTATTGCAACGAGTACGACGATTTCTCGAAGCCCGTCCCGACCGAGGAGATGTTCCGGCGCATCGACAAGCTGGCCTCCTTCGGCGTTTCCTTGATCACGATGAGCGGCGGGGAGCCGCTGCTGCATCCCGATCTCGACGAGTTGATCCGCCGCGTGCGCAGCCACGGCGTCATGTCGGGGCTCATCACCAACGGCTACCTGCTCACGGTCGCGCGCATCGAACGCCTGAATGACGCCGGCCTCGAGCACTTGCAGATCAGCATCGACAACGTCGATCCGGACGACGTTTCCATGAAGAGCCTGAAGGTGCTCGACAAGAAGTTGCAATTGCTCGCCGAGCACGCCGAATTTCACGTGAACATCAACTCCGTGCTCGGCAGCGGCATCCGGAATCCGGACGACGCCTTGGAAGTCGCGCGGCGCGCTCTGTCTTACGGTTTCTCGAACACGCTGGGGATCATCCACGACGGCAGCGGACAGCTTCGTCCGCTGAACGAACACGAGCAGAAGGTTTTCACCGAAGTGAAGAGCATCGGGCGAAAGAATTTCGCCCGCTTCGACAAGTTCCAGCACAACATCGCCGCGGGACGCCCGAACCAGTGGCGCTGCCGCGCCGGCTCGCGCTACCTCTACATTTGCGAGGACGGCCTGGTGCACTACTGCTCGCAGCAGCGCGGCTATCCGGCCATTCCGCTCGCCGATTACTCGCGCGCCGATCTGCGCCGCGAGTTCGACACGGAGAAGGACTGCGCGCCGCACTGCACCGTCTCCTGCGTGCAAATGACCGCGATGCTCGATAACTGGCGAATGCCCCAAACGCTTCGCCGTCCCCAGACGGACCTGGTCCAGTTGCAGCCGGTTCTCGACGAAGAACAGTAAGCCACGCCGCGATCTATTGATTCCTTAAACACGTCTTCACAATGATTCCCGGAGCGAAATCCGAGAGAACAAATCTGTTGGTTTCTGTTTCGGGCCATGCTAGCCTTTTCTCTGTTGGCGATTGTCACCATTTCGCGCTCGTACGGAAGTCTCGGCGACGAGCTGGCGCACCGGTTGGGCGCCGCCCTCGATTTTCAAGTCGCGGGCAGCGAGACGATCCAGCACATGATGCAGGAACGCTTCGGCGAGCAGGCCGCCGCCGGCGGTCCGCTCTACGCCGATCTGCTGGCTACCGTCGTGGGCGACCTGAGCGCGGAACGGAACCTCATCCTGGTGGGGCGGGGCGGCCAATATCTGCTGGCCGGCGCGCCGGGAACGCTGCATCTGCGGGCCGTGAGCCGCCGCGAAGAGCGCATCCGCAACGTGGCCGCGCGCGAGAATCTGAAGATCACCGCGGCCGCCGACCGGGTCCGGCGCCGGGACGCCGAGCAAGCCGAATTCTTCCGCCGTGTCTATCACCGCAGCTCGCAGCGCTTCGGCGCTTACCACCTCACGTTGAATCTGGACACGCTCGGCTTCGAGACATCGGTGGAACTGGCCGAGACGGCCATCCGCAAGACGCGGCTTCTCGAGACCGGCCTCATGCCGGCAAGTTATGTCGAGCAGCTCCGGCAACGCAGCCGTCTGAGCCTGACGGTGATGAATCGGCGATCGTCGCCCGCGGGGATCGAGCCGAGAACGACGCCTATTCACTTTGCGCATCCGAGCGAGCAGGAGTTCGCGCGTCTGATGGACTTCTATCGCATCGAGTGGTGCTATGAGCCGCGCACCTTCCCGATCGAATGGGGCGAGGGCGGCAACCTGCGCGAAGGCTTCACCCCCGATTTCTATCTGCCGGAGATGGACCTTTACGTGGAGCTCACCACCATGAAGCAGTCCCTGGTCCGCCGCAAGAACCGCAAGCTCCGCCGGCTCCGCGAGCTTTACCCCGACGTGAACATCCGTGTCTTCTACCAGAAAGACATCGAGGACATGGTCTTCAAGCTCGGAAGCGAGAATCGCCAGAATCCGCCCCAGTTGCAGTGACAGTCCACCCCGATATCGAACGAGTGCTGTTCACTGAAGAGGAGATTGCCGCGCGCGTAAAGCAGCTCGGCGCGCAAATCTCCGCCGATTACGCGGGGCGCGAAGTGACTCTGGTTTGCGTGCTGAAAGGCTCGGTGTTCTTCCTGACCGACCTGTCGAGATCCATCACCGTGCCGGCGCGGATCGACTTCCTGGCCATCTCGCCCTTCCCGCAGCGGCGCGAGCCGGGCGTCGTGGCGATTCACAAGGACCTGGACGCCAGCATCGAAGACGTAGACGTTCTGCTGGTGGAAGACATTATCGATACCGGGCTCACGCTGCGCTACCTGCTGCGCACGCTCGAAACACGCAATCCGAAGAGTCTGAACGTCTGCACATTTCTCGATAAGACACCGCGCCGCTTGATCGAAGTTCCCGTGAAGTACCGCTGCTTCGAGATCCCCGACCGTTTTGTCGTGGGCTACGGCCTCGACTACCACCAGCTCTACCGCAATCTTCCCTATGTTGGCGTGGTGAAACCGGAAATCTTTAGGGGTTGAGCGCTATTCCCAGCGCAGAGCGCGCATCGGATCGATCCGCGCGGCGCGACGCGCCGGGATGAAGCCCGCTCCCGCCGCCACGAGCGCCAGGAGAACCGTGGCCGCGACCAGCGTCCGCGGGTCTTGCGGCGAAATGCCGAAGACCTGCGCACGCACGTAGCGCGAAAGCGCCAGCGCGCTGGGAACGGCGATCGTGACTCCGATCCCAACGAGGATCAGGACTTCGGTCATCACCAACCAGGCGATGTTGCGGAAGGAAGCGCCCAGCGCCATGCGAATTCCGATTTCGCGCGTCCGTCGCGAGACGGTGTAGGCCATGACTCCGTAGAGCCCGATCACCGCGAGCGTCGTAGCGAGTGCTCCGAACACGATTGAGAGCGTCGCGACCAAGCGTTCGGTGACCAGCGAGCGGTCTACCTGCTGATCCACCGTCCGCAGAGCGTAGATCGGAACATTCGCGTCCACCTTCTGGACCTCGCGGCGCACGGCGGCAAAGATCTGATTCGGATCGAGCGTGGTCCGGACGTATCCCGTCAGCTCGCCGATTGCTTGGTCCGCCATGTAGGGCGTGAAGACCTGCCGGCCCATTTCGTCCCGGACTCGATTGTATTTCGCGTTTCCGACGACGCCGACGATCTCCATGTCGGTCTTCGTGCCCGGATCGCCGCCGAAACCGATATGGCGACCGACGGCGTTTGGATTTCCGAAATACTGGCGAGCGAAGTTTTCGTTGACGATGACCGCCCGCGGAACCTGGTTGTCGGGCTGCGTGCCGTGCTGGATTGTGGCGGTGTCCTGCGAAGTGAAATCCCGGCCGGCCAGAATCGGGATCCCAAGAGTTACGAAGAAGTTCGGGCTAATCTCATTGATGAACGGATTCATGTCCTCGCCCGGTTTGGCCTGGTAACCTTCCACGGTAACCGTGCTCTCCCAATCGTTATCGTCGAGGAGCCGGATTCCTGAAAGGGCCGCGGATTCGACGCCGGGAATCCCTCGCAGACGGTTCTCGACCTCCGCGTAGAAAACCCTTTCGCGCTCACCTTTGTATCCGCTCAGGCTGGGGTTCACGCTGAAGGAAATCAGATTCGTCGTCCGGAATCCCGGCCAGAGATTCTTCAGATTGCGCAGCGTGTTGAGAAAAAGCCCCGCGCCGATCAACAGCAGGAGCGAGAGCGCGATCTGGGCCACGACCAGCGATTTTCGCAAGCGTACGTGACCGGCGCCTCCCGCCAGCGCCCCCGCTTCGTCTTTCAAGGTGTTGGCCAAGTTCGGCCGGGTGGCCTGAAGCGCGGGAACCAGACCGAAGACGATCCCCGTCAGGATCGAGACGGCGAGGCTGAATGCCAAAATGCGCATGTCCGGCGTGCTCGAAAGAGCCGAACCTTGCGGCAACAGTCCGAGCAGGAGCCGGTCGGTCCACACCGCGAGCGCGACGCCGGCCGCGCCTCCGGCGCCTGCCAAGAGCAGACTCTCCACCAGAAGCTGGCGGACGATCCGGAAGCGGCCCGCTCCGAGCGCCAGGCGCACTGCGACCTCTTTCTGTCGTGTAGCGGCGCGGGCGATCAGCAGGCTCGCGACGTTCGCGCAGGCAATCAACAGGACGCCGGCGACAATCGCCATCAGCACCCAGAGCGGCGTTTCAAACTGGCTGCGAAGGTAAGAGCGCCCTTGCGACCCGGGGAGAACGTCGATGGTTCCTTTGACAAACTCCTGTCGCGTGTAGGGAGATGCGTTGTTGAAGGCCGCCTCCTTCACTTCCATCTCGAGCATCTGACGATAGAAAGGCTGGAGCGAAGCTTTGGCTTGTTCGTGCGTGACGCCCGGCTTCAAGCGTCCGAAGACGTTGATCCAGCGGCTGCGGCGGTTTTTCAAATCGTCCCAGAACGGCGTCATCTGCGCCTTCATCATGATGGGCACGCGGATCTGCGTGGGACTACCGAGCTCGATGCCGTCGAATCCCTGCCGGCTGACGCCGATGACCGTGAGATTGCGTCCGTTGGCGACAATCGTCTTTCCGATCACGTTCGGATCGAGTCCAAAACGGCTCTTCCAGAAGGGATAACTGAGGACCGCGAGAGGATGTCCTCCCGGGGTGCGATCGTCGTCGGGAGTGAAGACGCGGCCCGCTGCCGCGCTGACTCCTAAGACCTCGAAGAAATTTCCGGAGACCAGCTCGCCGGTGATGCGCTCGGTGCGTCCATCAGCGGTCATGCTCATGGGCGTTCGGTAGCTGCAAAACATTCCGGTAAAAACCTGGTTGTGGTCCCGGAAATCCTCATACATCGGGTAGGAGAGGGCGTTTCCGCCCTTATTGTTGCCGTAGTGGGGTCCGCGTGCCGTGAGCAACGCCAGCTCGCGCGGATTCTTCACCGGAAGCAGTCGCAGCAGAACCTGATCGAGCAGCGTGAAGATGGCCGTGTTGGCGCCGATTCCGAGCGCCAGCGAAAGGATCACGACGCTGCTAAAGACAGGGGTCTTGATCAGCCCGCGTAGGGCATAGCGAAAATCCTGCATGAACTCCCTCCCAAGGGCTATGACGGCCCAGGAAGCACAGAGTTAGGAAAAATTTGGCTTAGCGGCCTGTGTAAAGAGTCTTTGCGTCGGCAAAGCAGAGGCCGTTTCCCCAAGGATCTTCGGCATAGAACGAGCGTTCGCCCCAGGGCCGGACAATAATCTCGCCCGCCGGACGATCGTGAACAACCTTCTTCGAGAGACATTTCAGTTCCTTGGCTCGCTCGTGCACGCTTTCCACGTTTTTCACGGAGAAGAAGACGTCGGTCGGGCTGGGAGTGGGCTTGATTCCGCCCGGAGTCGGATCGATGATCGCCAGGATCACCGCGCCACAATCGAAATAGGCGCGAGAACCGCGCAGGACTCGTCCCTTGATTCCGAGAAGCTGCGAATAAAAGGCCACGGCCTGGTCGAGGTTGCCGACCTGCAGCATCACGCGGAACAGCTCGGGAGCATCGGGCATAGGCGCTATGATAGAGTGAGTCCATTCAAATGTGGAGAGCAAATCTGTCTTTGTTGCTGGGACTGCTGCTCGCCTGCGTGGCGTTCGGTCAAGAGAAGAAAGACGGCGTCCCGCTCTTCAAATCTGCGCCGCCGAAAACTCAGGACGGGCTGCGGTCCGTTCATGGAATCGTGACCAACTCCGGCAGCAACGATCCCATCGAAGGCGCGGTCGTGCAGCTCAAGGACCTGCAAACGCAGAAGACCCGCGAGGTCGTCACCGGAAGAGACGGCCTGTATCGCTTCACCGGCCTCGACCGCTCGGTGGACTATCAGCTCCTCGCCACGAGACACGAGAAGTCGAGCGTCACGCGCAAGCTCAGCCTGCTCGATCCCGATAAAGACGCCACACGAAATCTTCGTCTGCGGTCGCGCCCGGAAAAGAGAAAGACCAAGCCCGCGAAGAAATAATCATGTCTCTGATGCTGCAGGAGATCGAGGAGCAGCCGGCGGCGCTCGAACGCACCTTTCGCCGCGAGTTGGCCAAGGCACGCCGCTTCCGCGAGCTGGCGCGGCGACGCGACTTCCGCATGATCGCGCTCGTGGCCCGCGGAACGTCCGACAATGCCGCGACGTTTGGACGCTACCTGATCGAGATCGCCACTGGGCTGCCGGTCGCGCTCGCGGCGCCGTCGATTCATACGCTGTACCACGCCAACCTGAAGCTCGAACGCGCACTGGTCGTAGGCATCTCGCAGTCCGGCGAAGGGGACGACATCAACCAGGTCCTCGAATCCTGCCGCCAACGGGGCGCCTACACGCTCGGGATCACCAACGAGAGCAAGTCGACGATGGCGGGACTCGTCGAGGAGTGCTGGCTCGTCCATGCCGGAAAAGAGCGGAGTGTCGCCGCAACCAAGACCTACACCGGGCAGTTGTTGCTGCTCTATCTGCTGGCTTGGGCGCTCGGTGCGGACACGCCCACGTCAAAACTGGAACGACTGCCGAGCCTCGCGGCGCAAGCCTTGCGTTTGCGCCCGCGCATCGAGGAAATTGTAGAGCGATACCGTTTCATGAATCACGCCCTCGTTGTGGCGCGCGGCTTGAATTTCGCGAACGCCCTGGAGCTGGCTCTCAAGCTGATGGAAGTTTGCTATGTCGTGACGGATCGCTTCTCGGCGGCTGACTTCCTGCATGGTCCGATCGCGTTGATCGAATCGAACTTCCCCGTTTTTCTCTTCGCTCCGCCGGGACCGACCTTTGCGGGACAGAAAGCGTTGCTCGAACGACTGGCGTCCCTCAAGGCCGACACGTTGGTTTTGACGAGCGAGCCTTTGGGAAAAATAGCCACGCGCATGATTGCCATGCCGAAGGTGGAGGATCTCTACTCACCGATTCCTTACATCATTCCAGGACAGATTTTCGCCGCCCTGCTGGCCGCCGCCAAGGGGATCAATCCGGATGCTCCGCGCCAACTCACCAAAGTGACTAAGACGATATGAAAACGAAATTCCTCACTGTTGTTCTTCTGCTGCTCAGTTGTATCGCCATGGCGGATGACTCGCCGCTCCACAAGGGCGCAAACGAATGGGGCTTCCAGACCGGTGGCGGCTTCTCCATAGTGGGAGGCGTTCGAAGCCGCAGCTACTGGCTGCTCGCGGGGCGCTATAGCCGCGTCCTCACCGGAGACATCGGCAGCGGCATCCTGCGCGGCAACCTTCAATACGGCGTCGAAGCGATTCCGGTGATGATCGTCAACCAATCGACTCACGTCTACACCGCCGGATTTTCTCCGCTGCAATTGCGCTACAACTTTGTCGCGCCCAAGAAGGTAAAACCTTACTTCGAAATCGGTGGGGCGGTGCTCGGCTCCTCCGACCAGGTGCCCGAAGGAACGTCGCGCTTCAACTTCATGTCCGGTGGCGGAATTGGTGTGCAGGTGTTCAACGCCAAATCGCGATCCTGGCAACTCGGGATGCGCTTCCAGCACATCTCGAACGCCGGCGTCGCCCAGCACAATCCAGGGATCAACTCGCTCTACTTCTTTACCGGGCTGTCTTGGTGGAAGTAGCCAGGCCTTTGCGGCCGATATCGCGGCGGTAGTGCATGCCTTCAAAATGGATTCTGTCCATCGCCGCGTAAGCGCGCGTGATCGCCTCGGAGAGACTTGCGCCGGACGCCGTAACACCCAACACTCGACCCCCTGAGGTGTGAAAGGATCCTTCGGATTCGCGCACGCCAGCGTGAAACACTTTCACGTTCGGCAGGCGAGCCGCTTCCTTGAGGCCGGTGATTCGCTTGTCGCGCTCGAATGCTCCCGGGTAGCCTTTCGATGAGGCAACGACGCAGACCGTCGCGCCGGGGGACCACGCTGGCGGCGTTCCGCCGAGCAGCACGGGAACCAGGTCGCTCGACAAGCGCGTCATCAACGCTTGCGTTTCAGGATCGCCGAAGCGCGCGTTGTATTCGAGCAAGCGCGGCCCTTTCTCGCCGACCATCAGACCAAAATAAAGGACACCGTGGTAGGGCGTCCCATCAGCCGCCATGCCCGCCAACGTGGGCGCAACCAGTTCTGCGAGGATGCGCTTCTGCAGCGCCGCGTCGACAATGCTGTCGTCGCAATAAGCGCCCATGCCGCCGGTGTTCGGTCCTTGATCGCCCTCGAAAGCGGCCTTGTGATCCTGCGTCGGCGCGAGCGGCACCGCAGTGCGACCGTTCGCAATGACTGTAAAGGTCACTTCGACGCCGGGCAGAAACTGTTCGATCACGACGCGACGTCCGGCCGCTCCGACCATCTCTCCTGAAAGCATCGCGGAGAGAGTCGTTTCTGCTTCCGCGGCATCGCGCGCCACGACCACGCCCTTGCCGGCTGCCAGGCCGTCGGCCTTGAGCACCACAGGAAATCCAAAACGGCCGAGTTGCCGTCGACCGTCGTCGATCGCATCGACAACGACAAAGTCCGCGGTGGGAATTCCATGGCGTCGCATGAATTCTTTCGCAAAGGCCTTGCTTCCTTCGAGGCGTGCTGCGGCGGCAGTGGGCCCCACGATCTTGAGTCCGCGCGCGAGGAATTCATCGGCGACGCCGGCGACCAGCGGCGCTTCCGGACCGACGACGGTGAGATCCACACCGAGCCGTTCGGCGAGTGCCGCAGCGGCCTTCGGATCGGTAATGTTCGCGTTCTCGATGCGCAGGCCATCCGCGGCCATTCCGGCGCTCCCGGGTGCGCAAAAGATGTCGGCGCCGCCGCTCGTTTGTTGGAGTTTCCAGGCCAACGCGTGTTCGCGTCCACCCGAGCCGAGGACGAGGATTTTCATGCCTCTTGAAGCTAACACGAAAGTATCATGTGCGGATGCCTTCGCGGGCCCGCTTCAAAGTTCTCTGGCTGATTTTCACGCTCGCGGCGATCACTTATCTCGATCGCTTGTGCATCTCGGCGGCGGCGCCCGCCATCGTCAAGGAATTTGGTTTTTCCGCGCCGCAGATGGGATACATCTTCAGCGCCTTCGCGCTCGCCTACGCGCTCTTCGAGATCCCGAGCGGCTGGCTCGGCGACGTGATCGGCACGCGCAAGGCGCTGGCTCGAATTGTCCTCTGCTGGTCTGCTTTCACGTGCTTGACCGGCGCGGCCACCGGCTTTGCATCGCTGTTTATCGTGCGCCTGCTCTTCGGTGCCGGCGAAGCGGGCGCGTTCCCCAACATCGCGCGGACCGTTTCACGATGGTTTCCCTACGCGGAGCAAGGCCGCGCCATGAGCGCTTCGTTCTTTGGACTCGCCATCGGATCGGCAGTCACGGCGCCGACGGTCTTTTTCCTGCTGAGATTCCAGGGCTGGCGCTGGACGTTCGTTGAGTTTGGCGCGCTTGGCGCACTGTGGTGCGCGGTGTGGTACGCGTGGTTTCGCGACTTGCCGCAGAATCATCCCGCAGTCAACGAAGGCGAGTTGAACCTCATCCGCGCGGGTCAGGCCGATGGGGCGCACAATTCTCATTCTGTTCCTTGGCGACTGCTGCTGAGCAGTCCCAACCTCGCTTTCATCTGTGGAATGTATTTCGCGTACGGCTATGGTCTCTACTTCTATTTGACCTGGCTTCCAACCTACCTCTTAAAGGCGCGAGGATTTTCGGAATCCTACACCGGATTGTTTTCCGCCTTGCCTTGGATCCTGAGCGCCATCGCCTTCCTCTTCGGCGGATGGGCCACGGATTATCTCGCGCATCGAACCGGCAACCTGAAGCTGGCGCGCTGCGGAATCGGCGCAGCCGGTTATGCCGCGAGCGCACTCATGCTCGTGATCGTGGCCTTGACGGAAAACCGCATCGTCGCGGCGACGTTGCTGGCGTTCGCCGCATGCTTCCAGATGATGACCGCGAGCCCCGCGTGGTCCGTTTGCCTCGACGTGGGACGGCGGCACGCCGGAGTCGTGACCGGGTTCATGAATACGTCCGGAAACCTGGGCGGCGCGCTGGCGCCACTCGTCGTTGGGTATTCCCTCGAATGGTGGGGATCGTGGCGCGTTCCGTTCTTTGTCGCCGCGGCGGTCTTTGCCTTCGGCGTTCTGATGTACTGGCTAGTCGACCCGCGCACTCCGCTCACCGAGAATCCGGGCTAGAATATTCAGGTGGCAATGTCATTTTCAGAGTCCTATGACGTGCTCGTCGTGGGCGCGGGTCATGCCGGCTGCGAAGCGGCGGTGGCGTGCGCGCGCATGGGGCTGAATACCGCCCTGGCAACGATGAACCTGGACTTGATCGCGCAGATGTCCTGCAATCCTGCCGTGGGCGGCATCGCGAAGGGACACCTGGTCCGCGAGGTCGACGCCCTCGGCGGCATCATGGGACAGGTTACCGACGCCGTCGGAATCCAGTTTCGGCTCCTCAACACCAGCCGCGGACCGGCGGTGTGGTCGCCGCGCGCGCAGTGCGACAAGAAGCAGTATCGCGTCAAGATGAGGCAGGTTCTTGAGGATGAGCCCAACCTAAAGATCAAGCAAGCAGAGGTTGTCGACCTGATTGTTGATTCTACAAATGTAGTAAATAGACCAATCCTGCGCGGGGTAAAGCTACGGGACGGGCGGCTTGTTTCAGCTAACGCCGTAGTAGTTACTACTGGCACTTTCTTGAACGGCCTGATTCATGTCGGCGAGACGACCTATCCGGCCGGCCGCAGTGGCGAGCCGCCGTCGCAAATGCTTGGCGAGGCGCTGAAGCTGCTTGGACTCCGATCGACGCGCTTGAAGACAGGAACCCCTCCCAGGCTCGATGGCCGCTCGATCGACTGGACGCGCTTCGAGGTTCAGCACGGCGATCCCGAGCCGACACCGTTTTCTTTCCGCACGACGAGCATTTCGCAGCCGCAGGTTCCCTGCCACGTCGCATACACGACGGCCGAGACGCAGCGGATCATCCGCGAGAGCATACAGAAGTCGCCGCTCTATAGCGGGCAAATCAGCGGCATCGGTCCGCGCTACTGTCCGTCGATCGAAGACAAGATCGTAAAGTTCCCCGACAAGCCGCGGCACCAGATCTTCCTCGAGCCGGAAGGCCTGGAC
>CAZRND010000074.1:0-17185 GCA_964601345.1 uncultured Acidobacteriota bacterium | reverse complement strand
TGGTTCCCTTCGGCACGCCCTCCTGCTCGATCGTCTCCGGCACGGGATCGTGAGTCGGCCCGAGAATGAAATTGCCGTCGACATTGATCGGAGCATTCTGGCCGTCGGGCAAATCCTTCGCCGTCACGTATCCCGGCGTGTTCGGATCGCGCGCCGGCGGCGGCGGCCGCACCGGCCGCGTCGCCGGCGCCGGAGTCTGAGCCATCATGGCGAGCAACAGAGCGACTTCAAGAAGCATTCCTACCTCCCCCAGATTTCCTGGGCGACCTCGACGATGCGTTCGAGTTTCGCCCACTGCTGATCATAGGTCAGAATGTTGCCTTCCTCGGTGCTGGAAAATCCGCATTGCGGACTCAGGCAGAGCTGTTCGGGAGGGATCCAGCGCCAGGCTTCATCGAGCCGGCGTTTGATGTCGTCCTTCGATTCGAGCTCGCCGTTCTTCGATGTGACAACTCCGGCAACCACGGTCTTGCCCTTGGGCACGAGGCGCAGCGGCTCGAAGCCGCCGGCGCGCTCGGTGTCATACTCCATGAAGTAGCCATCCACGTCGATGCCGTTGAAAAGCAGCTCGGCCACCGGCTCGTAGCCGCCCTGCGCAATCCAACTCGATCGGAAATTGCCGCGGCACAGATGCATCGTGATGGTCATGTCCTTAGGACGTCCCGTGATCGCCGTGTTGATCATCTGCGCGTAGATCGCCGGCAGCGCTTCGGGATCGTCTCCGCGATCGCGCAAGATCTTCCGTTGCTCGGGATCGCACAGGTAAGCAAGATTCGTCTCGTCGAGCTGCAGGTAACGGCATCCCGCCGCGGCAAAAGCCTGGACGGCGCAATTGTAAGCCTTCCCCAAGTCGGCGTAGAACTCGGCCATGTCGGGATAAACCTTTTCGCTGATCGCCGCGCGGCCGCCGCGGAAATGCAAGACGCTCGGCGACGGGATCGTCATCTTCGGAGTCGCGCGTCCGGCGTGCTTCCGGAGGAAGCGGAAGTGATCGAGCATCGGATGACTGGTGAATCCGACCTTGCCGACGACGCGGACGCCTTTCGCCTTCGTCGCAATTCCCTTGAAGGCGATGCCGCCTTCCGGCGTGTACGCCTCGCAACCGTCGAGCCGCTCGAGAAAATCGAAGTGCCACATCGCCCGACGGAATTCTCCGTCCGTGGCGCTGCGCAATCCGACTTCGGCCTGCTTCGCGATCGCGCCTTGAATCGCGCGGTCCTCGATACTCTTCAGCTCTGCGGCTGTGATATCACCCAATTCCCGCCGCGCGCGCGCCTCTCTCAGCTCCGGAGGACGGAGCAGACTCCCGACATGATCGGCGCGGAACGGCGGCGTCTTTCGTTGCATCAGGACTTCCCCATCTCCTCGTTGGCGGCGCGAAACGCCGAGAGAGCCGCCGGCACGCCGCCATAGATCGCGAGCTGCAGGAACGCTTCCTCGAGGTCGCAGGCTTCCATCCCGCCATCGAGCGCCGCGCGGACGTGAATGCGAAACTCCTCCCAGCGGCCGAGCGCGGCGACCGCGGTCAGCGTGAGCAGGCGGCGCGTGCGGTCGTCGAGTCCCGGTCGGCTCCAGACGCTCCCCCAAGCATAGCGGGTGATGAACTCTTGAAAGCCGCGGGTAAAGTCAGTGGCGTTTGCGACCGCGCGATCTACGTAGCCGCTTCCGAGCGCAGCGCGACGCTTCTTCCAGCCGGCTTCGAGCGTGTTCTCCGGCGCCGGCATTAGAAAGCGCAGCAAAGCCGCGGTGAACGATCGCGGCCGTTCCAGGTTCGAAAGGTGGGCGGCGGGAAGCCGCTCCACGAGCGCCTTCGGCATTTCTCGCGCCAGAACATCGCCATTCCCTGCCCACGGTAAGGAGATGTCCCGGCTTCCGTCGACGATCAGTGTCGGTGTGCGAATGCTCGCGAGGATCGCGGTCTGATTCATGTCCCGCACCGCGGCGGCGCAACCTGCGTATCCCACAGGATCGGTGGCGCGCAGCACGCGGCGGGTTCTCGCGACCTGCGGCAAATCCGCGGCCAGGCTCTCCGACGTGAAAAAGCGCTGCATCACGGTCGCTTCGATGGCGTCCATGCCCTGCGCCAGCACCGTCTTCCGCCGCCCCTCGAGCATGCTGTTGTCGGGGAGGCGCGACGAGGTGTTCGCGAGCACCAGGTGTGTGAGCCGCTCGGCAGCGTTGGCCCCAAGCCATTGTCCAATCATCCCGCCGATGGAGAGGCCGCAAAACGCGAACTGCCGGATCTCGAGCGCGTCGGCGATAGCCAGGACGTCGCGCGCGAGCATCTCGATGCTGTAATCGCCGGGCACGACCTCGCTCGCGCCGTGCCCGCGCAAGTCATATCGCAACACACGGAAGTGCGGCAATAGATGCTCAGCCTGCGCGTCCCACTGGGTGTGATCGCAGCCGAGCGACTGCGAAAAGATAATCACCGGCGCGCTATCGATTCCTTCCAAGCGATAGTAGTGACGCAATCCACCCGCTTTGACGAATGGCATTTATCCCTCTTCTTCCAGCAGTTGTTTTCGAAACAGCTCGGCCGACCCCAATTCTTTCTCCGGCGTTTTCCCGACGTTCTCACGCATCCGGTCCGGGAAGACCGTTAACCCTTCGATGACTCCGCGCATCGCCGCGAGCGCGCTACCCATGGATTGCACGATATCCGTAAGCACGGGCCACTCTGCCTGCCAGCCGCCCGCACCGCGTTCGTGCTCCTGAACCATCGCGGCAAGAAACGACGCAACGAGACCCGGCACGCGTGTCGCAGCGGCTAGGGCTATGACGCATCCCGCGGGATTCCTCTTATGGGGCATGGAGGACGATCCCCCGCCCGGCTCCGAGACTTCGCCGATCTCCGACTGCATCAGCAGCGCGATGTCGCGCGCCATTTTGCCAAGTGTCCCGACGTAAATACCGGAGCTCCCGGCAAGCGCGGCCAAACGATCGCGTTGAGAGTGCCACGGAGGCGCTGCGGCCAAACCCAGCTCCGCCGCCAGATCGCGCGCGAGAGCGGGCCCGCGTTCGCCGTAGGCCGCCAGCGTTCCTGCCGCGCCGCCAAACTGAATCTTCAGCGCCTCGCTGAAGCGGCCTTGGACGCGCCGCCCGCTTCGCGCGATCGCGGCATACCAGCCGGCGACCTTGTATCCAAACGTGATCGGCAGCGCAGGTTGCAACAAGGTCCGCGCGAGCATCACGGTGTTTGCATGCCGATCGCTGAGCTCGCGAAGCGATCGCGTCAGGCGATCATGATCCCGGGCCAGGACATCGCCAGCGCGGCCGAGCAGCAGGACCATCGCCGTGTCGATGACGTCCTGACTGGTCGCGCCCCAGTGGACGAAGCGGCATGACGCCGCGTCGCTCTCGTGAACACGCGCCGCCAAAGCATTCACGAGCGGAATCACGATGGTAGCGCTCGCGCGGGCATCGCGGCCGAGCGCCTCGGTATCGAAGGCGCCCGCGGTCGCGGCTCGCGCGATCGCGTCGGCGGCCGATTGCGGAATCAGGCCGACGCGCGCTTGTACTGTCGCCAGCGCGGTTTCGAATCGCAGCAGCGCGGCGAGGACCGAGTGGTCGGAAAATATTTCGGCAAGCTCGGCGGTGGTTCCCAGGCTGTTCAGCATCAGACTTCGAAGAACACTGTTTCGCTCTCGCCCTGCAGGCGAATATCGAAATTCCACGTTCCAGCGGCCGCGGGATCAGGCTGGGCCAGCAGCGTTCCGCGACGGCTCTCGGGCACGAGAGTCAGGACCGGGTCCGCGTTGAGCGCTGGATCACCCGCGAAGTAAATGCGCGTGCATACACGGTCCAGCAATCCTCGCGCGAATACCGAGAGGTTGATGTGGGGCGCCTGGCCGGGAGTCGCTCCCGGCCGGATTGTCTCGAACGTGCAGCTTCCATCGGCTTGCGTTGCGAGACGACCAAACCCGCAGAAGGCGGCATCGGCCGTCTTGTCTTGCTTGTCGGCCGGATGATCGTATTTTCCTGAGGCGTCGGCCTGCCAGAGTTCGAACATGCCGTCCGGCACCGGTTTGCCGTCGCCGTCCAGCAGACGAAGCCGCAGCCGGATGCGCTCGCCCTTCGCGCCGGCGCTCGCCATGCAGCCGAGCGCGGCGTTCGTCGTGAGCCCGAGGTGAAAGAACGGACCCACGGTTTGCGAAGGCGCGGGCAGCCGGCTCACTTCGGCTCCTCGAACGGAGTGGCGTCGCGTCCGCGCAGGACGATGTCCCAGCGATATCCGAGCGCCCATTCCGGCTGCGTCAGTGCGAGATCGAATTGCGCGATCAGGCTCTGGCGCGCGCGCTCGCTGGGAATCGATTGCGAGATCGGATCGTAGGACATCAGCGGATCGTTCGGAAAATACATCTGCGTCACCAGGCGCGTGATGAGGCATGGACCGAAGAGCGAAAAGTGAATGTGCGCCGGACGCCAGGCGTTCTCGTGATTGCGCCAGGGATATGCGCCGGGCTTGATCGTGACAAATCGGTAGTTCCCCTCCGCGTCGGTCATGGCCCGTCCCGCGCCCGTGAAGTTTGGATCGACCGGAGCGTCGTGATTGTCCACCGCGTGGTGATACCGACCGGCGGCATTCGCCTGCCACAGTTCAACAAGTGTGTTTGGGATGCCGCGTCCGTCCTCGTCGACGACGCGGCCGGCCACGATGATCCGCTCGCCGAGCGGCTCGCCCGCGTGATGACGCGTCAGGTCGTGATCGCCTTCGCCGATTGGATTGTGTCCGTACAGCGGTCCGGTGAGCTCGGAGAGGGTGGGCGGAAACGCCAGCATCGGCTTCGCCGGCGCGCGACGCACCGTCGAAGCGTACGCCGGATGCAACAGCGCGGGCCGGTCGCCCGGCTCCGGATGTGGATAGCGCTTCACGCCGTCCTATTATGCGCTATTTTCGCTCGCTCGACGGGGGCACGAGACCCTTCATGCGCAGGTATACGACGATGTTTCCGTAGTGCTCCCAGGTGTGCCAGAGGTTCCAATTCAGCATGCCGAACTTAGTCCTCATCCGTCCCGTGACCGGTTCCGCGCCCGATGCATCGGTCAGCTCGCCGTAGGCGCGATCGCAATAGGCAAACGCGTCTTTGAGCGCCGCCACCAGCTCTGCTTTCTTCGAGAGACTCTTCTCGATCGCCGTATACGCCGCTCTTCTCGTTTGCCCTAACGCGGGAGCGCACAAGTTGTATTGATCGTCGGCGACGTGGGCTACTTGTTGGCCGAAAGTGCGCACGTCGGGCGAAGGACGGAATCCGTAATCCGCCTCGGGCATTTTCTCGGCGGCCCGAATGAAATAGTTGCGTACGCTTTCGTAGTCCCTCTTCACTTCGAACGACAGGTCGTTGCCCTGCGCGGCCATCGGTCCCGCCGCGCACAACGCCAGTGATATTGCCAGGATTGTATGTCTCATCCCTGGAGTATATGCTGTCCCAAGTGATCGACCATCCGCTCTTCCGCGCGTTCGCCCTTGGCGCGGGAGGTTTCTTTGTAAGCGGAGTGATCTTCGGGGATGCAATATCCGTGGGGTTGCTCTTGTTTGCGACTCTCTTGGGCACGGCGTTCGTGCTCTTACGGGCTGCCTACAAGAAGCAATGGCCGTTGCTTTGGACCCGGTTCCAGCAGGTCCTCATTTGCGGAGCCTGTCTCTTCGCTGCCGGGGAATATGACAACTGGAATACGCGCGTGGCCGATCGCCACGCCGCGCTCATCATCGAAGCCTGCAACCGATACCACGCCAAGTACCAACGCTGGCCGGAACGCTTGGAGCAGGTGACGCCCGAATTTCTGCCCTCCATCCCGCCCGCGCGCTACACAGTCCTGTTCGCAAAATACAGCTATAACGGCTTCTCTCACACCCTCGGTTACGATTCCTTGCCGCTGATGGTATCTAAGAGATACAGTTTTGAGAAGAATAGCTGGGTGGACTTGTTTATGTAGCCCGGCTGCTCACCCCAACAGCCGCTTCGCCCGGCGCGCACGCGTGTCTCCAATTTCTTGCCGCAACGCCATCAGAACACCAGCTTCGCTGCTACCTGGATATTGCGGGGGAAGTTGCGCTGTTCGATGGACAACATCCCGAAGCTCGCGTCTGTGTAAGTTGTCGACGCGGTCTTCCAAATCGGCGTATTCAGCAAATTGAAGGCTTCGCCGCGCAGGTTCAAGCTCCATCGCTCCGAAACCTGGAACGTCTTGCCGGCCGCCAGATTGACGGTCAAGTTATCCTGCCAGCGCAGCCACGCGTAGCGGTCCTCCACTACGCGCGGCATGTATCCTGGATTTCCCTTCCAGCAAGATTTGTCGTTGTTCCACCAGTGGTCGTGCGACTGATCGCTCAGCACCAGCGTGCCGCAGCTATTAATCGCATTGATGCCGCTCACCGGCGTGCCGGACGTGTAGCGGTAAGCCCAATTCATCGTCCAGCCGCCCGCGATTGTATTCACGAGTTTGTTCGGCGTTGCGAAGTGCCGGCCGCGACCCACCGGCAGCGCCCAGACGCCGCTGATCGCGACATTCTGGGGCTTGTCGAAACTGACTAACTCGTGCACCGGTTTCTCATGCGCCCAGTTCCAATTGTTCAGGAAGTTCGCGGTCTGCACGTTCTTCGAGAAGGTGTAAGAGAAAACCAAGGTTAACCCGCCCATCGCGCTCCGATCGGTGGTAAAGCGTTTGTCGAGGCGCAGCAGCAGTGCGTCGTAGCGGTAGCGCGCCCACGGCTCGGTGTTGTTGGTGACATTCGCAAAGAGCGGATATAGCCGGTACAATTCGCGGCGACGGATCGTCTGGGTACCGAATGTGCGACCTCCCGGAATCAGGCCAAAGAACGGGTTCGGCACCGTCGTATCGCCGACGGCGTTAGTGGCCTGTGCCGCGACATTCAAATCCCAGGGCCAGTAATCGGTGTTCAGCGACACCGCATCGTGAATGGTCTCGCTGCCCGAGTAAGTGGCGTCCAGAAGGATATTCGAGAAGAGGCGGCGCTGGATTCCGAACGAGTACTGATAAGTTCGCGGAATCGGCCGCAAGAGACCGTCGTAACTGACCGCGTTGCCGGCGTTGGCCAGCAATCCGGCCTCCGCCCCTTGCGGCGTCAATGCGCCGTCCGGGAACGGGTTTTGCAAGGAATAGGGCCCGGTAAAAGAGTTTTGCGCCGTGCGTGTGGCGTCGCCGTCGAGACTGCGCACGTAGTTCGTGGTCTGGTTAAATCCATCGGTCAGCCCCCACTGCGTCGCGGTGCGGTAAAAGATCCCGAATCCTCCCCGCAGCACCGTGCTCGGCCCGATCGCCCAAGCCACGCCGATGCGCGGTTGGATGTTCCACCAGTCCGTCGCGTAGGTGCGGCGCGATTTGCCCGGCTGGATGTATGTCTTTCCGCCATAAATCGCCGCCGGCGGATCGGGATACGGATATCGGTTGGCGGGATTGGCGTTGTACGTCGCCTCCATCCGCCGCCAGTTAGCAAGGATCTGGTCGCTGAGCGGATTCACCGCGCTGTAGTCGAAGCCGGTGGTCACGCGATTCCGCCGCTCCACCCAGGGAATCTGGACGTCGTAACGCAAGCCGAGATTCAAAGTCACATTCCGGTGAATCTTCCAATCGTCCTGGACGTAAAGGCCGAAGTAGGGCCACGAGCGATAGAACGTGTCGTTCCAGTCCACTTGTCCGCTGTAAGGGATGCCGAGCAGCAAATCGCCGATTCCGGAACCGTCGGTGGAGTTCAAGGCGCTCGTGCGCGTCGAATATCGCCACGTGCCGCCGCGATTGAATTGCAGGCTGCCGTTGGTCCAGCCGAGATTCGCTTCGCCCCGGGCCGCATACACCAGGTCCACGCCGAACCGCATCGTCTGTTTGCCGTGTACGACCGTGACGCTGGGAACCGCGTTCCAAAGGTTCTCGGCGTAGAACGTCTGGATATCGCTGCCCGTATTTCCGAAAAGATTCGAGAACTGATCGAGCTGGATTCGCGGCGGCGAGTCCACCGGACTGGTCGGTATTTTCGGCAGTTGGGCGATGCCGAGAGAAGCGGCCGTGGGAACGTCGGAGTAGTCGAGCCGCGGAAAGCGCTGCGCAAATCGGTTAAAAGAAACGCGCAGGTCGAAGATGGACGCCGGCGACAGCGTGCGGTTCCAGCTCACCGTATAGTTCTGGGGCCGGCGGTGCGAGTAGATGTCTCCCCACGCCGCCCCTCCCGGCATGCCGGAGGCGTTCCGATATTCCTCGCCATCCTGGAACGTGAACGTGAACATCAGCCGGTTCCGGCTGTCGATCGTTCGATCGTAGCGGACGATCGGCTGATCGTAGCGGTATTTCCCTCCCGTGCCCGAAACGTAGTTATTCACCAGTCCGGGATAATTCGGCGCTGGATAGAAGCTCAGAATTTTTTTGGCGATGGGGCTGATGCGAGCGTCGGGAATGACGTTGCCGGGAAAGGGATTCCGGATGTAAGTGCTGGAGCAACTGCTGACGCCGTCGGCCTGCGCGTTGCAGACGTGGCTGGTGAGCGGATCGTAGACCAGCATGCTGTATTTGGAAAACGCCTGGCCGGTGCGGAGGTCGAGCGGAGGAACATCGGCCACCACGGCGAAGGGCGTGCGCTCGCGCCACATTTCCATGCTGAAGAAGATGAAGTCCTTGTCCTTGCGGATAGCGCCGCCGACGGTGCCGCTGATCTGATTGACGATGTGTTTTCCGCGGGGCTGCCCCGCCGCGTTGAGCTGCGTGTAGTTGGCGTCGAGCACGCTGTTGCGCAGAAATTCGGCGAGCGATCCGTGCCAGCGGTTCGTGCCCATCTTCAATGTGGTATTCACGCTTCCGCCGCCTGTGCGGGCCATCGAGGAGTCGTAGGTGTTGTACATCACCTTGAATTCCTGGATGGCGTCGACGTTGGGTGCAATGCTGAACGTGCCGGTGAGGCTGATCGGAGCGCCGTTGAGTGTGAAGCTGTTGGTGCCCGTCTTGCCGCCGTTGATCGTGAAGTTGCCGTTGACATCCCAACCGCGCGTGCCGGAGAAGCCGCTGGAGCCGAAGTCCTCTTGCGTGAAAAGCACGCCGGGCGTCAGGTCCATGAGCATATACACCTGGCGTCCGTTCAGCGCGTATTCCGAAGTCATGCGGGAATCGAAGTTGAGGCCGCCCGAGGCGTCGCCGGTCTGCAGAGTTTCGCTGGGGGCCGTCACAACCACCTGTTCGCTGACACTGCCCAGCTTCAATTGAAACGGGATGTCGGCCTTCTCCGCCACCAGCACGGTAACGCCGGCGCGCTTCATGGTCTGAAATCCGGGAGCGGCAACTTCGAGGTCGTACGTGCTGGGCTGCAGCGGCGTCAGAACATAGAAGCCGGCGTGATTCGTGACGGTCTCTCGCACATCGCCCGTGTTGTTTTGAAACGCCTTGACCTTGGCCCCGGGAATCGCGGCCCCCGAAGAATCCGTTACCTGGCCGGAGATCGTCGCGCGGTAGTCCTGCGGAAACGCATAGAGTGTGAAAAGGAGGAACGACGTAACAACTGCAGCACGAAGCATTCTTGCCCCCTCGGAGCGCCCCCTCGAAAGCTGGATCTAGTTTACACAGATTTTGGATCTTGTCTCAGGTAAGATACCCGCATGCGCAGCTCAACATTCGTTCTTTGCTTCATCCTGACGGCTTTCCTGGCCTCGGGCCAATCCACCGGCTCGAACCTCAATACTCTTTCGGCCGCCGAGAAGAGAGACGGATGGAAGCTGCTGTTCGACGGTAAGACCTTGGATGGATGGCGTTCCTACGCGACGGGCCAGGCGGTCCCGTCCGGCGGTTGGACCGTCGCCGAAGGCTGCCTGAAGAACAGCAAAGGCACCGGACGTCCAGGAAGCGGTAGCGGCGACATCCTCACCGCCGAGAAATTCACCGATTTTGATCTCACCTTCGAATGGCGCATCGGCGCCGGCGGCAACAGCGGTGTGAAGTATTTCATTTTCGACCGCAAAGATTCGCGCGGGACGAAAATGTACGAAGGGGACGATGGCCGCAGCGCCGTCGGTCATGAGTATCAACTGCTCGACGACGAGCGACATCCCGACGCGAGCGTGGGCGCGATCCGGCAGACAGGATCTCTTTATTCGCTGGTAGCGCCCAACAGCAGCAAGAAGATGAAGCCCGTCGGTGAATTTAATCAGTCGCGGATTCTGGTGCAGGGCAAGCACGTGGAGCACTGGTTGAACGGCGCGAAGATCGTCGAGTACACACTGGAGAGTCCCGAGTTGGCGCAGGCGATTGCGGCCAGCAAGTTCAAGGACGTCCCGCACTTTGGCACCAAGTTCGCGACAGCCATTCTGCTGCAGGATCATGGGGAAGAAGTGTGGTTCCGAAATCTGAAAATCCGCCCGCTCAAAGCTCATGAAACTCGTTGACCGAAGAGTATTTCTCGGATCGCTCTCGGCGGCGGTCGTGGCGGCGGTGGGTGCGGCAGTACAGACGCCTCGCGGAGACGCGCCGCCGAACCGGCCGAAAGTGTCCGGCACGCTGAGCCTCCGGGCCCGCCGCAGAACCAAAGCAGGGGCCGCCTCTGAGCAGACGCTGCTGTGGCCCGTGGCGCGCACGGCGATCGTCATCTGCGACATGTGGGACACGCATACCTGCGCGATGTCGGCGCAACGCGTTGCCGCGATGGCGCCTCGGATGAATCAGGTGGTCAGCGCCGCGCGCAGCCTGGGCGTCATGATCGTGCACGCGCCGAGCGACACGATGAAGTTCTACGAGGGAACGGTATGGCGCGAGCGTATGCGCAGCGCTCCCACGGCCGCGTCTCCTTTCCCTCTGCTGAGGAGTTGCCCGCGCATCCCCGAAGAGGAACGCAACTTTCCCATTGACGACTCCGCGGGCGGATGCGACGACCCGATCGTGAAGCAGTACAAGGGGCCGCCCTGGCCCTGGACTCGCGAGCATCCGGCCATTGACATTGTCGGCTTCGACGGCGTCAGCGACAGCGGGCAGGAGATTTACAACTACTGCAAGCAGGAAGGTATCGACAAGATCGTGCTGATGGGAGTGCACACCAACATCTGCATCTTGAATCGCGGATTCGCGGCGCGGCAAATGACGCGACTCGGCTTCGACGTCGTGCTGGCTCGCGATCTTACCGACTCAATGTATGATCCGCGCACGCGGCCCTTCGTGAGCCACACGCGAGGCACGGAGCTGGTGGTGGAGCATATCGAGACGATGTGGTGCCCGACCATTCTCGGTGAAGATCTGACGCGCGTGAAAGCATGAACCGGCTGGCGCAAATCCTGATCGTCGTGGCAGCCGTGATTCCAATCCTGCGGGCGCAAGACGCCGGCCGGCAAACGTACTCGAAACTCTGCAGCGGCTGCCACGGAGAAGATGCGCGCGGCTCCGAGCAAGGTCCCGCGCTGGCCGGAAGTCAGTCGGTCCGCCGGCGATCTGCTCAGAATCTCCGCAATACGATCAAAAACGGAATCCCCGCGGCGGGGATGCCCGGGTTCGATCTGCCGTCCGGTACGGTCGACGCGCTTGTCAACATGGTCGTCTCGCTGAACGCATCCGCCGCCAAAGTGAACGTCCCCGGCGATGTCGCCGCCGGTAAGCAGTTCTTCTTCGGCAAAGGACAATGCGCGTCCTGCCACATGGTGCGCGGCGAAGGCTCGCCCATCGGGCCGGATTTGTCCGACATCGCACTGGACATGAGCGTGGAAGAAATCCGCGAGTCGCTGCTCAAGCCGGACGCGCGAATCACTCCCGGCTACGATCTGGTTTCCGTGCGCCTGCGGAACGGCCAAACGCTGCGCGGATTCGCGCGCAGTCGGAGCAATTTCGACATCATCGTGCAAGATCTGGAGGGCGCGTTTCATCCCCTGCCGATCGAGACCGTTGCGGGCATCACGGAAGAGAAGCGCTCGCTCATGGAACCTGCGAAGGCGAGCGCAGATGAGTTGCGGGACGTGATCGCGTTCCTGAGCAAGCTCACCGGCGTCCAGCCCGGGGCGATTCACCCAGCAATGGACGCCCAACGCCCGTCGCCCACCGGCATCGCCTTCGAGAATATCCTGAAGCCGAAGCTTGGCGAATGGCCGACATACAACGGAAACGTGAGCGGCAACCGGTATAGCGGACTGGAACAAATCAACCGGGCGAACGTGAGCCGTCTCGCTGTGAAGTGGACCTTCTCCATACCGCTGTGGTCGCAGTTCCTGCCGGATACTCCCTATTTTCGCGAGAACATGAAGTACTTCGGACTGGAGACGGTCCCGATCGTCGCCGGCGGCGTCATGTACGTGACGGGACCGAACCAGGTGTACGCGCTCGATCCGCGCACCGGCCAGGAGATCTGGCATTACTCACGACCGCGCACGCCCGACCTGGTCTCCGATGCGTCGCTCGGGACAAATCGAGGTGTAGCTATCTTGGGCGACCGGATCTTTTTTGTCACCGACAACGCGCATCTCATCGCGTTGAATCGCGTGACGGGCCGTCCGGTCTGGGAAGTGGTGATGCCCGACGAACCGCAGAAATACGGAGGAACGATCGCTCCGCTGGTAGTGAAGGACCTGGTGATTGCCGGAGTCGCGGGAGGCGATTGGGGAATCCGCGGATTCCTGGATGCATACAAAGCGGACACGGGCGAGCGCGCCTGGCGCCGCTGGACCATTCCCGCGCAAGGTGATCCAGGTTTTGAGACGTGGAAGGGATCGGCCGTCGCCACGGGCGGCGGCGGCACGTGGCTCACCGGTTCCTACGATCCCGAAACCGACACGTTGTTCTGGGCCACGGGCAATCCTTGGCCGGACTCTGACGATCGCGAGCGGGGCGGCGACAATCTATACACCGATTGCGTGCTGGCGCTCGATCCCGCGACCGGAAAATTGAAATGGCACTACCAGTTCACGCCCCACGATGTTCGCGACTGGGATGCCACCGAGCCGAACGTCCTGGTCAACACCAAGTTCCGCGGGCAGGATCGGAAGCTGCTCCTGCATGCCGACCGCAACGGTTTTTTCTACGTCTTTGATCGTACCGACGGCCGGCTGCTGCTGGCGGAGAAGTTCGTCCGCCGCCTGACGTGGGCCAGTGGAATCGGCGCGGATGGTCGGCCGGTCCGCGTGCCGGAGCGCGATCTGGCCTGTCCCGGTCACGCGACGAACTGGAATTCCACGGCGTTCAGCCCGGTCACGCGCTTGTATTACGTGATGGCCACGGAGAAATGCACCGTTAAGATTTCGGCGGGCAGTTGGAAGACGGGCCGCCCGGCAGAAGAGCCCGCGAAGAAATATCTCCGCGCGCTCGATATCGAGACTGGAAAAATCGTGTGGGAGATCCCCCAGGAGGGCCCCGCGGAGGCCAAAAGATATGCCGGAGTGCTCGGCACGGCCTCAGGAATCCTCTTCTATGGAGACGGCACCGGCCATCTGGTAGCTGCCGACGAGCGAGACGGCAAAACGCTCTGGCGCGTGCCTCTGAACGCCACGATGAAAACGTCGCCGATGTCATTTGCTATAGGCGGAGAGCAATTCGTGGTACTCGCGGTAGGATCGAACATCATGTGCTTCGGGCTGGTGAATTGACCAGAGCTTCACCGTGGCCGGCGATGCAAACTAATGCCTAACGAACGATGGACTGTCACGACCCCTCTCGGCCATCGCATTCGGCTCTCGGAAGATGGATGGAACCAAAAGATATGCATCAGTCATCCCGAATTTGGAGAGAACACGGAATATGAGGCCGAGCTGCGATGGGCCTTAGAAGACCCCGAATTTGTCGTCGAGGGATGGTCCGGCGAGTTTCTCAGTCTTCGGTGGAGTCCAGTTGCGCCTTCTTCATTTCGCGGCATGTTAAGCTGTTACGAAGGACGATTCGATGGCAGAAGTCTCAGTAGCGGAACAAGCAAAGATAACTTACGATCGCGAGGGAGATGTGTTGTACATCTCATTCGGTGAACCTGCACCCGCCGATGATTCCGACATCACCGATGAGGGAGTAGTTGTCCGTCTCCGCGAGGGACGCATCGTCGGTCTTACCATCCTCAACGCCACCAAGAAGGTTCTGCTTCCAGGAGGAGGATAGTAGTTCTCTGTGCCCCTGCTCTCGGGCAGGCAATCCGTAATGGTCTAAGGCGGGCGAGCTGAAGCGTTTTCCCTTGACCATCCGGAACCACTTCTTCCACAATCATCACGTCAGCGGGGTTACGCTTCGAAGGAGAGGAACACTATGCTTCATCGCGTCTTAACGGTAGCGGTCTGCTTGGTTCTCGCAGTCTCAATGTGGTCGCAGGGCAGAGGCGGGCAACCTCCGCAGCCTCCGCCACCCAATCAGTCCACCGACCCCTTGCTCCGCAGCTTCACGTTCCGCTCCATTGGACCGGCCAATATGATGGGCCGTGTCGACGATATCCAAGTCGCCGAGCAGGATCCCATGACCATGTACGTGGGATTCGCGACCGGCGGCCTCTGGAAATCCACCGACGGCGGGAACTACTGGAAGCCGCTGTGGGACAACATGGAGAACGCCAGCGTCGGCGCCATCGCCGTCGCTCCTTCGAACAAAGAAATCGTCTACGTGGGCACCGGCGAAGCCAACAATCGCCAGAGCTCGTCGATCGGGAACGGCGTTTGGGGCACCACCGATGGCGGCGCCCATTGGAATCACCTCGGCCTGGAGAATACCCAGTCGATCGGCCGAATCGTCGTCGATCCGGCGAACCCCAATGTCGTTTACGTGGCCGCGGGCGGCCATCTGTTCGGGCCGAATCCGGAACGCGGACTTTATAAGACGACCGACGGCGGGAAGACGTGGAAGCTTTCGAAGTTCATCGACAATGACACGGGCTTCAACGATGTCGCGATCGATCTCGCCCACCCGAACGTCCTCTACGCGAGCTCGTACTCGCGGCGCCGCACCTGGTGGGGATTGAATGGCGGCGGGCCGAACAGCGCGCTTTGGAAAACCACCGACGCGGGTAACACCTGGACGCGGCTCGATGGCGCCGGCTGGCCCAAACCGAAGGACGGCATTTACGGCCGCATCGCGGTAGCTGTCTACCGCGCCAATCCGAACATCGTCTACGCCCAAGTGGAAGCCGGCGCGGGCGCGGGAACCGGCGGCGGCACCGATAAGGACGGCGGTCCGCAGAAGCAGGTCACGCCGGCGACCGCACCGGCGCCGGCCGGTATGACCGCCGACCAGATTATCGCGGGATTCGCCGCCGACACGGTGACGCCCGAACAGATGCGCGGCGCTATCGCCGGCGGCATTGTCACGGCCGATCACATCCGCACCGCGTTCAACGCCGGCACGCTCTCACAGCAAAGTTTGGGCGGCTTGGCGGGACGCGGCGGTGGTGGCGGCACCGGCGGCAACAGTTGCACTGCGGGTACGGATACCGAATGGATCGGTGGCGGAGGCCGCGGCGGCGGAGGTGGCGGCGGTGGCGGCGGACGTGGCGGCGCGGCCGCAGCTCCGAATCTGGACGGCAGCGGCGTCTATCGCTCCGAAGACGGCGGCAAGACCTGGAAACAGATGAGCGGATGCAACGACCGTCCGATGTACTTTAGCCAGATCCGCGTCGACCCCGCGAACGACCAAAAGATCTTCACTGGCGGCAATCCGGGTCGCGTCTCCCTCGACGGCGGCAAGACTTGGTACGGCATGCAGGCTGCGCACACCGACTACCACGCCATCTGGATCAATCCCAAGGACTCGCGCCAAGTTTGGGTCGGCCACGATGGCGGCTTCGACAGCAACAACAACGGCGCCAAGCCCGGCGGTTGGGACCATCACAATGACATGGCTGTGGGCCAGTTCTACCAAGTGTCCGCCGATATGCGCCGGCCCTACTGGGTCTGCGGCGGACTGCAGGACAATAACGCCTGGTGCGGACCAAGCGCCATGCGCGCGGGCAATGGGCCGACCAACGCCGACTGGTTCACGGTGTCGGGCGGCGACGGTTTCTACACGCGACAGGACCCCACCGATTGGTCCGTCGTGTACGGCGAATCGCAGGATGGCTCGATGTCGCGTCACGACTTGCGCAACGGCACGCAGAAGAGCATCCGTCCGAATGGGGGCCGCGGCGTGATCCAAGGCAGTGAGGAAAGCGGCCCAGCCGCAGGCGCGGCCGCGGCGGAAGCCGGCGGATTTGGCGGCGGCGGACGGGGCGGCCCTCCCAACGTGATCAATCCTCCCGCGAAGTTCGACGCTTTCCGGTTCTATTGGAACGCGCCTTTCGAGATCTCGCCGCACAATCCGGCCAAGCTCTACATGGCGGCGCAGTATTTCTTCAAGTCCAACAATCGCGGCGACGCGTGGTGGATGAATCCAACCGACCTTACGAAGAACGTCAATCGTTGGGCTCCGGAGCAAGCCATCATGGGCGTTTCCGGCGAAAAGCCCATGGCGTCCAAGCATGATGGATATGCGGCGAGCTCGCTCGCTACACAGATTCGCGAGTCTCCCTCGCGTCCCGGCGTGATCTGGATCGGCACGGACGACGGCAATCTGCAGCTCAGCCTGGATGACGGCGAAACGTTTACCAATGTGATCGGCAATCTAAAGCCGGCGCCTGCCGCTCCAAACGGCTGGGTGCAGGTCTCGCGCATCGAACCTTCGCACTTCGATCCCGCCACCTGCTATGTGGCGCTCGACAATCATCGCAATGACGATTTCCGCCCGTACCTTTATAAGACCAGCGACTACGGGAAAACCTGGACCAACCTCACGGGCAACCTCCCCGCCAAAGGCAACATCAATGCGGTGCGAGAGGATCCCGTGAATCCAAACCTGATCTTCGTGGGGACGGAATTCGGCTTGTTCGTGACCATGCAGGGCGGCAAGGAATGGAGCAAGTTCATGACCGGGCTGCCCAGCGTGCGCGTGGACGATGTGCTGATTCACCCTCGCGATCGCGACCTGATTGTGGCGAGCCATGGCCGCTCCATCTGGATCGCCGACGACATCACGGCTCTCGAACAGTACAAACCGAATCCGGGAGCCGATGTGGTGCTCTACGAGCCGCGCCCGGCGGTGCAGTGGAAGAACGATCCGTTCTCCAGCCGCAATCCCACGGCGCGCGATTTCCATGGCCAGAATCCGCAGGGCGGCACGGCCATTTCCGTGTGGTCGAACAAAGAGTTCACCGGCGCGAAGGTTGACTTTCTCACCGGCCCCAACGTGGTGAGCACCATGAACGTCGACCTGAAGC